>NZ_JBEZEC010000006.1:0-442941 GCF_040648595.1 Micromonospora sp. NPDC049107
GGTGGTTTCCGTGGTGGGGACCGTCGTGAGGGTGGCTACCAGGGTGGCGGTGACCGTGGTCGTTCCGGTCCGTCCCGTGAGGGTGGCTTCCGCGGCGGTGACCGTCGTGAAGGTGGCTTCCGCGGTGGTGACCGCGAGGGTGGTTTCCGTGGTGGCGACCGTCGTGAGGGCGGCTACCAGGGTGGCGGTGACCGTGGTCGTTCCGGTCCGCCCCGCGAGGGTGGCTTCCGCGGCGGTGACCGTGACGGTGGTTTCCGTGGTGGGGACCGTCGTGAGGGTGGCTACCAGGGTGGCGGTGACCGTGGTCGTTCCGGTCCGTCCCGTGAGGGTGGCTTCCGCGGTGGTGACCGCGAGGGTGGCGGCCGCGAGGGTGGTTTCCGTGGTGGGGACCGTCGTGAGGGTGGCTACCAGGGCGGCGGTGACCGTGGTCGTTCCGGTCCGCCCCGCGAGGGTGGCTTCCGCGGCGGTGACCGTGACGGTGGTTTCCGTGGTGGCGACCGTCGTGAAGGTGGCTTCCGGGGTGGCGACCGCGAGGGTGGCTACCAGGGCGGCGGTGACCGTGGTCGCTCCGGTCCGTCCCGTGAGGGTGGCTTCCGCGGCGGCGATCGCGAGGGCGGCTTCCGTGGTGGAGAGCGCCGTGAAGGTGGCTTCCGCGGTGGTGACCGCGAGGGCGGTTTCCGTGGTGGGGACCGTCGTGAGGGTGGCTACCAGGGCGGCGGTGACCGTGGTCGCTCCGGTCCGCCCCGCGAGGGTGGCTTCCGCGGCGGCGATCGCGACGGTGGTTCCCGTGGTGGCGACCGCCGTGAAGGTGGCTTCCGGGGTGGCGACCGCGAGGGCGGCTTCCGTGGTGGAGAGCGCCGTGAGGGTGGTTTCCGCGACGCGACGCGCTCCGGCGGGCCGCGCGAAGGTGGCTTCCGCAGCGGTGACCGCGAGGGTGGTTTCCGTGGTGGCGACCGTCGTGAGGGTGGCTACCAGGGTGGCGGTGACCGTGGTCGCTCCGGTCCGCCCCGCGAGGGTGGCTTCCGGGGCGGGGACCGTGACTCCGGTGGCTTCCGGGGCGGTGAGCGTGGCGCCCCGCGTCCGGGCGCGTCGCGCGAGGGTGGTTTCCGGGGTGGCGACCGTGATGGCGGTTTCCGAGGTGGCGACCGCCGGCAGGGTGGTGCTCCCCGTGAGGGTGGATACCGCGGTGGCGACCGTGACGGCGGCTTCCGGGCCGACGACCGGCCGCGTCGCGAGGACGACCACCGCCGCGACGAGCGTGGGGCCGGCCCGGAGGCGTCCGAGGGTGGGCGCGGCGCGGCCCCGGTCCTACCGGACGACATCGTCGCGACCGACCTCGACAAGGATGTCCGTGCCGAGCTGCTCTCGCTGAACAAGCCGGTCGCCGAGACCGTGGCCCGACACCTGGTCGCCACCGGTCAGCTGATCGACGAGGACCCGGCCGAGGCGTTGGCCCACGCGCTGGCCGCCCGGCGGCTGGCGTCGCGGATCTCCGCTGTCCGCGAGGCGGTCGGCTTGGCCGCGTACCACGCGGGGGAGTGGCAGACCGCGATCGCCGAGCTTCGGACGTACCATCGGATGACCGGTTTGCAGAGTCACCTCGCCGTGCTCGCCGACTGCGAGCGCGCGCTCGGCCGGCCGGAGCGGGCGATCGACCTGTACCGGGGCGCCGACCAGGAGAAGCTGGACCAGGCCGTCGCGATCGAGCTGCTGATCGTCGCCGCCGGGGCGCGGGGTGATCTCGGCCAGAAGGACGCCGCGGTCGCCATGCTCCAGGTGCCCGACCTGACCAGCGAGACGGCAGCGCCGTGGACGGCGCGACTGCGGTACGCGTATGCCGACGCGCTGCTCGCGGTGGGCCGGCGTGAGGAGGCTCGCGAGTGGTTCTCCCGTGCCGCCGACGTGGACACCGAGGGCGAGACCGACGCCGCGGAGCGGCTGCTCGAACTCGACGGCGTCGTCATCGAGGGCGACGAGGAGGACGAGACCGAGGAGATCGCCGCCGGACCGGGCACGCCGGGCGCCGTACCGGCTCAGCCGGACACGGACCTGACCGCAGGTGACGACGACGAGGACGACCCCGACGACGACGAGGACTTCGAGGACGAGGACCCCGACGACGACGAGGACTTCGAGGACGAGGACGAGGACTTCGACGACGACGAGGAGGACGGCGTCACCGGTCGCTTGGCGACGGACGCCGACCGGGTGGATGTCGAGGACGTCGACGGTGACGACGAGGACGTCGACGGTGACGACGACCTGCTCGCTCCGGAGAAGGACAACGCCTCCCCGGCTCTGACCACGCCCGCCGACGACGGTGGCCGGGTCGTGAGCGGCGACGAGACCGCCCCCATCCGGGGCGACGAGCCGGAGTCGACGCAGCGGTGAACGCGGACGCCGGGAAGCGGCTGATCGACGGGTACAGCCTGGTCGTCTTCGACCTGGACGGTGTGATCTACCTGATCGACCGGCCGATTCCCGGCGCCGTCGAGGCGGTGGCCCAACTGCACGCCGAGGGGCGGGCGGTGGCGTACGCCACCAACAACGCCTCACGTCGCTCCAGCGACGTCGCCGACCTGCTGACCGGGATGGGCGTGCCGGCGCGGCCGGAGGAGGTCCTCACCTCCGCGGCGGCGGCGGCCGAGCTGCTCCGCGACCGGCTCCCGGCCGGCGCTCGGGTGCTGGTGGTCGGCGCGGAGGCGCTGCGCGCCGAGCTACGGGCGGTCGGACTGACCCCGGTCGCTCGCGCCGACGAGAAGCCGGCCGCGGTGGTGCAGGGCTACGGCCCGCAGGTCGGCTGGGCCGAGTTGGCCGAGGCGTCGCTCGCGGTCCGGGCCGGCGCGATCTGGGTCGCCACCAACACCGACCGTACGCTGCCCAGCGCCCGAGGCCCGCTGCCGGGCAACGGGTCACTGGTCGCGGTGCTGCGGACCGCGTTGGAGCGGGATCCGGACCTGGTGGTCGGTAAGCCGGAGTCGGCCCTGTTCGACACCGCCGCCCGGCGCGGCGACGGCGGAAAGGCACTTGTCGTCGGAGACCGGCTGGACACCGACATCGAGGGCGCCCGTCGCGCGGGGCTGGACAGTCTGCTCGTCCTCACCGGTGTCAGTGACGTACCCGAGCTGCTCGCGGCCGAGCCACGACGGCGGCCCACGTACGTCGCGCGGGACCTGGCGGGGCTCTTCGACCCGGCGGCGGCGGTGCGGGTCCCGGGCCCGACGGACGCCGGCGGCTGGTCCGTCACGGACCGCGACGGGACGCTGGAGCTGGCGGGTAACGGCCGGGCGCTGGACGCGCTGGCCGCCCTGTGCGCGGCGGCCTGGGCGGCCCCGACGACGCCGGCGATCCGCCCGGCGGGCCCGGACGCGGCTGCCGCCCTGAAGAGCTTCGGGCTGCCCACCGACGCGTGAGGCCGACCACCGCGTGAGGCCAGCCGCCGCGTCAGGCGGTCCGTGCGGCGTAGAACCGGCTGACGGCGCTGACGGCTGAGGCCAGCCACCGCCACCCCGGGCCGGGGGAGCGCGAACCTCTAGAGGAGCTTGCGCAGCTTCATCAGGTCGAACGGGTTGGCCTTGATCGACACCCGGCGGGAGGTGACCGCCTTGGTGACGTCCAGATCGCCCCGGACGAGGGCGAGCAGGTCGTCGCTGGACGTGCTCAGCGCGATCTTGGCCTTCGGGTCGTCGCCGTCGGCCAGCTCGACGAGCCGGCCACCGCTGATCCGCCCGTGAAAGGCCGTGTCCAGGTCGGTGATGCGGCAGGCCAGAGTGCGCTCCAGGTCGATACGCTCACGGACCGTCTCGGCGTTGCGATCCAACCGGGCGGCCAGCTCCTGCAACGCCTGCCGGCACTCGTCCACGCTGGCCACATGTCCCCCTCGCCGATCGCCACGCCGTCCCCGGCACCGTACCGCACGGGACAGTCCGGGGTGCCCGGTAGCGTGACACCTGCAGACCCCGCCCGATGGAAGGACCAAGGCATGCAGGACGCGTGGCGCGCCTACCTCGAACTGGCCCTGGGCCTGGCGGAGGCGCCCCGGAAGAAGGCGCAGGACGCGGTGCGTCGTGTCGTCGGCACGGGCGGGGCGACCGCCGCCCAGCTGCAGGCGCTCGGCGAGGAGTTGGTCAGCACCAGCGCCGCCAACCGGGAGTCGTTGACCAAGCTGGTCCGCTTCGAGGTCGACCGGGCCCTCGGCGCGGTCGGTCTGGCGACGGCCGACGAGGTGGCCGAGCTGACCCGACGGGTACGGGATCTGGAGCGGCAACTGCGCGAGGCGCGGGCCACCGAGTCCCCCGCGGCGACGACGGCCAGCGGTCCGTCCGCCGCCGAGCCCGCGCCGAAGTCCACGTCGCAGCCCGATCCGACCCGAGCGGCGCAGCCCGATCCGACCCGAGCGGCGCAGCCCGGCGACGGCCTGGTGCCGTCCGACGGCCCCGCCGGAGCGCCCGTCGCCCAGCAGGCCGCCGCGCCCGTCGCCCAGCAGGCCGCCGCGCCCGTCGCCCAGCAGGCCGCCGCGCCCGTCGCGAAGAAGGCGATCGCGAAGAAGGCCGTCGCGAAGAAGGCCATTGCCCGCAAGCCTCCCGCGACGATCAGCCGGACCGGCGACGATCAGTCAGCCGACCAGGACGACACGCCGACTCCGGCGGACATGCCGGCGAAGAAGGCCGTCCGTAAGCGCCGCCCGGATGGTGGGTCGTGACCGACGGCGTTCGTCCGGGCCCACCCGGGGGCTTCCGGCCCGGCCCGCCGCCGGCCGGCCCGTTCGCGGCCCGGCCGGGTCCGCCAGTCGGCGCCCGCCCCGGCCCGCCGCCCGACCTGGCGACCGGTGCCGACGACGCCGCGAGCCACCCGGCGGTCGAGGCGGCCGTGCGGGCCATGGACAACGCGGCGGCGCTCGCCCCGGCCGACCAGATCGCCCAGTACGAGGCGGCCTACGAGACGCTACGCGAGACCCTCGCCACGATCGATCAGACCTGACCAGGGCGACTCCGCCCGACAGACCGGAGAAACACCCATGGCACGTCGCAACCGGCTGGACGCCGAACTCGTCCGTCGCGGGCTGGCCCGCTCACGTGAGCAGGCCGCCGCGCTGGTCGAGGCCGGCCGGGTCCACCTGCGCGGAGTGACCGCGCGCAAGGCCGCCGCGATGGTCGACCCCGCCGACCCGCTGTTGGTCACCGGCGAGGACCCGACCGAGGAGTACGTCTCCCGGGGCGGGCACAAGCTCGCCGGTGCGTTGGCCGCGTTCGGCGGGCTGCGCGTCGCCGGACGGCGCTGCCTGGACGCGGGTGCCTCGACCGGGGGCTTCACCGACGTGCTGCTGCGCGCCGACGCCGCCGAGGTGGTGGCCGTGGACGTCGGCTACGGGCAGCTCGCCTGGTCCCTGCGGACCGACGAGCGCGTCCGGGTGCTGGAACGCACAAACGTCCGTACCCTCGTCGCCGACGCGATCGGTGGGCCGGTCGACCTGACGGTGGCCGACCTGTCGTTCATCTCGTTGCGGCTGGTGCTGCCCGCGTTGGCCGGCTGCACCCGCGACGACGGCGACCTGGCCCTGATGGTGAAGCCGCAGTTCGAGGTGGGCAAGGAACGGGTCGGGGCCGGTGGCGTGGTCCGCGACCCGGCGTTGCGCGCCGAGGCGGTGCTCGACGTGGCCGCGGCGGCGGCCCAGCTCGGCCTCGGCCTGGCGGACGTGGCGGCCAGCCCGCTGCCGGGGCCCAGCGGCAACGTCGAGTTCTTCGTATGGTTGCGCCGGGGCGCGCCGGCGGCCGACCCGCAGCGGGTACGGGCCGTGGTGGACGCCGGGCCGGACGGCACGACGACGGCCGGCGACGTGCCGGGCGTGGCGGCGGAGGAGGTCGCGGGGTGAAGGCGTACAGCGAGCGGCACACGACGGCACGTGGGCGTGCCGGGGCATGGCTGTCGGGCCGTGCGGTCGCGGACGGGCGGCCGGTCCGATGAGCCGCACGGCGCTGCTGGTGACCCACACCGGTCGTCGGCGCAGCACCGAGCACGCCCGGTCGGTCGCCGCCGACCTCATCGCCGCGGGCTTCGAGGTGCGGGTGGTCGCCGAGGAGGCCGAGGACCTCGACCTGCCCGGAACGGTTCCGGTCACCGGTCCGGAGGCCGCCGAGGGCGCCGAGATCGTCTTCGCGCTGGGCGGGGACGGCACCTTCCTGCGCGCGGCGGAGTTGGCCCGCCCGGCGAAGGCGCCACTGCTCGGCATCAACCTCGGCAAGGTGGGCTTCCTCGCCGAGGCGGAGATCAACGATCTGGACCACGCGGTCCGGGACGTCGTCGAGCGCAACTACACCGTGCACGAGCGGCTCACGCTCGACGTCACGGCCGAGTTCGACGGTGGCCCGACCATCGAGTCGTGGGCGCTCAACGAGATCAGCGTCGAGAAGGGCGAACGGGCGCAGATGCTCGAACTCCTCGTCGACGTGGACGGCCGCCCGTTGTCCCGCTACGGCTGCGACGGCGTGGTCTGCGCCACCCCCACCGGCTCCACCGCGTACGCGTTCTCCGGCGGCGGTCCGGTGGTCTGGCCGGAGGTGGAGGCCCTGCTGCTGGTGCCGATCAGCGCGCACGCGTTGTTCAGCCGGCCCCTGGTCACCGCCCCCACCTCGACGTTCGTCATCACCGTCGACCCGTTCACGACCCTCGCCGTGCTCGCCTGCGACGGCCGGCGGGTCTACGACCTGCCGCCCGGTGCCCGGGTGACGGTGCGTCGAGGAGCCCTGCCGGTGCGCATCGTGCGGCTGCGTGCCCGTCCGTTCACCGACCGGCTGGTCGCCAAGTTCGGCCTGCCGGTGCACGGGTGGCGGGGCAGCCGCCGGTGACGGTGGCACACACCGTCGGTGTCCGGCGGTTGTCCACCTGACGACATGTCGCCGCTGCGGCGGCGAGAGGCTAGTGACCTGGTTGTGCGCTGCGTCGCAGACTCCCATCGGTCCTCATCCACGGATGTCGGGCCCGAAGGAGTGAAGGAGCGCATCGCATGCACTGGTCCCCCCGCTGGCTCAGCGCCGGCGCGGTCGGCGCGTTGGTGGTCGGCCTCGCCGCGCCGGCTTCCGCCGAGCCGCCCGTCCGGCCCACCGGCCCGAGCCGGGGCGCGTCCGCCCCGGCCGTCGCGCCCGTCCGCATCACCCTCATCACCGGCGACCAGGTCGAACTGTCGCCGGCCGCGCCGGGTCGGGTCGCCGCCACGGTACGCCCGGGACCCGGGCGGGAGCGGATCATCTTCCAGACCCTCGAGGTCGACGGCGGGCTGCGGGTCCTGCCCAGCGACGTCGCTCCCTTCATCTCCAGCGGTGTCCTCGACGCCAACCTGTTCGACGTGCAGGAGTTGGCCGCCGACGGCTACGGCGACGCCGCGCAGGGCGCGCTGCCGCTGATCGTGCGCTACCAGGAGCCGTCCGCCGGCCGGGTCCGGCCGCTCGGCGGCGTCACCGACGCCCGGCCCCTGCCGAGCATCAACGGGGCCGCGCTGCGGGTCGACAAGGCTGACCTGGGTGGCCTGTGGACCACGCTCGCCGGCACGCCGACGACCCGGACCACGACCGCCGCGCCCCGGCTGGGCGGCGGCGTCGCCCACGTCTGGTTGGACGGTCGGGTGCGCCCGACGTTGGAGCACAGCGTCCCGCAGATCGGCGCTCCGGCGGCCTGGGCGGCCGGCCGCGACGGCAGCGGCGTGACGGTGGCCGTGCTCGACACCGGTGTCGACGCCACCCACCCCGACCTGGCCGGCCGGATCGCCGAGGAGCGGGACTTCTCCGGCAGCGGCAGCGCCCGTGACGGCCACGGCCACGGCACCCACGTCGCCGCCACCATCGCGGGCAGCGGAGCGGCGTCGGCGGGGCTGCGCAAGGGCGTCGCCCCGGGCGCGCGGCTGCTGGTCGGCAAGGTGCTCGACGACGGCGGCGCCGGCTACGACTCGGCCATCATCGCCGGCATGGAGTGGGCCGCCCACTCCGGCGCGAAGGTCGTCAGCATGAGCCTCGGCGGCGGTCCGACCGACGGCACCGACCCGATGAGCCAGGCGGTGAACGACCTGACCGCCGAGACGGGCGCGCTGTTCGTGATCGCGGCCGGCAACTCGGGCGAGGCGCGGAGCGTCAACGCGCCGGGCGCGGCCGCGGCGGCGCTCACCGTCGGCGCGGTCGACCGCGACGACAATCTGGCGGACTTCTCCAGCCGGGGACCGCGCGTGGGCGACAACGGCATCAAGCCCGAGATCACCGCGCCGGGCGTGGGCATCGTCGCCGCGCGGGCCGCCGGCACCACCATGGGTACGCCGGTCGACGACGCCTACACGGCGGCGTCCGGGACGTCCATGGCCACCCCGCACGTGGCGGGCGCGGCGGCGATCCTCGCCCAGGACCACCCGGACTGGAAGGCCGGCGCGCTCAAGGACGCACTGGTCAGCACCACGAAGGCGAACCCGGAGCTGACCGTCTTCGAGCAGGGCGGTGGTCGGGTCGACGTGGCGCGGGCGCTCACCCAACGGGTGTACGCGTCGGCCACCGCCGACTTCGGCCGGGTCACCACCGGCGGACCGGTGGCCGAGCGCAGTGTGACGTACACCAATGGCACCTCCGTCGCGCGGACCCTGCGCCTGGCCCTGGAGCTGCGCAACCTGGACAGCGGCGCGGCCGAGACCGACGGCGTCGCCGTCGGCGCGGGCGAGGTGACCGTGCCGGCGGGCGGCAGCGTGGCCGTGCCGCTGCGGGCGGACCCGGCGAAGCTGGCCCGGGGCCCGCACGGGGGCGCTCTCGTGGCGACCGGCGCGGACGGCGTCGCCGTGCGCACGCCGGTGGGCCTCACCGTCAGCGGACCGCAGCACGACGTCACGATCAAGGTGCTGGGCCGGCAGGGTCAGCTGACCCTCTCGCCCGCCCTGACCCTCTTCGGTGAGCAGCCCGAATCGGACTACTGGGGCTGGTGGCCGGGCGAGGGCACCCTGCGGGTCGAGGAGGGCAGCTATCTGCTGACCGCGCTGGTGGAGCACGGCGTTCCCCTGGACGAGCAGTTGACCCAGGCCATCGAACCCGAGCTGAACGTCGACCGGGACCTGACGGTCGTGCTCGACGCCCGCACGGGTACGCCGGTACGCGTCGAGACGCCGAAGCCCAGCGAGCAGCGGGCCACCCTCAGCTTCTACGTGCACCGGGTGTTGGGCAACGGCCGGCAGATCGACCACGGCGTTATGGCGTACAGCACCGTCCAGCAGGTCAACGTTACGCCGACCCGCCCGGTGCGCCAGGGTGAGTTCGAGTTCGCCTCCCGCTGGCAGCTCGTCGCGCCCATGGTGGACGCCACGGTCACCGGTGTGTCCGCGCCGTCGGACATCAACCTGCTGGGCTCGTCCCCGGCGCCGACCGGGCGACGGAAGCTGCCGCTGGTCTGGGCGGGCACCGGCACGCCCGCCGAGCTGACCCGGGCGCGGGGCGCGGCGGCGTTGCTCACCACCGATGAGAACCGCAGCGAGGAGGAGCAGGTGGCCGCGGCGGCGGCGGCCGGCGCGGCGGCGGTCCTGATCGTCCGCCCCGAGGACCAGAGCGCGTGGACGGTCTGGCGTCCCGAGGGGGAGCGGCTCGGTGTCCCGGCGATGGTCGTGGCGTACGACGACGGGCAGCGACTCATCGCGGCGGCGCGTCGGGGTCGCGCGACGCTGGACCTCACGCTGACCGTGGACAGCCCCTACCTGTACGACGTGTGGCAGGTGTCGAAGGGGCGGGTGCCGGAGCGCATCGTGCACACGGTCACCGCGGGAAACACCGCCGAGGTGACCGCGCGGTACGGCGACACCGGCGCGGGCTGGGCCACCGAGGAGCGGTTCGGTTGGCGTCCGTGGCAGGAGTACGCCTGGAACGACGACCAGCGCCTGGTCCACAACGGGACCACCCGGCAGGAGTTCGTCAGCGCCGGCGACAACTGGTGGCAGCACCGGGTGCTGCACAAGCAGATGTTCATGCAGTGGGGGCAGTTGACCGGCGGGCTCACCCAGGAGCCCCGGCGGTACGCCGCCGACGACCGCGAGACCGAGTCCTGGCACGCTCCGGTGGTCCGTCCGGCCGTGCCGGCGACCGGCGCGCCGGTGCCGACGCGCAAGGGCGACGTCCTCGACGTGCGGGTGCCCGAGTTCGTCGACGCCGACGGGCACTACAGCGTGGCGGGCAACAGCGAGGAGTCGGACAGCGTCGAGGCCCGCCTCAGCCGGGACGGGCGGCAGATCGCCGACCTGTCCGACGGCTGGACGCCGGTGCCGACCACGGCCGCGGCGGCCCGTTACCGCCTCGACGTGACGACGCGGCGGGCCTCGGACGGGTGGCGTTACGGCACCCGGACGGACACGGCGTGGCAGTTCACCTCGGCCCGCCCGGCGGGTGCGGCGGCGACGCCGCTGTCGCTGCTGCAGGTGGACTACCGGGTGCCGGCCGACCTGTCCGGCACCGTGCCCGGCAACCGCCCGCACCAGGTGGGGCTGAGCCTGCGCCAGCCCGCCGGAGTGGCCGCTCCGAAGGGCGCCGGCGTGAGCGTGCAGGTCTCCTTCGACGAGGGCGTCACCTGGCGGTCCGTACCGACCCACGGGTCGGGTGTCCGCTACACGGCGACGGTGCCGGCCGGACGCGGAACGGTGTCGCTGCGGGTGCACGCCGCCGACCGGGCCGGTAACACCGTCGACCAGACGGTGCTGCGGGCGTACGGGCTGCGCTGATCGCCGAACCCGGCCGGGCCCACCGTCGTGTCGATGGTGGGCCCGGCCGCGTCGTCAGAGCCAGCCGCGCCGGGCGACCTGGAACGCCAGCCCGGGACGGGTGTCGACACCGGCGGCGTCCATCAGGTCGGCGAGGCGGCGCTGCACCGTCCGGCGACTCACCCCGAGTTGGGAGGCGATGGACTTGTCCGGTACGCCGGCCACGAACAGCGACAGCAGTCGCGCCTCGTCGGCGTCGGGCCGGTAGCCGTCGGCCGGACGGTCGTCGCCGGTGTCGCGGCGGTGCTCGGACGTCGCGCCGGACAGCGGATCGTCGAGCCGCAGCCGGGTGGCGACCCGCCAGTGACTCTCGAAGAGGGCGAGCAGCGCGTCGAGCAGTTGACTGCGACCGATCACCGCGGCGCTCGGCTCGCCGCCGTACCGGTCGGGCACCAGCGGGCAGATGGCGGTGCGCCCGTCCACGATGGCCAGTCGGACCGGCAGGCGGTCCAGCACCCGGGCCTGCTCACCGGCGGCGACCCCCTTGGCCAGGTCGGCCAGCGCGCCCGGTTCCAGCAGCAGGTCCCGCTCGTAGATGGCGCGGTAGCTCACCCCACGGGCGAGGGCGTCGAACTCCTCGACGTTCTCCGGGCCGGCCATCGCGAGGGGGTTGGCGCGGCAGAACCACAGCACCTCCTCGCGGGCCGAGTTCTGCAGGTCACGCAGTCGGTCGCGGAGCGTCCGTCCGCCACGGATCACCTCGACCAGGTGGTCGACGTGATGGCGGCGCAGGCCGGCGCGGTACTCCTCGGCCAGTTGGGTGACCCGGCGGCGGGCGGCCTCCAGGTCCTCCTGGCGGCGCAGCAACGTGGCGCCGAGGGCGACGTCCGGCGCGGTCGGGCGCAGCGGGCCGTCCGGGTCGTTCTCGGTGGGCTGCACGAGACCCTTGGCCCGTAACGCCTCGATCTGCTCGACGACCTGCGCCCGGGGCCGTCCCAGCCGGCCGGCCAGCTCGTCGACGCGAGCCGTGGTGAGCTGGAGCAGGCAGCGGTACAGCTCCTCCTCGGCGGGGGTCAGGCCGATCACGTCCAACACGGGGCAAGACTGTACGTCGGCGAGGTCACGGCCGCAGCGCGGCCCGGTCGTGGGGCCCGTCGGCTGGTCAACTGTCGGCCCACGCGTCTACTGTCGGGTGCTGTGCTGGAAGAGCTGCGCATCACCGGACTCGGCGTCATCGAGGACACCACACTGCCGTTGACCGGCGGCATGAACGTCATCACCGGCGAGACCGGTGCCGGCAAGACGATGGTGGTCACCGGCCTCGGCCTGCTCTTCGGCGGCCGGGCCGACGCCGGGCGGGTGCGTGCCCAGCCGGGCCGGGCCGTGGTCGAGGGGCGGCTGCGCCTCACCGGTCGCGTCGCCGACACGGTGCACGCCCGGATCGGCGACGCCGGTGGCGAGCCCGACGAGGACGGCTCGCTGCTGCTGAGTCGTACGGTGACCGTGGAGGGCCGCTCGCGGGCCCACCTGGGTGGCCGGAGCATGCCCGTGTCGATGCTCGGCGAGGTCGGCGAGCAGGCGGTGGCCGTGCACGGTCAGTCCGACCAGCTGCGCCTGCTGCGTCCGGCCGAGCAGCGGGCCGCGCTGGACCGGTTCGCCGGGCCGGCGCACGAGAAGCTGCTCGACGCGCTGCGCGAGGCGTACACCGGTTGGCGGCGGATCGTCGACGACCTGGCCGACCGGCGGCGCAACGCCCGCGAGCGCAGCCAGGAGGCCGACCTGTTGCGGCTCGGCCTCGACGAGATCACCCGCGTCGACCCGCAGCCCGGCGAGGACGACGAGCTGAAGACCGAGGCGCAGCGGCTGGAGCACGCCGAGGGTCTGCGGACGGCCGCGCAGCTGGCCCAGCAGTGCGTGGCGGGCGGCGCGGACGCGGCCGACGAGACGCCGGACGCGGCGGCGCTGCTCGGCACGGCCCGGCGCACTCTGGAGGCGCAGGCCGGCACCGATCCCGCGCTGGGCGAGCTGGCGGCCCGCCTGGAGGAGGCGGCCACCCTGGTCACCGACGTGTCGGCGGAGCTGTCGGCGTACCTGGCGACGCTGGATGCCGACCCGGCCCGGTTGCAGCACGTCTACGAGCGGCGGGCCGCGTTGCGCGCGTTGACCCGCAAGTACGCCGACGACGTCGACGGGGTCGTCGCGTGGGCCGAGCGGGCCCGCACCCGACTGTCCGACCTGGACACCTCCGACGACCTGCTCGACGAGCTGGACCGGGAGGGGCAGCGGCTGGCCGCGGAGGTGGCCGACCTGGCTGCCCGGGTGTCGGTGTCCCGGCAGGAGGCGGCGGTCCGCTTCGCCGACCAGGTCACCGTCGAGTTGGCCGGTCTGGCGATGCCGCACGCGCGGATCGAGGTGGCGGTGCTGCCCCGACCGGCGGGCCGGGCCGAGCCGTCGTTGACGGTCAACGGCGTCGAGGTGGGTGTCGCGGCCGACGGCGGCGACGAGGTGGAGTTGCGGCTGTTGGCCCACCCGGGCGCGCCGTCGTTGCCGTTGCAGCGCGGCGCCTCCGGCGGTGAGCTGTCCCGGGTGATGCTCGCCATCGAGGTGGTCTTCGCCGGCTCCGGCGGGCCGCCCACGCTCGTCTTCGACGAGGTCGACGCGGGTGTCGGCGGTCAGGCCGCGGTGGAGATCGGCCGGCGGCTGGCCCGGCTGGCCCGCAGTCACCAGGTGTTGGTCGTCACACACCTGCCGCAGGTGGCCGCGTTCGCCGACCGGCATCTCGTGGTCGCGAAGGACACCGGCGGCGCGGTGACGACCAGCGGTGTACGGGTCGTGGAGGACACCGAACGCGCCCGGGAACTGGCCCGCATGCTGGCCGGTTTGCCCGATTCGGATCTGGGTATCGCCCACGCCGAGGAGCTTCTGGCCGTCGCGGCGAAGGAAAGGCGGTTGTGACGCCGCGTATTGTGGGCGCAAGCACACCGGCTCGCGTCGGCGTGTGCTTCCCTGGGTAGGCGGCCCTGCTCAGGCATGTCGCGACAGAAAAGCCTGCCTCACATGCCAGGATGGTCACGATGCGTCTACCCACGTTGCGCCGGAACCGGAATGCCGAACCGGGCAGAGTCCTCGGCACCGCGCGCCTTGATCGCCGGACGAAACGCCTGGTCGGCCGGCTTCGCCCCGGTGACATCGCGGTCATCGACCACGTCGACCTGGACCGGGTGGCGGCCGACTCGTTGGTCGCTGTCGGTGTCGCCGCGGTCCTCAACGCCAAGCCGTCGGTCTCCGGCCGCTATCCCAACCTCGGGCCGGAGGTGTTGATCGCCGCCGGGATCCCGCTGCTGGACGACCTCGGCGAGGGCGTCTTCGAGCGCATCCGCGAGGGTGACCAGGTACGCGTCGAGGGCAACACCGTGTTCGCGGGCGAGGAGCCGGTGGCGCACGGCACCCTGCAGGACGCCGAGTCGGTCGCCAAGGCGATGTCCGACGCCCGGGAGGGGCTGTCGGTGCAGTTGGAGGCGTTCGCCGCCAACACGATGGACTACCTGCGCCAGGAACGCGACCTGCTGCTCGATGGCGTGGGCGTACCGGACATCCAGACCCAGATCCAGGGCCGACACTGCCTGATCGTGGTGCGCGGCTACGACTACAAGGCCGACCTGGACGTGCTGCGCCCGTACATCCGGGAGTTCAAGCCGGTGTTGATCGGCGTGGACGGCGGCGCGGACGCGCTGGTCGAGGCCGGGTACACCCCTGACATGATCATCGGGGACATGGATTCGGTCACCGACGACGTGCTGCGCTGCGGCGCCGAGGTGATCGTGCACGCCTACCCGGACGGTCGGGCGCCCGGTCTGCCCCGGGTCAACGGGCTCGGCGTCCCCGCCATCACGTTCCCGGCGGCGGCGACCAGCGAGGACCTGGCGATGCTGCTGGCCGACGAGAAGGGCGCCTCCCTGCTGGTCGCGGTCGGCACCCACGCCACCCTCGTCGAGTTCCTCGACAAGGGGCGCGGCGGGATGGCCTCGACGTTCCTGACCCGGCTGAAGGTCGGCGGCAAGCTGGTCGACGCCAAGGGTGTGAGCCGGCTCTACCGGCAGAGCATTTCCGGCTCGTCGTTGCTGCTGCTGGTGCTCTCGGCGATCGCGGCGATGGCCTCCGCGGTGGCGGTCTCCACCGTCGGGAAGGCGTACCTGGGTGTGGTCGCCGAGTGGTGGGACAATTTCGTGTTCCAGCTGTACCGGCTCTTCTAGTTCCCGAGCGATCAAGAGGCTGCAAGCGTGATCAACTTCCGCTACCACGTGGTGTCCCTCACCGCGGTCTTCCTGGCTCTGGCGATCGGCCTGGTGGTCGGCACCGCCGCCCTCAACGGCCCGGTCGCCGACTCGCTCAAGCAGCAGGTCACCGGGTTGCGCAAGGACAACCAGCAGTGGCGTCAGCAGGTCGCCAACATGGAGAAGCAGCTCGGTCTGGAAGAGGAGTTCGCCGAGGAGATGTCCCAGGTGGTCCTGCCGGGCACCCTCACCGGACGCCGGGTGGTGGTGCTCAGCCTGCCGAACGGGCGTGACCACACCGAGGGTGTGCTCAAGAAGCTGCAGCAGGCCGGCGCCACCATCACCGGTCGGGTCGACCTGCAGGACAAGTTCATCAACCCGGACAACAACTCCAATCTGCTGGAGTTGGCCGTCACCGCCGCCCGGCCCACCGCGCAGACCACCGGCCTGCCCGGCAACGGGCACGGCGTGGAGACCTCCAGCGCGCTGCTGGCCAGCGTCCTGCTGGACCGCGCCCAGGGCACCGCGCCGGTCAGCGACGCCGACCGGCGGGCGGTGCTCGCCGCGTACAACAACGCCGGCTACCTGACCACCGACAACAACAAGGTGACCGGCCCGGCGGAGGCGGTCGTCGTGGTGAGCGGCCAGCCGTATGTCGACAAGGACTCCGAGAAGCGGGACGAGTCGGTCGTCAAGATCGCCGAGCAGTTCGACCGGACCGGGGCGATCGTGGTGGGCGGCAACGGCTCCGCCGGCGGCAACGTGGTGTCCGTGGTCCGTGGCGACCCGGTGCTGTCGCAGACCATCTCGACCGTCGACAACGCCAACACCGTCCAGGGGCAACTGGTCACCAGTCTGGCGCTGGTGCAGCAGCTCACCGAGAAGAAGGCCGGCCAGTACGGCGTCGGCGACAACGCCGCGTCCCTGCTGCCTAGACTGCCCCAGTGAGCGAACGACGTACCGCCGTGTCCGTAATCGACGAGGTGCCGGCATGAGCACGCTGGGACGGCTGCTGGTCGCCGCCGCCGGAGCGGCCGCCGCCCGGTACGCGCTGCGCGAGGTGCGGACCGCCCCGGTGGGGCCGGCGCTGGAGCGCACCAACTTCCGCGGCCGTACGGTGACCCTCGCCGCCGGTCCGGCGCTCGCGGCCGGCGCGACCGCCGCGGGCGCGTTCGGCGCGACGAGTGCCGCCTCCGGTGGCGCCGCCCTGGTCGCCGGCCTCGGCGCCGGTGGTGTCGGGCTCTACGACGACGTGGTCGGGGCACGACCGGAGCAGAAGGCGGCCAAGGGCTTCGCCGGGCACCTCGCCGCGTTGCGTGCGGGGCGGGTCACCGCCGGGCTCGTTAAGGTGGTCGGGGTGGGGGCGGCCGGGCTGGGCGCCGCCGCACTGCTCGCCGCCGACCCCCGCGTCGCCGCGCACCCGCGCCGGCAGCGCCACGGCGCGTTCGGCCGGGGAGTCGACGTGCTGCTCGGCGCTGGCGTGATCGCCGGCACCGCCAACCTGCTCAACCTGCTCGACCTGCGACCCGGCCGGGCCATCAAGTCCGGGCTGCTGCTGGGCGCGCCGCTGACCGGCGGCCCGCACGGCGGGATCGCCGCCGGCGCGGCCGGCGCCGCCGCCGGACTGCTCGGCGACGACCTGTCCGAGAACGTCATGGTCGGCGACAGCGGCGCGAACGCGCTCGGCGCGCTGCTCGGTGTGGCGCTCGCCGCCCGCACCGGTCCGCTCGGTCGGGCCGGCCTGCTCGCCGTGCTGGCCGGGCTCACCGCCGCCAGCGAGAAGGTCAGCTTCACGGCGGTGATCCAGCGGACCCCGGGCCTGCGGGAGCTCGACGCCCTGGGCCGGCGCACCGACTGACGTGACCAGACCGGCCCCCCTCGCCGGCGCCGGCCGGCTGGCCGGGGCAGCCGCGCTCATCGCCGTGCTCACCGTGCTCAGCCGGCTCGCCGGCTTCGGCCGCACCGCCCTGTTCACCTGGAGCCTCGGGAACACCGACCTCGGCGGCACCTACGTGGTGGCCAACGCGGTGCCGAACTTCATCTTCGAGATCGTCGCCGGTGGCGCACTGGCGAGCCTCGTCGTACCGCTGCTGGCCGGCGCCGTCGGGGCCGGCGACCGGACGACGGTCGCCCGGACCACCGGCGCGCTGCTGACCTGGACGGTGGCGCTGCTGGTGCCGCTCGCGCTGCTCGTGGCGCTGTTCGCCGGCCCGGTAGTCGGGTCGCTGGGGCACCACCTCACCGACGCCCAGCAGCACAGCGGCGTACGGATGCTGCGGGTCTTCGCGCCGCAGCTACCGCTGTACGGGGTCGGCATCGTGCTCACCGGGGTGCTCCAGGCGCACCGCCGCTTCGCCTGGCCGGTGCTCGCCCCGCTGCTGTCCAGCCTCACCGTGATCGTGGTCTACCTGGGGTTCACGGCCACCCAGGGCCGCTATGCCACGGTCGCCGGGGTGAGTCCCGGCGGCGAGGTGCTGCTCTCCGCCGGCACGACCCTCGGCGTGGTGGTGCTGTCGCTGTCGCTGCTCATCCCGATCCGTCGGTTGCGGCTGGGGGTACGGCCCGGGTTCGGGTTCCCCGCCGACGCACGGGCCCGGGTCGGCGCGCTGGCGGTGGCGGGCGCGGTCACCGTCACGACGCAGCAGATCGCCCTGATCGTCAGCCTGAACCAGGTGACGGCGGGCGCGCGCAGCAACCCCGGCGTCTACAACCTGGCGCAGACCGTCTACCTGCTGCCGTGGGCGGTGCTGGCGGTGCCCCTGGCCGTGGCGGCCTACCCGACCCTCGCGGCGGCCCGGTCGGCCGGCGACGAGGACGCCTACCGGGCGACCCTCGCTCCGGCCGTGCGCGGGGTGCTGCTGTTCAGTTGCCTCGGCGCGGCCGCGCTGGTCGGAACCGCGGGGCCGATCGGGCACTTCTTCTTCCCCGCGTCCACCGCGCCCACCGCCGCCGCCGCGATCATCGGTTACGCCCCGGGCCTGGTCGGCTACGGCCTGTTCGCGATCCTCACCCGGGCGCTCTACGCGCGGGGGCAGACCCGGGCGGCGACGGTGGCGACCGCCGTCGGCTTCCTCGTGGTGCCGGTCGCGGTGCTGGCGCTCGGCCGGATCCTGCCGTTGACCGACCGGGTGCTCGCCGTGACGTCCGCGAACTCGGTGGGCATGGTCGTGCTGGGCGCGCTGCTGGTCGTCGCGGTGGCGCGGGCCGCCGGCACACCGGCGCTGGCCGGCGCGGCGCGCGCCGGGGCGGCCGGCCTCCTCGCCGGCCTCCTCGCCGCGTTCGCCGGGCTGGGCCTGAGCCGTTGGCTCGACAGGCTGGACGGCGGCACCCCGACGACGGCCGTGGCGCTCGGTCAGGGCATGCTGTCCGGGGTTCTGGTCGGTGTCGTGTTCCTCGTCGTGGTCTGGTTCGTCGACCGGCGGGACGTACGGCCGCTACTGACCGGGGTGGCTCGCCGCCTCCGGCGGGGCCAGCGGGGCCGGGCCGGCACGCCCACGCCGGGCGCGGTGCCCCCGGAGCGGGGCGACGGGAAGGAGACGGCGGTTCGGTGAGCGTTGTCAACACCAACCGGCGGTGGCCGGCATGACGGAGACCAACGGCTGGTCGGGCACCGTGGCGCTGGTGCTGGCGTCCAGCACCGGTGGGGTCGGCCAGCACGTCCGTTCGGTCGCACGGGGGCTCGTCGCGTCCGGCGCGACGGTGCTGGTCTGCGGGCCGGCGGCGACGCAGGAGCAGTTCGACTTCACCGGCGTCGGCGCGCGTTTCGAACCGGTGGAGATCCCGGCCAGCCCGACCCCGGCCGACGCGCGGGCGGTGCTCGCCCTGCGGCGGGTGCTCGCCACGGCCCGGGTCGACGTGCTGCACGCGCACGGTCTGCGCGCCGGTCTCGTCGCCGTACTGGCCCGGCCGACCGCCCCGCTCGTGGTGACCTGGCACAACGCCGTCCTCGCGGGCGGGTTGCGCGGCGGGGTGTCCCGGCTCGTCGAGCGGGTGGTCGCCCGGGGGGCCCGGGTGGCGCTGGGGGCGTCGTCCGACCTGGTCGGGCGGGCCACCGCGCTGGGCGCCGCCGACGCGCGGCTCGCCCCGGTCGCCGCCCCGACGCTGGCCGCGCCGCGTCGGCGTCGCGCCGCCGTCCGCGCCGAGTTCGGCGTGGGACCGGAGCAGCCGCTCATCCTCTCGGTGGGGCGGCTGCACCCGCAGAAGCGCTACGACGTGCTGGTCGACGCGGCGGCCCGCTGGCGGACGCGTACCCCACCGCCGGTCGTGGTGATCGCCGGAAGCGGCCCGGCGTACCTGTCGTTGGCCGCGCGGATCTCGGCGGCCCGCGCTCCGGTGACCCTGCTGGGGCACCGTACCGATGTGGCCGACCTGCTCGCCGGCGCCGACCTCGCGGTGGTCACCAGCGACTGGGAGGCGCGGCAGTTGTTCGCCCAGGAGGCGATGCGGGCCGGCGTGCCGTTGGTGACGACGGCGGTGGGCGGCCTGCCGGAGCTGGTCGGTGACGCCGCCGCGCTGGTCCCCTCGGTCGACGTGGACGCGGTCGACGCGGCGGTGCGCGCGCTGCTGGACGACCCGACGGCCCGGACCGATCTGGGTCGGCGCGGCGCCGAACGGGCGGCGACGTGGCCCACCGAGGCGGACACGGTCGCCGTGCTGGCGGCGGTCTACGCCGAACTGGCCGCCCACCCGGCGGCGCCCGGCTCCGACGCGCCCCTGACGGGACACCGCTGATGGTGCGTCGACTGGCCCCGGCCCTGTTGACCGTGCTCGTGGTGGCGTTGGGCGTCGCCGCGCTGGCCGTCCGGCCGCCGCAGGGCACGCCGCAGCGCACCGCCGACTTCGTGGTGCTCGCCGGTGTCTCGGGGCTGCGCTGGGAGGACGTCGACCAGCAGCGCACGCCGACACTGTGGCGGATGGCCCAGGAAGGTTCGATCGGCTCGCTGTCGGTGCGGTCCGCGCACCGGCCCACCTGCCCGGTGGACGGCTGGTTGACGCTCGGCGCGGGCAGTTTCGCCGGCTGGAACGGCGCCCGCCCGGACGGCGGCTGCCCGCCGGCCTCGGTGGCCGTGGAGCAGCCGGACGGGATCGGCGCGAACCTGCCCGACCAGGAGAGCGTGGTCCAGTACAACCAGCAGCGGCTGCCGTGGGGCACGATGCCCGGGTCGCTGTCGGAGTCGGTGCGCTGCTCGGTCGCCGTGGGGCCGGGCGCCGCCGTGGCCGCCGCGCGGCCGTTCGGCCGGGTCGACAGGTACGCCGCGGGGCTGCCGGCCGACCCGCGTCGGCTGCTCGGCTCGTGTGTCCTGAGCATCGTCGACCTCGGCACGATCGAGGGGAGCGATCCGGCGGCGCGCGCCGAGGAGGCACGGGTCGCCGACGCCCTACTGGCCCGGGTCCTGGCCGCCCGCCCGCCGCGGTCGCTGGTGCTGGTCGCCGGCATCTCCGACACCGAGCGGCCGTCGCGGCTGCACGTGGCGATCGCCGACGGGCCGGGTTGGGAGCGGGGCTGGCTGACCTCGGCCAGCACCGACCGTGACGGTTACCTCCAGCTCGTCGACCTCGCGCCGACGGCGTTGGCCGCGCTGGGCCGGCCGATGCCGGAGCGGCTGTTCCTCGGCCGGCCGGCGGTCAGCACCGGTGGTCGGCCGGCGGACCTGACGGAGGCGATCAACGCCCCGGCGGACGCCGACCGGGAGGCGGCCGCCCAGCGGACCGTCTCCGGCGGGTTCTTCGCCCTGCTCGCCGGGGCGCAGGTGCTGCTGGCCCTGGCCGTGCTGCCGTTGCTGCGCCGCGCGCGGCCACACGCGGGCCCGACCGGCCCGACCCCGATCCCGGCCCGGGTCCTGGCGGTGGTCGAGCTGCTGCTGGTCGCGGCGGCGTTGACCGTCCCGGCCGCGTTGCTGGCCGACGCCGTCCCCTGGTGGCGCGGCGGGCACCCCGGGTGGATCTTCGCCGGGGTCACCGCGCTGCTGGTCGCGGGGGGCACGGCCGCGGTCCGCTTCGCCCCCGGGTACGCGAGGACCCTCGGCCCGGTCGGCGCGGTGGCCGGCCTGACGACCCTGGTCGTCGGCGTGGACGTGCTGACCGGGGCCCGCCTCCAGCTCAACGGCGTGGTCGGCTACTCGGCGTTGCAGGGTGGTCGGTACGCCGGGCTGAGCACGGTCGCGCTGGGGGTGTTCCTCGCCGGCGCGCTGGTGACCGGCGGGTGGCTCGCCCAGCGGGTGCACCGGCGCTGGCGGCCCGCCGTGATGGTCGCCGTGGGTGGCCTCGCCGTGGTGGTGGCCGGCAGCCCCTACCTCGGCGCCGACCCGGTCGGCGCGATCGCGCTGACCGCCGGCCTGAGCGTGGCGGCGGCGATCAGCGCCGGTGGCTGGCTGACCATCAGTCGACTGGCGTGGGCCACCATGGCCGCCCTGGCGGTCGGTATCGGCTTCGCCGTCGTGGACCTGCGCCGGCTGCCGGCCGAGCGGGGGAGCCTCGGCCGGTTCCTGTCCGCGGTCGGCGACGGCACCGGCGGTTTCACCGTGCACCGATCCAGCACGGCGAACTTCGAGACGTTGGTGAACAGCCCGTTGACGGTGCTGGCGCTCGCCGGCGGGCTGCTGGTGTGGTTCGCCCTGCTGCAGCCGTGGGGTGGACTGATGCGGCTGTTCGGCATCTACCCGGCGGTGCGGGCGGCGTTCGCCGGCACGGCGGTCGCGGCGGTGCTGGGCGGTGTGCTCGACGGTGCCGCACTGGACGTGGCCGGCGCGGCGGCCGCCCTGGTGGTGCCGCTGGCGGCGCTGGCGTCGCTGCGGGTCCTCGGGCACGCCGCCGACCGGACCCGCCCCGCCACGGGCCGCGAGCGGGAGAACGATGCCGACGACGATCCGGGTTCCGGGGGCGACGGGCCAGCCGGTGGGGGGAACGGTCCGACCGGCGGCGGTGGTCCGCTCGGAGCGGGTCACCCCCGGCCGGTCGGCGGTTCGCCCGCCGCGCCACCCCGTACCGTCGTCCTGGGGCCGGACCTGGGCTCGCCGGCGGCCGACGGCCCCGGCCGGTCGGACGGTCCGACGGCGGGCGCTGCGGCCACCCCTCCGGCGCAGCGGCGTCCGACGGACACGCCAGCGCCATCGAGCGAGGTTGCCACCTCCTGACCGCCGGACGCCGCCCGGGTGGCCCGTTCCGGTCCCACCCGGGGTGCGGCCTGCGAGTACCCGTCGTGAAGGTGTTACCGTGGAATCCCGTGGATCGCGTGATCACTTTGCTGATCGAGCACGGCGGTCTGCATGACCGCGACAGACGACACGGGAGCAGGCCTTGGCCCCATCAGCACGGACGACCAGGCACATTTTCGTCACCGGGGGCGTCGCCTCCTCGCTGGGTAAGGGCCTCACCGCCTCCAGCCTCGGCAACCTGTTGACCGCGCGCGGGCTCCGCGTCGTGATGCAGAAGCTCGACCCCTACCTGAACGTCGACCCGGGGACGATGAACCCGTTCCAGCACGGCGAGGTCTTCGTCACCGAGGACGGCGCCGAGACCGACCTCGACGTCGGGCACTACGAGCGTTTCCTCGACCGGGCGCTGTCCGGCAAGGCGAACGTCACCACCGGGCAGATCTACTCCGACGTGATCGCCAAGGAGCGGCGCGGCGAGTACCTGGGCGACACCGTCCAGGTCATCCCGCACATCACCAACGAGATCAAGTCGCGGATCCTGGCGATGGCCGACCCGGACGAGGACGGCGTCCTGCCCGACGTGGTCATCACCGAGGTCGGTGGCACGGTGGGCGACATCGAGTCGCTGCCGTTCCTGGAGGCGATCCGTCAGGTCCGCCACGACCTGGGCCGGGACAACTGTTTCTACCTGCACGTCTCGCTGGTGCCGTACCTGGCGCCGTCGGGCGAGCTGAAGACCAAGCCGACCCAGCACTCCGTGGCCCAGCTGCGCAACATCGGTATCCAGCCGGACGCCATCGTGCTGCGCTGCGACCGGGAGATCCCGGTGAAGCTCAAGGAGAAGCTGTCGCTCTACTGCGACGTCGACGCCGAGGCGGTCGTCGCCGCCCCGGACGCCCCGAGCATCTACGACATCCCGAAGGTGCTGCACCGCGAGGGGCTCGACGCGTACGTGGTGCGCCGGCTCGGGCTCTCGTTCCGGGACGTGGACTGGGCGAGCTGGGACGACCTGCTGGAGCGGGTGCACCGCCCGCGGCACACGGTGACCGTCGCGGTGGTCGGCAAGTACGTGGACCTGCCCGACGCGTACCTGTCGGTGAGCGAGGCGATCCGGGCGGCCGGTTTCGGTAACCGGTCCCGGGTGCAGCTCAAGTGGGTGCCCAGCGACGAGTGCGTCACCCCGGCCGGCGCGGCGGCGGCCCTGGCCGGCGTGGACGGCATCCTCATCCCGGGCGGGTTCGGCGTCCGGGGCATCGAGGGCAAGATCGGTACGGCCCGGTACGCGCGGGAGAACGGCATCCCCCTGCTCGGCCTCTGCCTCGGACTGCAGTGCATGACCATCGACGTGGCCCGGCACCTGGCCGGCCTGGACGGCGCCAACTCGTTGGAGTTCGACGAGCAGGCCGCGCACCCGGTCATCGCCACCATGGCCGACCAGGAGGACATCGTCGCCGGCAAGGGCGACCTGGGCGGCACCATGCGGCTCGGGGCGTACCCGGCGACGTTGACCGAGGGCTCGATCGTCGCCGAGGCGTACGGCAGCACCGACATCAGCGAGCGGCACCGGCACCGCTACGAGGTCAACAACGCCTACCGGGACGCGTTGACCAAGGCGGGCCTGCACATCTCCGGCACCTCGCCGGACGGCCGGCTGGTCGAGTTCATCGAGCTGGACCGCGAGCTGCACCCGTTCTTCGTGGCCACGCAGGCGCACCCGGAGCTCAAGAGCCGCCCGACCCGCCCGCACCCGCTGTTCGCGTCGTTCGTCAAGGCCGCGGTGGCGTACTCGCAGGCCGACCAGTTGCCGGTCGACCTCGATCCCGCCGCGGAGGCCCCGTCGGCCCGCAAGGCGGCCCGCAACGGCGCCGCCACGAAGGCGTCGGCGTGAGCGAGCATCGCTACGAGGTCCGTTCCCGCGAGGAGCGGTACCGCGGGCGGATCTTCGACGTGGTCACCGAGGAGGTGACCATGCCCGGCGGCGGGACCGCGCTGCGCGACCTGGTCCGGCACGTCGGGGCGGTGGCCGTGGTGGCCCTGGACGACGCCGGTCAGGTGGTGCTGATCCGCCAGTATCGGCAACCGGTGGGCCGGCACCTCTGGGAGCTGCCGGCCGGGCTGATGGACGTCTCCGGCGAGGAGTTGCCGGCCGCCGCGCTGCGGGAGCTGGCCGAGGAGGCCGACCTGACCGCCGGGCGGATCGACGTGCTGGTCGACCTGCACAGCTCGCCCGGGTTCACCAACGAGATCGTCCGGGTCTTCCTGGCTCGGGACCTCGCCGACGTGCCGGCCGACGAGCGGCACGAGCGCCACGACGAGGAGGCCGACCTCCAGGTCGTCCGCGTCGACCTCGACGAGGCGGTCGGCATGGTCCTGGCCGGCGAGATCACCAACGCGTCCGCGGTGGCCGGGCTGCTCGCGGCGGCGCGTGGCCGGGACACCGGCTTCGCGGCGCTGCGCCGGGCGGAGGCGCCGCTGCCGCGCTGAGCGCCGCAGTTCGGTCCAGCCGATCATCGAGTACGCGCCAGAGGGGCCCCGCGGTCAACCGCGGGGCCCCTCTGGGTGTCCAAGCGGAAGGTCAGTCCCGCAGCGGGCGACCCTGCGCGTCCGTGCCGCCGTTGACGAGGATCAGGATGCCGTCGATGAGGCCCCAGAGGCCGCCGGCCCCACAGGTCACCAGGCTCACGACGAGCTGGAGCACGGCGATCTTGGTGTGTCCGGTGTAGAACCGACCGGCACCGAAGGTGCCGAGCAGGATGCCGAGGATGCCCGCGACGACCTTGCTCTTGTCGGAGTAACCCGGGGCGTACCCGGGCTGGTATTCAGGAGTGGTCATGGGCGGACACAATAGTGATCCACTCGCCCGCTGTCCGTACCGCCGCCCGGCAGATGGGACGATAATGGGCGAACACTGTCCTGACGGCTGAGGTGACGTCCACCGCCGGCCCGGTCTCTGCCCTGACACTCCGTCAGGTCGTCCGGGCACCGGATGCCACTGTGCTGGCTCGTCGCGGGGTTGGACGCGCCTAGACTGCCGCCGGCGGGACCGGTGAACCGTGGCGGCAATGGGGCCGTCGTGGCGCCGAGCGGTCGGGGGAACTCAGCCCCGAAGAGAGGTGTCTGCATCGTGAAGGTCGGAATCCCACGCGAGGTCAAGAACCACGAGTACCGCGTGGCGATCACGCCGGCGGGCGTCAACGAGTTCACCCGCAGCGGCCACCAGGTCTTCGTCGAGTCCGGCGCGGGCGTCGGCTCCAGCATCACCGACGAGGAGTTCGCCGCCGCCGGCGCGAAGATCCTGGCCACCGCCGACGAGGTGTGGGACACCGCAGAGCTGGTGCTCAAGGTCAAGGAGCCGATCGCCGAGGAGTACCACCGGATGCGCGAGGGGCAGGTCCTCTTCACCTACCTGCACCTGGCCGCCTCGAAGGAGTGCACGGACGCGCTGGTCGACCGGAAGGTCACCGGCATCGCGTACGAGACCGTCGAGCTGCCCGACAAGTCGCTGCCGCTGCTCGCGCCGATGTCCGAGGTGGCGGGCCGGCTCGCCCCACAGGTGGGCGCGTTCTACATGATGCGGACCGGCGGTGGTCGGGGCGTGCTGCCCGGCGGCGTCTCCGGCGTGTACGCGGCGAAGACCGTCGTCATCGGCGCCGGCGTCTCCGGCATGAACGCCGCCGCCATCGCCCTGGGCCTGCAGTCCGAGGTGCTGCTGCTGGACAAGAACGTGGCCCGCCTGCGCCAGGCCGACGCCATCTACCGGGGGCACCTGCAGACCGTCGCCTCCAACGCGTACGAGATCGAGCGGGCCGTCCTCGACGCCGACCTGGTCATCGGCGCGGTGCTGGTGCCCGGCGCGAAGGCCCCGACGCTCATCTCCAACGAGCTGGTCTCCCGGATGAAGCCGGGCAGCGTGCTCGTCGACATCGCCATCGACCAGGGTGGCTGCTTCGAGGACTCGCGGCCCACCACGCACGCCGACCCGGTCTACAAGGTGCACGAGTCGATCTTCTACTGCGTGGCGAACATGCCCGGCGCGGTGCCGAACACCAGCACCTACGCGCTGACCAACGTCACCCTGCCGTACGCCCTCGAACTGGCCAACCAGGGCTGGCGCGACGCCCTGCGCACCGACCCGGCGCTGGCGCTGGGCCTGAACACCCACGACGGCCAGGTCACCTACGGCCCGGTCGCCGAGGCGCACGGCATGCCGGTGCTCCCGCTGGCCAAGGTGCTGGGCTGACCGACTCCACTGTCGAACGGGTCGGTGCGGGCGTCGAACCCGCGCCGGCCCTGCGCCGTGCCGTCCGCGGGTACCTCGACCACCTCACCGTCGAGCGCGGCCTGTCCGCGAACACCCTCGCCTCGTACCGCCGGGATCTGGACCGTTATCTCACGACCCTGGCCGAGGTCGGCGTCGCCGACCTCGCGTCGGTCGCCCCCGGCGTCGTCGAGTCGCACCTGGCCCGACTACGCGCGGGCGACGACGACCACCCGCCCCTGGCCGTGTCGTCGGCCGCCCGCGCGGCCAGCGCGGTTCGTGGCCTGCACCGGTTCGCCGTGCGGGAGGGGCTGGCCGGCGCCGACCCGAGCCGCGACGTCCGCCCGCCCACCCCGCCGCGCCGGCTGCCCCGCGCGCTGGGAGTCGACGACGTTTCCCGCCTGCTGGAGACCACCGGGCCGGTCACCGCGACCGGTGACGGCGCGTCGCTCGCGCTGCGCGACCGGGCGCTGCTGGAGTTCCTGTACGGCACCGGCGCGCGGATCTCCGAGGCGGTCGGCGCGGCGATCGACGACCTGGACGTCGACGAGGGCGCCGTGCTGCTGCGCGGCAAGGGCGGCCGGATGCGACTCGTCCCGATCGGCGGGTACGCCGTCGACGCGGTCCGCGCCTACCTGGTCCGGGCCCGCCCGACGCTGGCCGCCGCCGGCCGGGGCACCCCGGCGGTGTTCCTCAACGCCCGGGGCGGCGCGCTGTCCCGCCAGGGCGCCTGGATGATCCTGCGGCACGCCGCCGCCCGCGCCGGCCTGCCGGTCGAGGGACCGTCGGCGGTGTCCCCGCACACGCTGCGCCACTCGTACGCGACCCACCTGCTCGACGGTGGCGCCGACGTGCGGGTCGTCCAGGAACTGCTCGGTCACGCCTCGGTGACCACCACCCAGGTCTACACCCTCGTCACCGTCGAACGGCTGCGCGAGGTGTACGCCACCGCCCACCCGCGCGCCCGGGACTGACGCCCCGGTCGGGGTCGGTCCCGACACGCCGGGCCGGTGCCGAACGCCCTGCTGGTCGGTGGCGTACAGTCGGCATCGGCGCGGACCTCCTGGGGCGACACGACCGGGGTGCGCAGCGGCGCCGCGAAGGACGTCGGACGGCTCCGACGCCGGGTGGGTCGTCGGGAGGGGGCAACGAGCACATGGCTGGCAACGGTGACCGTGCCGAGACGTGGACGTCGGAGCTCCGCGAGCAGCAGGCCGCGCTCGGCAACGATCTGGGTCCGGCCGACCCGGCCGCCTACACGATGCGCAAGCCCATCCCCGAGCCGATGCCCACTGATCGGCACGGTCCGGCGCGCATCATCGCGATGGCCAACCAGAAGGGTGGCGTCGGCAAGACGACCACCACCATCAACCTGGGCGCGGCCCTCGCGGAGTACGGCCGCAAGGTGCTGCTCGTTGACTTCGACCCGCAGGGCGCGCTCTCGGTGGGCCTGGGTGTCAACCCGCACAACCTCGACCTGTCCGTCTACAACCTGCTCATGCAGGACGACGTGACCGCCGAGGACGTCCTCATCAAGACCGACGTCGCGGGCCTGCACCTGCTACCGGCCAACATCGACCTCTCCGCCGCCGAGATCCAGCTCGTCAACGAGGTCGCCCGCGAGATGGCCCTGGCCCGGGTCCTGCGCTCGGTCCGCAAGGAGTACGACTACATCCTGATCGACTGCCAGCCGTCCCTCGGCCTGCTGGCGATCAACGCGCTGACCGTCGCGCACGGCGTGCTCATCCCGCTCGAGTGCGAGTTCTTCAGCCTGCGCGGTGTGGCCCTGCTGCTGGACACCATCGACAAGGTGCGCGAACGGCTCAACTTCGACCTGGAGCTCGAAGGCATTCTCGCCACCATGTACGACAGCCGCACCACCCACTGCCGTCAGGTGCTCCAGCGGGTGGTCGAGGCGTTCGGCGACAAGGTCTACCAGACGGTCATCACCAAGACGGTGAAGTTCCCGGAGTCCACCGTGGCCGGTGCCCCCATCACGACGATGGACCCGGCCTCCTCCGGGGCGCGTAACTACCGTCAGCTGGCCCGCGAGGTGATCGCCGCCCAGTCGGAGCGGTAGCCGGAAGTCCCGGTGCCCGTCTCGTGGACTACGGTCGTGCGGTGACCGCGCCACCCCTGCACCCGCCCGACACCGCCGATCCGGCCGTGGTCGACGGTGCGCAGCCCGCCGGGTTCACGGTGCGACTGGCCAACTTCACCGGCCCCTTCGACCTGCTGCTGCAACTCATCGGCAAACACAAGCTCGACGTCACCGAGGTGGCCCTGCACACGGTCACCGACGAGTTCATCGCCTACATCCGCGCCATGGGCGACGACTGGGACCTGGACGAGGCCAGCGAGTTCCTGCTCATCGCCGCGACCCTGCTCGACCTGAAGGCCGCCCGGCTGCTGCCCGCCGCCGACGTCGAGGACGAGGAGGACCTCGCCCTGCTGGAGGCCCGGGACCTGCTCTTCGCCCGGCTGCTGCAGTACAAGGCGTACAAGGAGGCGGCGGCACACATCGCCGAGCTGGAAGCGGTCGGCGGCCGGCGCTATCCCCGGGCGGTGAGTCTGGAGCCCCGCTACGCCGAGGCGCTGCCCGACCTGGTGCTCGGCATCGGCCCGCAGCGGCTGCTGAAACTGGCCGTGAAGGCGATGACCCCGAAGGTGACGCCGGAGGTGTCCATCGCCCACGTGCACATGGTGCGGGTCAGTGTGCGGGAACACGCGGCGATCCTCACCGCCCGGCTGCGCCGGGCCGGCACGGCGACGTTCTCGCTGCTCTGCGCCGACTGCGAGGCCACCCTGGAGGTGGTGGCGAGGTTCCTGGCGCTGCTGGAGCTGTACCGGGAGGGTCTGGTGGCCTTCGTGCAGGAGCAGGCCCTGGAGGAGCTGACCGTGCGCTGGACCGGGCCCACCGACGGCGAGACCGAACTGCACGTCGACGAGTACGCCGGCACACCCGCCGACGCCGACCCGCCTCCCGGCCCGGAGCCGGTGGCGGCGGGGGAGGAGGCCGGCGGACCGGCCGAAACGGAAGCGACGGAGGGTGCGCGGGATGAGTGACGAGGAGCGCCGGGACTCCCTGGCCGACCAGGCCGCCGCCTGGGTTCCCCCGTGGGAACGCCCCCGCCCACCGGCCCCCACCGCACCTGCCGAGGCCGAAGCCGAAGCTGAATCCACCGACGCAGCCGTCGGTGAACCGGCCGAGCCGGTCGCACCCCACGAGCCAGTGGTGGTCGCCGAGCCGGTCGAGGCCGCCGAGCCGCTCATGCCCCCCGAGCCGGTCGGGGCCGCTGAGCCGGTCGAGGCCGCCGAGCCGCTCATGCCCCCCGAGCCGGTCGGGGCCGCTGAGCGAATCGAGTCCACCGAGCCGGTCGAGACGGCTGAGCCGGTCGAGACCGCTGAGCCGGTCGTGCCCGCCGAGCCGGTCGTGCCGGAGGCCGACGCGCCCGCTGAGGCTGCGGAGCCCGCTGCGGCGGGCGCGACTCGGGGCGTACCCCGGCGGGAGCCCGTCGGGCGACGGCGGCCGGCGGTTGTGCCGGAGCCCGCGCCCGAGCTGCCCGACGCCGAGCTGCGCGGCGCGTTGGAGGCGATCCTCCTGGTGGTGGACGAACCGGTCAGCGAGCTGGTTCTGGCCCAGGTGCTGGAGCAGCCGGCCGAGCGGATCGGGCCGGTGCTCGACGAGATCGCGGCCGGCTACACGGCCGCCGGGAACGGGTTCGAGCTGCGCCGGGCCGCCGGCGGTTGGCGGTTGTACACCCGGCCGGAATACGCTACGTACGTCGAGCGGTTCGTCCTGGACGGGCAGTCCGTGCGGCTGACCCAGGCGGCTCTGGAGACCCTGGCCGTGGTCGCGTACAAGCAGCCGGTGACCCGGTCACGGATCTCGGCCATCCGGGGTGTCAACTGCGACGGCGTCATCCGTACGCTGGTCACTCGCGGCCTCGTCGAGGAGTGCGGCACCGAATCGGACAGCGGGGCGTTCCTGTACCGGACCACCACGCTGTTCCTGGAGAAGCTCGGGCTGAACACCGTCGACGAATTGCCACCTCTCGCACCCTTCCTGCCCGACGACGTAGAAGAGCTTGCCGATGCGACCCGATAACCGTTCCCCGAAGTCCGACGCCCCCGTCTACGAGGGCGCGGAACGCCTGCAGAAGGTGCTCGCCGCCGCCGGCGTGGGTTCCCGCCGTGCCTGCGAGGACCTGATCTTCCGGCGCCGGGTCACCGTGGACGGGCGGGTCGCCAAGCTCGGCGACAAGGTCGACCCCGCCACGTCCGTGATCCACGTGGACGGCGAGCGCCTCCAGGTCGACGTCCGCCTGGTCTACGTGGCGATGAACAAGCCGCGCGGTGTGGTGACCACCATGTCGGACGACAAGGGGCGCACCGAACTGGCCGAGTTCATCGGCCGGCGGTTGGACCAGCGGGTCTACCACGTCGGGCGGCTCGACGCGGACAGCGAGGGCCTGCTGCTGCTCACCAACGACGGCAACCTCGCGCACAAGCTCATGCACCCCTCGTACGAGGTGCTGAAGACCTACCTGGCCGAGGTGGTCGGGCCGATCCCGCGCAACCTGAGCAAGCGGCTCCTCGCGGGCGTCGAACTGGAGGACGGGCCGGTGAAGGTCGACTCGTTCAAGGTGGTGGGCACCCTGGGCAAGAGCGCCCAGGTGGAGCTGAGCCTGCACGAAGGGCGCAAGCACATCGTCCGGCGGTTGATGGACGAGGTCGGGCACCCGGTCACCCGTCTGGTGCGTACCTCCATCGGTCCGATCCGGTTGGGCGACCTGCGCACCGGGCGTCTGCGGCGCCTGACCAACGCGGAGGTCGCCGCCCTGTTCCGCGCGGTGGGTGACTGACCCCCGGGCTTCGGGGTACGGCTGCCGGTAGGCTCCGCAGCGGCCGGGAAGCGGCCGCCGGAGGGTGGCGTGGGTCGCCTCGGGCGGCGGCGCGCGTGGGTGCGCCACGGGCCCCGGGCATGATGGATGACGATGGACAACCGCTTGCGGCGCCAGCACCGGGCGATCCGCGAGGTACGGGCTGAGGAGGACACGGTGGAGGAAAACGTACGGGCCGAGCGATGTGTGGTCGCTGTGGACGGGCCGTCCGGTTCGGGTAAGTCCACCGTGTCGCGGCGGCTCGCCGCCGGCATCGGTGCGCGCTACCTGGACACCGGGGCGATGTACCGGGCGATCACGTGGGCCGTGCTGCGCTCCGGCGTGGATCTCACGGACGCCGCGTCGGTGGCCAAGGTCGCCGGCGAGGCCGACCTGCGCATCGGCACCGACCCCCAGGGGTACGGCGTGACCGTCGACGGCGTGAGCGTGGACGCGGAGATCCGCGGGCCCGAGGTGACTCAGGCGGTCTCCGCCGTCGCCGCCGTGCCAGCCGTCCGTGAGCTGCTGGTCGCCCGGCAGCGCGAGATGATCGTCAACGCGGGCCGAATGGTGGTCGAGGGCCGGGACATCGGTTCGGTCGTGGCGCCGGACGCCGACCTGAAGGTCTTCCTGACCGCCTCCGAGGCGGCCCGCGCGGCCCGGCGCAGCGCCGAGGACGCCGCCGACGTGGCGGCCACCGCCGCCGACCTGGCCCGCCGCGACAAACTCGACTCGACCCGCAAGGTCAACCCGTTGGCCCAGGCGGAGGACGCCGTCGTGCTGGACACCACCGAGCTGGGCATCGACGAGGTCGTGGCCCGGCTGCGTGACCTGCTCAGCGAGCGGGGAGTGGCATGAGCGAGGGTGGTTCCTGGGTCGAGCTGCGCGAGCCGGACCTCGTCGTCGAGGAGCCGACCGGCCCGCAGCCGGTGGTCGCGGTCGTCGGCCGTCCCAACGTGGGCAAGTCGACGCTCGTCAACCGGATCATCGGCCGCCGGCAGGCGGTCGTCGAGGACATTCCCGGCGTGACCCGGGACCGCGTGCCGTACGACGCGCAGTGGAACGGCCGGTCGTTCACCGTGGTGGACACCGGCGGTTGGGAGCCGGACGCGAAGGACCGCGCGGCGGCCATCGCCGCGCAGGCCGAGACGGCGGTGGTCACCGCCGACGTGGTCCTCTTCGTGGTCGACGCGATGGTCGGCTCCACCGACGTGGACGAGGCCGCGGTGAAGATGCTGCGTCGCAGCGCCAAGCCGGTCATCCTGGTGGCCAACAAGGCCGACAACAACTCCATCGAGATGGAGGCCGTGTCGCTGTGGTCGCTCGGCCTCGGCGAGCCGTTCCCGGTGTCCGCGCTGCACGGGCGCGGCTCCGGTGACCTGCTGGACGCCATCCTCGCCGCGCTGCCGGAAGCCCCCGCGATCGTCGAGAACCGGCCGCGCGGGCCGCGCCGGGTGGCGCTGGTCGGCCGGCCGAACGTGGGCAAGTCCAGTCTGCTCAACCGGTTCTCCGGCGAAGATCGGGCCGTTGTCGACTCGGTCGCCGGCACCACAGTGGACCCGGTCGACAGCCTGGTCGAGATCGGCGGCCAGACCTGGCAGCTCGTGGACACCGCCGGTCTGCGCAAGCGGGTCGGCAAGGCCAGCGGCACCGAGTACTACGCCAGCCTGCGCACCGCCGGCGCGATCGAGGCCGCCGAGGTGGCCGTCGTGCTCCTGGACGCCAGCGAGCCGATCAGCGAGCAGGACCAGCGGATCCTCACGATGGTGACCGAGGCCGGCCGAGCGCTGGTCATCGCGTTCAACAAGTGGGACCTGGTCGACGCCGACCGCCGGTACTACCTGGACAAGGAGATCGACCGGGAGCTGCGCCGCATCCCCTGGGCGATCCGGCTGAACCTGTCGGCCATGACCGGCCGCGCCGTCGACAAGCTGGCCCCGGCCCTCAACAAGGCCCTGGCGAGCTGGGAACTGCGCGTACCGACCGCGCACCTCAACCAGTGGCTCACCGCGCTCGTGCAGGCCACCCCGCACCCGGTGCGCGGTGGACGGGCGCCCCGCATCCTGTTCGCCACGCAGGCCGGGGTGGCGCCGCCGCGGTTCGTGCTCTTCACCACGGGCCCGCTCGACGCCGGATACCAGCGGTTCGTCGAGCGCAAGCTCCGCGAGGAGTTCGGGTACGAGGGCAGCCCCATCGAGATCTCCGTACGCCCCCGCAAGAAGCTCGGCCCCGGTGGTCGGGGCAAGGCGCACGGCTGATTCCTGGCGTTCTGTCGGGTGGGCCAGACGATCACCGTCTGGCCCACCCTCCTAGGACGCTCTAGGGGTTGTGGGGTGGTTCGCCGCTCCGACAACGCGGGTGGGGCCTGTGCGGACGGGGCAGGAGTGCTGCGCTAAGCTGTACCGGCTGTCGCAGGGGGAACTCTGCGGGGGCGGGACGTGGCGCAGCTTGGTAGCGCACTTGACTGGGGGTCAAGGGGTCGTCGGTTCGAATCCGGCCGTCCCGACCGGTTGACCTGGGGAGATGAAGATCATCCCAGGTAACGGCGGTAACATCCGGTAACGGATGATCTTTGTTGGCGGTAACGGCGTGGATGGTTTGCCGTTGACGTGCCTGTTGCACAACGCTCTGACCTGCCGCTTCGTCTGCGTCCTGGACGGAGCGGCAGGTCTGCTCTTTATTGCGCGTCAAGTGCTGCAGATGTTGCTAGCTGTCGCTACCTCCGATGCTGCGACACCGATGTACAGAGGATCGTCGGTGGCTCCAGCTCACGACGATCCGAGCCGGATCGAGCCGATCTTCCACCGCACGACGCCGACGAGGCGTGGCTTCTCGGAACGCTGGACTACGAGGACGCCGGCCGGCCCCGCTTTGATATCCGAGTGCGCTCCGCGACTACCGGGCTGGTCCAGGACGGCCCTTGTCCTCCCCGCAGGATCACGGAGGCGCGCACGGTATGGCTCCACGATCAAGGCATGATCGACGAGGCTTCTGCTCGCCCGTATCCTCAGCCGGTGCGGGGGACCCACCGCCGTCGCGAGGAGGTCGGCAGGTGTACAGGTATTTACGGCGGCGATGGGTGTTGGTCGGGCTCGTCGCTCTGGCCGTCGCGATCGTGGTGGCGTGGATCGTATGGCCCAACCCGACCACTGCGCCTCGGGAGCGACAATACCGCGATGTCACCGCCTGCTTGCTGACCGACAACAGGGGGCTGGCCAGCCGAGACGCGAGAGCCGCCTGGACTGGGATGCAACGCGCTTCGGTCGAGTCGCTGGTGCAGGTGCAGTACCTAGCCGCGGACGGCGTCCAAGATGAGTCCAATGTGGCTGCCTACTTCAACACGTTGGCTGCTCAGGGGTGCGAGATGGTCATCGCGGTCGGGGCTGCTCCGGTGGATGCGTTAATCGCCGGTAAGGACCGCTTTCCGGCTATTCGGTATGTGGTCGTGGATGGCGCGCCGAACGTGGGCGTGACCATAGTGGAGGCCGGCTCTCCAGATGAGATCGTCAATGGTGTTGCCGCGGCCGTCCGCACCTTGCCCGCTACGACCTAACATGTAAAAACTAGGCCACTGATGGCCATTGTTTTCTCAGCGAACGTCCAGGAAGCTTCCCGTTGCATGATCAAGCTACGGGGAGGGCTGCCATGGGCGGTCGGCATGATGCTGTTCGCGGGGCGTTGGCACGGCGGCGTGCCCGTATCTCGCGGAGGCCTGTGTATCGACGGGTCGCAACCGTTCTGGTGATCGTCCTGGTTCTCGGTGTTGGTGCTCCACGAGAGCCGCTGCCCATCGTGGCGGGCTCTGGCTTCCCGCTCAGTTGGTTCTGGTCACTGCTGGAGGCCCGACCGTCCTGGGCTTCAAGCAATCCGCCCACCCCGAAGCAGCAGGTGGGAAAGAACCCGCCGCGCAGTCACTATGCAGAGGCTCCGCTCACCGAGGATCGCAGCAAGCCCGTGCGGGCGAAGGGCGAGCTGGCGCGCTCTGAGCCCCACCGGCCCGAAAGCACGGTGCGCAAAGCCGGCGAGCCGTCGCGCGGATTCGAGCTCAAGACCAGCAAGCGGCAAGCGGCAGGCGCCACCGAGCAGACCGAGATGTTCCGTAACGCGGACGGCTCGTACACCCGGAGGGTCTACCAGCAGCCGGTCAACTTCCGGGCGGCGGACGGGTCGTGGCAGCCAATCGACGGCAAGCTGGTGCGGGGTGCCGACGGTCGGCTCCGGCCGCGGGCCAACGGGCAGAAGATCGAGTTCGACGCCTCGGGCGGTGATCCCGCAGCGCGCACGACAGGCACGACGCCATTGGTCAGCATGACCTTCGACGCAGGTCGAAGCCTTGCTTACCGGATCGCGGGCGCAGACATTGGCCTCCCCGAGGTGAGCGGCGAACTGGCGACGTACCGCCAGGTCTTCCCGAACGTCGACCTGAGACTTGCTACCGCAGGACGCGAGGTCAAAGAAAGTCTGGTCTTCCACTCAGCGGACGTTCCCACGGAGTACACCTATCCCCTCGCACTGATCGGGCTTACAGCCGCAGTCGATGGCGACGGGTCGGTGGTGTTCCGAGCGGCGGGGGGTCAGGAGGTCGCCCGGATGCCCGCAGCGTTCATGGAGGACGCCGCCGGTGACGCTTCTGGCGCCGGTGCGATGTCCCGCGACATCCGCTACTCCCTTGTCGACACCGCTGACGGCCCTGCGCTGAAGATGACGGTCGACGGCGCCTGGCTACATGACCCGAAGCGGGCGTTCCCGGTTGTGCTCGACCCGACCATCGCCACCACACAAGGCGATACCTACGTCCAATCTGGCAGCACCGAGTCTGACCGGTCGACCGAGGACAGTATCGGGATCGGCACATTCAACAACGGTGTGGCCAAGGCGCAGGGACTGCTACCGTTCCCGAGCTTCTCCACTGCCTACGCGGGCAAGAAGATCAGCACGGCCAAGCTCAACCTCTTCATGAGCTACCAGGGCCTCAACACCGGCTGCGAGGTCCACCGTTTCGACGTCTTCGCCGTCAAGTCGGACTGGTCTTCAACCGGCGTTCGATCCACGAATTTCCCGACATTGTCGAGTTCCATCGGTAACGCATCACCCACCAGCACTGCGGCCTGTGGTAACCAGGCGAAAATCCGGAACGTAGGCATCTGGGTGCCGGTCACGCTCAACGTGTCGGAGGTCAATAACTGGGTCACCGGCGGTGCCAACTACGGCCTCGCGCTGAAAGCCGAGAGCGAGACCAACGTCAAGGCGTGGAAGCGGTTCACCTCAGTCGATGCCGGCCTCGATAACTCAACGATGCGCTGTGCCCATGCGACCTACGGCTCGATCAAGTGTGATGCCTTCCTCGACGTCACCTACACGGACAATGTCCCGCCACAGCTCGACGTCCGCTACCCGGCCAACAACTACGCCGTCAATACGCTGACCCCGGAGCTCGCCGCCGCCGGGAGCGACCCGGACAGCTGGCCCAACAAGGGCTTGCGGTACAACTACTTCGTCTATGACGAGGCAGGTGCGCAGCTCAGCACCTCCGGTTGGGTGACCGCCGGCGTTTGGAAGGTGCCTGCTGGCGTCCTCGTCTGGGGCAAGACCTACCAGTACGCGGTGCAAGTCAATGACTACTCGTCCACCTCGGCCGTCGCCCCGGTGAAGTATGCGTTCACCACCCAGGTGCCACAGCAGATGGTGACCTCCGACCTGGCGCAGAACGGCGGAAAGGGTTACGAGCCGAGTACGGGTAATTACACCACCTCCGACACGGATGTGGAGGTGACGACGGTCGGTCCGGCGCTCAGCATCACGAGGGACTACAACAGCCTCGACACCCGCGTATTTGGGGCGTTTGGTCGAGGCTGGTCGTCGCTGCTCGACATGCAGGCCCGTGAGTCGGCCGACGCGAGTGGTGCCCTGCAAACGGTGGCGGTGCGCTACCCGAGCGGTGAGGATATCTCGTTCGGTCGCAACCCCGACGGCAGTTGGACACCGCCCTTGGGGCGATACTCCGTCTTCAAGGCGGTCACCGGCGGTTACACATTGACCGACAAGGACACCACTACGTACGAGTTCACCCAGGCGGCGACCGGTGGAGTCTACGGCCTGACCCGGATCACCGACGCTGCGGGCCGTTCGCTGACCGTGCACTACGACGCTGCTGGGTTGGTCGACGAGGTGCGATCCGTGGCCTCAAGTCGCGCACTCCGCATATCGTGGTCGCGTCCACCGAACTCGACGTATCCACACGTCTCGGCAATTACCACGGACCCGGTCGTCAAGGGCGACGCGGCCAGCGCGGTGACGTGGACCTACAACTACGACGGCGACCTGCTGACGAACGTTTGTCCGCCTTCTGGGGCCGCGAACTGTTCCAGCTACCAGTACACGCTGACGCCGCAGCACGCCACCACTGTGCTCAACACCGACCCGTATTCGTTCTGGCGGCTCAACGAGAGCCCTGGTGCGACGGTCGCACAGAGCGCGGTGCTGAGCAACGACGGCGTGGACAACGCCACCTACGCCAACGTCACCCTCGGGAGTTCCGGCCCGGTGGCTAGTTCGACCTCCACGGCAGCAAGCTTCAACGGCACGTCGTCGTCGGTGAAACTGCCGGCGAAGCTGGTGACCGAGGCGTCGTACCAATCGATCAGCATGTGGTTCCGCACGAGCAGCCCCACCGGCGTGCTTTTCAGCCATCAGGTCGACCCGGTCAGTGCGGGTGCCACGACGACCAAGACCTACACCCCGACTCTCTACGTGGGGTCGGACGGTAAGTTGCACGGACAGTTCTGGACGGGCAGCACCGCGAACACCATGGCCTCGCCCAACACGGTAGTCGACGGTCAGTGGCACCACGTTGCCTTGGCCGGCAATGGCGGCAACCAGGCCCTCTACGTCGACGGTGCCCGCGTCGCCACGCTGACCGCCACGATCAATCTTGACCTTGGCATGACGAACGGCTATGTGGGTGCCGGCTTCCTCGGCGGCGCTTGGCCTGCGCAACCGAACACCGCGGCCACCGCCACGTTCTTCAACGGGTCGATCGCCGATGTGGTCTTCCACAATCGGGCCATCACAACGCCCACGGCGACCTCCCTGCACAGCAGTGGTGTTGCGGCTGACCCCTTGCTGACGCGGATCACGACGCCCGGTGGTCGGGTCCAGGCCGTCGTCGAGTACGACGCGGTGACGGGCCGGGTCAAGCAGGTCACCGACGAAATCGGCGGAACGTGGAAGATCGGAACACCGACCGTCGGTGGGTCCAGCCTGGTGTACGTGTCGTCGGTGCTCGGGTCGCAACCGGAGCACTATTTCCGGCTTGCCGACATTCAGGCACCCACCCAGCCGGTGAACGAGGTGCGCGGCGAGTTCGACGAGGCGCGGTATCGAAACGTCACGTTCAACACGACCCAACCCAACACGACGAGCCCGTTCGCCGATTCGTACGGGGCAGTGTTCAACGGCACCAACGCTTATGTCGAGCTGAACACCATGGCGGACCTCGGCGGCGGTCCGTACGACGCCACCAAGTCGGTCGAGATGTGGTTCAAGACCCCGGCAGGCAGCGCCAAGAGCGGCGTGCTGCTGGGCTACACCAACGGCCAGATGGACTTGCCGCCGTCGACGACGGGGGCGACCACCTGGACGCCAGCTCTCTATGTCGGTGGGGACGGCTATCTGCGCGGCGAGTTCTGGGCCCCGTCATCACCCGTCGTCCAGTCCCCGTCGAAGGTCAATGACGGTAAGTGGCACCACATCGCCGTCACCCAGACTCCGAGCCAGCAGTTGCTCTACCTTGATGGAGACATGGTCGGAGGCCATGCCGGCACTGTTCAAGACCTGGCCAGGGTGGCCGCATACCTCGGTACGGGCATCACCAAGGGCTGGCCCGGATCCACGCAGGATGTCTCCTACTTCACCGGGAACATCGCCGAGGTGGCCTTCTACAAAACGCCGCTGAGTGCCGCGGAGGTCGACCGGCACTGGAAGGCGTCGAAGAGCACCACACAGCCTGGCTCCGGCACCACCGGGTCGACGCTGACCTCGATTACCACGACGACGGTCACCGACCCGAAGGGCAAGACCTCTACGCAGGTCTTCGACCTGGTCAACGGTAACCGGCTGATCGCGTCCACCGACGTATTGGGCAACACCACCACTTACGGGTACGACATCGGCGGCTTCGGTTCCGTGACCTACGATCCGCTGCGGAACAAGACCGAGACCGGCCGCGACGTACGGGGAAACACGGTCCGTACGAGCGCGTGCCTCACGTCGACAACATGTAAATCGGCCTATTACAACTACTATCCGGATGCGACAAGCATTAACCTTGCACCGGATCCACGTAACGATCAACTGATTGAATACCGCACGGCCAACTCGTACAGCCCGACCGATCCGATGTTCCTCACCCGGTTCGGATACGACACCGCCGGCAACCGAACGAGCACCACGACGCCGCCCGTCGCGGGCTTTCCCGATGGCAAGACCACTACCGTCACCTACACCAGCGCGACCACCGCAGCGGTTGGAGGCGGAACGACGCCGCCCGGACTGCCGGTGACGACCAGGTCCGCTGGCGGCGCCACCCAGACCAACGAGTACAACTCCGCGGGTGATTTGGCACGGATCACTGACGGAGCGGGACTGGTGACCGAATTCGCTTACGACGGCCTGGGTCGGATCACCGCCAAGACCGTCAAGACCGAGACCCTGGGGGACCTGACCACCTCCATGAGGTACGACGCGGAGGGCCAGGTCGTCGAACAGACCGAGCCCCCCGTGCTGAACCAGGTCACCGGTGCCGTGCACACCGGCCGAACGTCGACCGACTACGACCCCGACGGCAACGTCACGGGACGCCGGGTGCAAGACCTGACCGGCGGCGACGCGGAACGTGCGGTCCAGAGTTTCTACGACGACCACGGCAGGATGATCAAAACGGTCAATCCTGCGGGGGTGGTCACCCTGCTCGAATACGACGTCTACGGCAACACCACGGCCGAGGTCACCTGCGACAGTTCACCATCACCTGGCGATCCCTGCCCCTCCGGGGACGTGCTGCACGCGGTACGGAAGACCTTCGACGGCGAGGGCAACGACCTCACCACCACGATCACCGGCGCCGACGGCACCACCACCCAGGTCAGCTTCAAGGCGTACTTCCCGGACGGCAATCTCGCCTCCGACACGGACGCCATGAATTACACGACGAACTACACCTATAACGGCAACGGCACGCTGCGCCGGGTCACCCGCACCGACGGCACCCGAACGTACGTGCTCGAGGAGAACATCCACCGGCCAGACGGGGAATTGGAGAGCCAGGAGACCAACAACGGCGCGACCATCACCTCATACACCCGCGACCCTGCCAACCGGGTTGTGCAGATCAGCGCGACGGCGCCGGCGGACGTCTACAACAACACTGAACGTGTCACCAGCTTCAGCTTCGACGCCGATGACCATGTGCTGGCCACTCGAACAAGCGACCGCGGCGGCGCGTCAGTTCTGCAGACGACCAACCGTACTTACGATCCACTCGGCCGAATGAAGTCGGAACGGATCGCCACCGACCCCTCAGTCTCGCCTAACGCCTGGTTCAAGCTTGACGAAACCAGCTTCAGCGACGGATACAACGTCGCCTACGACTCGACAGCATCGGCCAGCAAGGCGACCGGCGGAGCCGACGTGACCATGTCCGGGGGCGTCGCCACGTTCAGTGGTGGCCGAGGTCTCCGAATCGGCGATCATGCCATCGACACTGCCAGATCGTATTCGATCTCTGCCTGGGTGAAGCCAAAGGACTTCCTCAAGGACCAGACCGCGCTGACTCAGCTCGGCTTCTACGGGACCGCGTACTACCTTGAGTACAACAAGACCCTGAACAAGTGGGCCTTCCGCGTGCCGTCGTCAGACTCGGCCACGCCGTCGGCCATCTACTCGGCCACCTCCAGCAACGCGTTGGTCGCAAACAGTTGGGTTCATCTGGTTGGTGTCTACAACGCCACCAGTAAGGCGCTCAGCCTCTACGTCAACAACGTCGCCGGTACCGGGGCCACCAACCCGACCCCGTTCGCATCGCAGTCGCCGACCATCGGCGGCGGCTACCTCGGCATGGGTGCCTACGCCAGCTACAGCGGCTCCATCGACAACGTGCAGCTTTACCAACGAGCCCTGTCCGCCGCCGAGATCAACACGCTCTACGCCGGAGGCAACGGCCGCACCGGTGAGGCACTCGCGTCGACCACCGGCCTGACGACCAACTACACGATCGACAAGCTGGGCAACACGACCGCCACCACCGACCCGAAAGGCAAGACCACCAGCTACGAGTACGACGAGGCCGGCCAGTTGGTAAAGACGGTGGAGCCGTCCGTGACTGCCGAGGTGTTCGGCACGGCAGGTGTAACCGTCGTCCCGGTCTCCCGTATCGGCTACAACACCTTCGGCGAGATAGTCGAGACACAGGACCCACTCTCGAATGTCACCCGTACCCGAGTCGACCCTCTCGGCCGGCCCACCGAGGTGATCGCACCGGACTACACACCGCCCGGCGGTACGCCAATCGTGGGGGCCTCGGTGATCACCAACTACGACAAGCTCGATCGGGTGCGCTCGGTGACCAACGCCGACGGTAAGACGACGAGCTATGAATACGACGCCCTCGGCAATCGGGTCGCAGTCACCGATCCGCGGGGCAAGGTGTCCCGAGCGAGCTACGACAAGCTCGGCCGCGTTCTGGACTCGATCGACCCGACCGGTGCCAAGCAGTCGTCGACGTACGACCTGATGGACCGCCCGCTCACCACGAGCCAGGTGGTCCGCCAGACCGGCGAGACCAACACCACCAACTATGACTACGGCACCGGCGCGCTCGGTCAGGGCCCGTGGCCCCAGTCGGTGACCACCGCCGCAGGCGTGAAGACATCGAGCACCTACGACTTCACCGGCGCGCCACTGACCACCACCGACGGTGCGAACAATCAGACCAAGTACGAGTATGACGGACTTGGCCGCGCCACCAGGATCACCATGCCGGATGGCACCGCGCAGACCGCCAGCTACGACCCCCTCGGCCGACTCAGGCAGCAGCAGGACCTGGATGCCGCAGGAACCGTACTCGTCACCCGATCAAAGGGTTACGACGACAACGGCAACCTGACGTCGTCGACGGACGGGCGCACGACCACCACCACCTTCGAATACGACGCGATGAACCGACTGACGAGCGAGAGCCAGCCGGTCACCGCCACCACCGCGATCACGACCAGCTTCGGATACGACGCCGCAGGTAACCAGACTCGCTTTACCGACGGCCGGGGCAACCAGTTCTGGACCACCTACAACACCTGGGGCCTGCCCGAATCGCGAATCGAACCATCGACCCCTGCCTACCCAAACCTGGCCGACCGCACCTTCACCACGACCTATGACAAGGCCGCTCGGGTCGTCGACCAAATCGCTCCCGGCGGGGTAAGAACCAGCAACAGCTACGACGACGCTGGCCGACTGACCCGACAGTCCGGCACTGGTGCTGAGGCCACCACGGCCGACCGGACCTTCGACTACGACGACGCCGGCCGGCTCACCGGATTCGCGGTCCCGGCCGGCACGGCAGACGTCTCGTACGACGACCGCGGCCTACCGTTGTCCATCACCGGTCCCGGCGACTCGTCCTCGTTCACCTACAACAAGGACGGAAAGACGGCCTCGCGCACCGACGCCGCCGGGAGCAGCAGCTACACCTACGACACCGCTGGCCGGTTCCGGACGGCGACCAACACCGCCACCGGCGTCAACCTCGTGGTCGGCTACAACAACATGTCGCAGATGTCGTCGATCAGTTACAACTCCGGCAACGTGCGGAGCTTTGGATATGACGCGATGCACCGCCTCAAGTCCGACACTCTGAAAAACGCCGCCGGCACCACCACCCTCGGCTCGATCACCTACGGCTACGACAACAACAACAACGAAACCTCGAAGGTCACCACCGGCTTCGCCGGGTCCAGCGCCAACACCTATACGTACGACCTCGCCGACCGGCTGTCGACATGGAACAACGGCAGTACCACCATCGGCTACACATACGATGGAGCAGGCAACAGGACCCAAGCCGGCGGGAAGATCTTCACCTACGACGCGCGGAACCAGCTCTCGACGCAGAGCGGTGGGATCTCGTACGCGTACACCGCACGCGGGACCTTGCGCCAGACCAGCTCAGCGGCAGGAGCGTTCACCACCACCACCGACGCCTTCGGCCAGGTGGTTTCCCAACAGTCGGCCGGAGGCACCCGCACCTACTCCTACGACGGGCTTGGTCGCGCCGTCGTACCGGGATTTCGATACACAGGTCTCGACAATGATCTAGCCCAGGACAGCGGGGCGACCTACACCCGTGGCCCTGACGGTTCGCTGCTCGCGGCCGGCACCGGCACCGGCACGGGTTCTCGGTACGTCTGGACAGACCAGCATGACGATGTCGTGGGCCAATTCACCGCCACCGGCACCACTCTTTCCGGGTCGACCACCTATGACCCCGTTGGCACCGTCGTCGCTTCGTCCGGTCTAGTCGGCAGCTTGGGCTACCAGTCCGAGTGGACTGACAACCTGACAGGGCGGGTCAACATGCTCGCCCGCTGGTACAACCCGGATACCGGTCAGTTCGACACCCGAGACACTGCGTCCAACAATCCGGTGCCCGACTCGGTCAACGCCAACCGCTTCCAGTACGGCGACGCGAACCCGTTGACGACGACGGACCCGACTGGACACTGGGGCCTTTCGAGCCTCAAGTCGGCCTTCCGTAGCACCGTGTCTGTGGTCACCAACCCTGTGGCGGCGATCCAGAGCACCTATCGGGCGACGACGACCCTGGCAAAGAGCTCCTACCAGGCGTTCAACTACGTCCGATCCGGTAAGGCGTGGCAGGACGTCAAGAAGACAGCGCGCAACGTCAAGAACAACCTGAAGAAGGCCGCCCATGCCGTCAAGGACACCACGGTCCGTTGGGCGAAGAAAAAGATCCAAAAAGTTAAGGACGCGTATCACGACGCCAAAAAGTGTGCCTCTGGCGGCGTCAGGAAATGCGTGAAAGAGACTGCGAAGAAGGCGGCAAAATCCGCTGTCACTAACCTCAAATCGACAGTGGAGGCGATCAAGAAGGATCCGTGGAAGTTCGCGGCGACGGTGGCCGTGGGTATCGCGGCGACAGTCGCAGTGGGCGCTCTCTGCGCCACCGGCGTCGGGTGCCTGATCCTGGCCGGCGCCGCCGCCGGAGCGATGTCCGCTGGTGCCGGATACATGGTCGACGTGGCTCGGGGTGACGAGAAGTTCTCATTGGGCAACCTAGCCAGCACGATGATTGAGGGCGGCCTGGACGGCGGTCTATCGGCCGGCGTGAGCAGGCTGACCGGAGGTGCGACGAAGCTCGCTGGTGGTGGAGCCAGTCGGGCGCTCGGCGGCAAGAGTGGCAGAAGCGCGACGCCGAGCCGGCCGCAGCGCGGCGAGGGACGACAGGGCGTCTCGGGTTGCAACACCCCGCGGCACAGCTTCGATCCGGCCACCCGCGTTCTGATGGCCGACGGCAGCACCAAGGCGATCAAAGACATTGCACTGGGCGACAAGGTGGCGGCGACCGACCCCGAGGCTGAGAAGACTGCGGCCAAGAGCGTGACCGCCCTGCACGTCAACCAGGACCGAGACCTCACCAACGTCACAGTGCGTGATGCCAACTCGGGTAAGTCGACGGTGCTGAAGACCACGCAACACCATCCGTTCTGGGACGCGACCGACCGCAAGTGGGTGGACGCGGCTGAGCTGAAGGTCGGCCACCGCTTGCTCGTGCACGACGACAAGCGGCTGGAGGGTGACGGCACCGGCGCTGGCATGGGTGGTGGGGGACCTGGAGTGCAGGTGACCGTGGTCGAGGTTGAGAACCTCGACGGCGACGCCGAGATGCGCGACCTCACCGTCGCCGACATCCACACCTACTATGTGATGGCCGGCGACGACCCGGTACTAGTCCATAATTGCGGCGGAGGCGAAGACGGCCACAATGCGGCGTGTCAATGCGCCACTGGCGGCCGACCGATCGGGGCCGATGGGCGGTTCCTGGCAAATCCCAATACGCCCGTCCCAGGTGCGGTGGACGCCAACGGTATGGTGCGCGGTACGAACGCGCCCGGTTACACGACGAGCCGGGGCGGTTGGCGGGCAGATACGACGAATGACGCCTGGGCGAACGGTACCCCGGGACCCAGCGGCGGCGTGATCTGTCCACGCCAGGGTCCGAATTGCGCGGGCGAAGTCTTCCGTAATCCGGCGGCCGGCCAGCCCTCCGGCGACATGGGTCACTACCCCACGGCACATACGAATCGTCTATATCCAGAGAGCATGAGTCGCGCGGATTTCTTAGATGAATATCAGAAAGATGTGCGAATAGAATGCATTCCATGTAACCGAGGTGCCGGTAACCGCCAGGACGGGTAGGGTGTCGAGGTGCCTATACTGATCGATCATCTCGAGCGCCGCCTGGGGCAGCTGACCGGTGGCTGGAAGGGTACTGCGCGCAACGGACTTCCAACGGTCAACGTGGCGTACCTTACCGGTGGCATCTTCGCGGCTACCACCGGCTACGCCACCGTGGGGCTCAGTCGTGTGCCGCTGCACCGTCCAGGTCACGACGCGCACCTCTTCCTGGAGTTCATCGCCGCCGAGCATGGCCCTGCGGATGTGACACACAGTATGTTCCCTCGGGCGTTGGAATTTGTCGTGTCGAGGTGCCTTGATGCCCGTGAAGCGGTCCTTCGAGGCAATGTCATACCTCTACCCAAAGACATCGTCGGTGATTCCGGTTTCGCCTCGCTTTATGCGGCGCTGCCCGTTTACTACGACCCCGATTTTAAGTCGGTCATCCTTGAGAATGGTGATGCGGTTGCTATCGTGTGGCTAATCCCCGTCACTTCTGGTGAAGCGCAATTCGTTGCGGATCATGGATGGGAGCGGTTTGAGCAGATATTGCTCCAGCGTGATCCTGATCTGATGGATATGAATAGGGAGTCGATCGTCTGAGGACGATTCGGTGACCACAGCGTCAATAACCAGTATTTATCTTCGCACAGTGGGTCACCGATCCGGCTGCTGTAACCGTGTTCCGCCCGAGCGGCACTCGGGAACAGGAGTAGTCGCGGAGTGACCGAAGAGACCGTTGTCCGCCTAGCCGACGGGTGCATCGACCGTGTTTCGTCAGAGGGTGAGCTGAAGTGGCCGCTTCGGATGGAGCTGCACCATGCGCTCGAGCAGGTTACGGGCGGCGGCAGTTGGCGTTCGTACCTGCGGCTATCAGCATCGTGTGCGGTGAAGGCATGGCCAGTCTGGCAGGAACGCTTCGTCGAACCGCTTCCCTTTTGCGGTCCCACACCAGGCGCCACGCCCGAACAGCCTCAACTGGGCTTGGTCTACAACTCGGTCCAGCTCAACCGTCTTGCGACGTTCCTCGACAATCGGATGCGTACCGGTCCCGAGACGTTTCCTGCGGTCGCCGCGGGTTTGGCGTGCTGGGCTACCAACCGGGACGTGCTATGGGGCGGGCTAGTGCTGCCCGCAGGCGCCGATGAGGCGGAGGTCGACTCTGAGGATTGGGAACCTTCCTACTTCGCCTCCATCGCCTTAGCTGGCGGAGCCATCTGGGAGACGCCCAGTAACTCTGCTCTTCGTCGCGATTTCTGGTTGTGGTACCTCCGTGTAGCGGTGCCCGCCAGCTACGGTGCCTGAAGACAGATCCCCACCTGTCGGCGCTCGAGCAACTGGCGAGCGATCGGCTGCTGACGAGGCGCGTGCGCGGGCCAGGTATGAAGGGCGGGCACCAGAGCTACCTGGACCCGATGTCAGGGCGGGTTCTTGACCGGTTGCCGTAACGAGCTCGGTAACGGCTCGGGACTGGCACCCGAGGAGCGGCCGGCATGAGGCGGCAGAGGGCGTCAAAAAGGGATGCCCATTTGCTCGTATCTGCGGATGTATCAATCGGTTCTGGCATCCCGTGACAGAATCGTTGTAAACTGGGGGTCAAGGGGTCGTCGGTTCGAATCCGGCCGTCCCGACGCAGGTAAGGGGCCATCTCGGAAGATCGAGACGGCCCCTTTGTCGTACCTGGGTGACCAACTGAGTGACGACGAGCGCGAGCAAGGCACGGACGTCTGTGGACTCCTACGTACTGCTCGACTGCTCCCGTCTGCTGTTGGCGCAGATCACCAACGGCTAATGGTTCCTTCGGGACGAAGCGGTAGAAGGTGAAGTGGGGATCGCTGTCGTGGCAGCATGCGGCGGTGACCTTCGATGATGACCGGTACCTGGATGCCTTCGTCGACTACAGCAGGGGGCATCATTTCGTTCGGTTAGACGTCGAAGTGCCAGCGGAGACTCTGACCGAAGGGTTGGCCGGTCCCGATGACGACGTGCCGCACGGCTCGCTGTGGTTGTCGGCGGACCGGGCCGAGTCGCTGGCTAGGTCGTTGCTCAGTTGCGCGGCAGAGGTGAGGGAGCAGAGCCGCAGGCGCGAGGCGTGAGTGACTAACGGGTGACGATCGGGTTAGACGCCGACGGACGAGCATGGACACCGTGGGACCCATCCGACAGCTCAGCGCAGTTGAAACAGCAAGTCACCGATCCGTGTTGGTTGCCTGGGGGTCTCACAAACACCGGTTGAGGGTGTCAGCGCACCACGGCGCGGCGCGGAGCCGACACCACTTTAGTGAGCACACGCCGCAGCACCAGCCCATGGTGTTGAGCCAAGCCCAGCAGGGCGGGCGCGAGGGCGGTGGTCGCCGTGGCTAAGCACCGCGCAGACAGTGTCGGCAACCCCGACGAGCAGAGCACGACGACTGCCCCCACGATCGGACGTCGTCGGGCTGCTCCCGGCCCCCAAGGCCTGTCGGTGTGGGCGACCGCCCAGTCCACCGGCCCGGTCCAGCGCCGCGGCCGGTACGTCCGCGAGTCCGTGCGGCGCCCGGCGCGGATGCTCCCGGCGATCGCCGCGCACGCCGTCACCGCCTACACGCAACCAGCGGACTTGGTGCTCGACCCGATGTGCGCTATCGGCACCACTGTGGTCGAGGCGATCCACATCGACGTGCCGGCGAAGCGTACCGACACCCTCCGACAGCATCGGGCCGGCCGGGGAAAATATCGATACTCGTCTAATTGGTCGTTCCTCGCTCCATCTGACGGTGACGGGTCCCGCCGGGCGTATCAACCGCGCCGCGCCGCGCTCCTGAACAACGTCATCGCGTCGGCCCGGTAGGAGACAACGCGGGTCGGCGGTCCCTCGACGATGGGAGAAGCCTGTCATGGGCAACGTAGGAAGATACGTCCGCCGCTCGGCGCTGGCCGTGCTTACCGGCACGGCGCTGGCCGCGCTGCTGGCGGTCACCACGGCCGCCGCCGCGCCGGTCGACGCGCGGCAGGACAAGGCCGCGGCGGCCCGCACCGACGTCTACATCCGGGACGTCACCGCCGACGTCGGCGTCCAACCCCACTCGCTCAACCCGCTGTGGGCCAGCCCCGACATCAAGGTCTGCCCGACCGCCGTCGAGTGTGCCGTCAGCCAGAACCCGATCGTCGGCGTCACCAACTACATCTTCATCAAGCTGCGTAACCCCGGCCCGTACGGTTCCGGCACCGGCAGCGGCGTGCTGCGGATTTACCGGACGACGCCGGGTGGCGGTGCCGTCTGGCCGACGCACTGGACCCAGATCGGCGCGATGAACGTGACCGTCTTCGCCGGCACCACGACCGTGACGATCCCGTGGACCGGGGTGCCCGGACCGGGCCACTTCTGCCTGCTGGCCAGGTGGGTGTCGTCCACCGATCCGATGACCTTCGAGGGTCCGGACATCAGCACCAACACCCGCAACAACAACAACATCGCCTGGCGCAACGTCGACTCGGTGCGGCTCGTCGCGGGCGGGACGCCGGTCGTGCGGCCGTTCGCCATCGGCAACTCGCTCCGGGTGGCGACCAAGAACGACCTGGTCTTCACGCAGCCGGGGGAGCCGATTCAGGCCGTGGGCGGCCGGGTCGTCGTCGACCTCGGGCCGACCCTGTTCGAGCGGTGGCAGGCCGGCGGCAAGGTCGGCACCGGCATACGCGAGGTCGGCAGGAACCAGCTGGAGGTCGTCGAACCGGCGAAGGCCCGCCTCGGCAACCTGCTGCTGGAACCGGGTGAGCGGGTCGAGTTCTCCCTCACCTTCGCGGCCGCGGTCGCCTCGGACAAGGAGTTCGCGCTCGATGTGACCCAGTTCGGTCCGGACACGAGCGGTGCGGAGCGGACCGACCTCGGTGGTGTGGAGTACCTGATGAGCGTCGGGAAGCAGTAGCCCCGGCCACCAGCGGGGGTCGTGGGCCTGGGCAGCCCGCGACCCCCGTCGCCGCGCGCTCGCCAGGACGCTCTGGGCGTCCCGGGTGCGCGCCGCCGTCCCAGGTGGACGGTGGGTCAGCGCAGCGAAACCCAGGTGGTGGCCACCGAGTAGCCGTCGGTGTGGGCGCGCAGCCGGACCGGGCCGGGCGGGGGAGCGCCCAGCGAGAAGAAGCCCACCGCGTCGACCGGTGCCTCCGCGTACGTGCCCGAGGCGGTCTGCGCGGACACCCGCCCCCCTCGGGGCGGGGCGAGTTGACCGACGATGCCGGCGTCGGTCACCTCGATCTCCAGCGTCACCACCGCACTGCGGAACGACAGCGTCCGCGTCGACTCGGCCGACCGGGTCAGCGCGGGCGCCGCGTCGCACGCCGAGTCGAACGTCAGCTCGGCGAGCGCCACCTCCGCGTCGACGTTTCGCCAGGCGAACGCCGCCCGCGCGGCGGTCAGGAACTCCTCCGGGACCGACCCGACCTCCCGCAGCGCCGCACCCAGCTCGGCGGTCAGGGCCGCGTCATCGGCCGGCGGCAACGGCTCCATCGCGTTCACCTCCGTTCGTCCGGGTTGCGGCCGTTCCGAGAAACGGGGCGAGCGCCGGGCAGTCCCGTAGCCGACGCAGGCATCTGGCCTGGGTCGGCCCGATGCTGCCGACCGGCACGCTCAGCCGTTCGGCGATCTCCCGGTAGCTGGCCGGCGGGTCGGCGGTCAACAGGGCCAGGAGCTTCTGGCAGCGCGGTGGCAGCTGCGCGAAGCCCTCCCGCAGTGCCTGCCGCCGCTCCGCGCGCAGCAGCTCCTCGTCGGGGGCCGCCACGTCCGCCGTGCGGGAGAAGCCATGGTACGCGTCCAGCGCGTCATCGTACGGGTCGAAGAGCTGGGTGCGACGGCCGAGGCGGGACATCCGGTAGCACTCGCGCCGGGCCGTGGTCGCCAGCCAGGAGGCGAGCGCCTGCGGGTCGCGTATCCGGCTCAGCTGCTCGACGAGACGCAGCCAGACGGTCTGGTTGACGTCGGCGGCGTCGGCGCGGCTCAGGTCGTACGACCGGATCACCGAGTAGACGAGCGGGGTGTACCGGTGGACCAGCTCCACCCACGCCGACTCGTCCCCGCCCGCCGCGGCGGTCACCAGGTCGGTTGCGCTCGGGTCGGTCACGGCGACGCCGTCCGCCGGCTGGTGCGGCACTGCTCCGTCGCTCGCGGCCGCTCGTTCCCGCCGCGGCAACGCTGCACCCGGCACCGGCCGGGGCCACCGCACGGTGCTGCTGATCGGCTCGCGGCCCGGTCGCTCATTCGACGAGCACGCCGTAGTCGGGGTGCCAGCGCGGCGCCGCGAGCAGCGCCAGCCGGGCCGCGTCGGCGCTCAGGCCGCCGGCGGTCATCAGGGCGGCGAGCCGACCGGAGACGTGCGCCGTGGCGAACGAGGTACCGGCCCAGGTGGCGAAGCCATGGAACACCCGGGTCGGGCGGCCCGGCAGCGGCATCTGCCCCTCGACGTACGTGCTGTGGCGCTCGCCGACCGCGCAGACGTCGACCCACGGCCCGTACCCGCTGTAGGTGGCCGGCACCACGCCACCGGAGCCCTGGCTGACCGCCGCCACCGCAACGACCTGGCCCAGCGCGGCGGGCCAGATCGGCCGGCTGGTGCCGGCGTTGCCCGCCGCTGCGACCACGGCGTTCGTCGCGGGTAGCGCGGCCACGGCGTTGGCCAGGGGCAGCGACGGCCTGTCGTCCTGGGTGAATCCGCCCAGCGACAGGTTGACCACGGACACCGCCGGCGCGAGCCGGGCCATCGCGGCCACCACCGACGCCTCGTCGCCAATGCCGGTGGCGGTCAACGCCTGCTCCGGGTCGACCCGGACTCCCGGCGCGGCCTGCCGAACCACGCCGGCGATGAAGGTGCCGTGCCCGCCCTGCGGGGCGAGTACGTCGGTGTGCACGTAGAGCGGGTCCTCGTCGTCGACCTCCGGCAGGTACGCCCCGCCGAGCCACTGTGGGTGGTAGCCGCCGGCCTGCCGCCAAATGCCGGTGTCGCAGATCCCGACGGTCACCCTGGCGCCCTCACCCAGCCGGGCCGGGTCCGGCGGCGGCAGCGCGGCGACCGTCGTGGGCGGGCTGCCCGGGTTGCCCATGATGTTGCCGCAGCCCAGCAGCACGTGGTGCGGCTGCACATTCGGCACCGGCCGCCCCGGCCACTGTTGGGGGTCGCGCAGCTTGGTCACGAGCGCGGGAACGTCGGTCTCCCGGTCGAAGAGCAGCCGGGTGACCCCGGCGAAGCCGTCGCCCACGGCCACCACGTGTCCGCGGGCACGCAGCCAGGCGGTGACCCGCTGGGCGTCGGCGTCGGCGGCGAGCAGCTGCCGTGGCCGGTAGAGGAACTCCCGGCCCGGTGTGGTGTGCCGGCGGACGTTCTTGTCGGCAGCCAGCGCCTCGTCGAAGGCGCGCTGGTAGGCGTCGTCGTCCCCGCTGCCGGCGCGGGCCGGGGCCGCACGGGACCCGACGGCGAACGACGCTGCGGCGGCCAGCGCGGACGCGGCCAGCAGTCGCCGTCGGGACAGTTGGCCGGCCGGGCGCGGCGCGGCGGGATGGTCAGGCGACACGGGTCCTCCATGCGGTCGGCAGAAGCGCCCGCCACTGGCCGGTGTGGCCACGTTTCCCGGGTGTCGTCGATTCTTCCAAAGCATAGGTGCGTGTCAATGGCGTTAATGGTGGGTGCAGATTCCCGACAGGCCCGCAGAGACATTGACGGCTGGGCATCAGTTCGGGGACTCTGTGGGGCATGCCCGACAGCACCGGTTCCGGTGCCGGCACGGCTCAGGCGGCGCTTGACGCCGTCCAGCGCTACCCGCGCGAGGCGATCGCGATCGCCCAGCGGGTGCTGGCCGCCGCGCCCACGGCCGGGGCCGACGAGCGCTCCACCGCTGAGCGGGCCGTCGGTCTGGCCCTGCGAGAGCTCAACGACCTGTCCGGCGCCCTGCGCCACCTGCGCCGCGCGGTCCGGGCCGCCGGCACGCCCCGGAACCGGGCGTTGGCCCGGATGAGCCTGGGCTACGTGTTGGCCAACGCCGGCCACACCGCTGCGGCGCTGCGCGCGGTGACCGCCGCGCTGCCGCAGCTCGTCGGTGCCGACGCGGGGCGGGCCCGGATGCAGCGGGGCGTAGTGCTGCACTACCGAGGTCGCTACGACGAGGCGGTACGCGACTACGGCCTGGCCGTCGACATCGCCCTGCGCGAGGGTGATCTGTTGCTGGAGGCGCGGGCGCGCAACAACCGGGGGCTGCTCAACGCCCACCGGGGCGCCGCCGGCGGCACCGACGACGACCTGTCCCGCGCGGCAGCCGCCTTCCAACGGCTGGGCCTGGACCTCGCGGCGGCCGACGCCCGTTGGAACTGCGGCATCGCGGCCGGCCAGCGCGGCGACATCGCCGGCGCGCTGCGCTGCTTCGCCACGGTCGACGAGGAGTACCGGCGGCTCGCCGTACCCCGGCCGGCGCTGCTGCTGGACCGCGTTGAGCTGCTGCTGTCGGTGCCGCTGGTCGACGAGGCGGTGGTGGTCGCGACGGCGGCCGTCCGGGAACTGCGGCGCCGGGGCATGGCCTCCGACCTCGCCGAGGCGCTGCTGGCCCGGGCCCGCGCGGCGCTGCTCGCCGCGGACCTGGATACCGCGACCGAGGCTGCCGCCGCGGCCCGGGCCCGGTTCCGTCGCCAGGGCCGGCGCACCTGGGCCGTCTTCGCCCGGCACGTCGAGCTGCGCGCCGAGTACCGCCGGGGCACCCGCTCGGCACCCCTGTTCACCGCCATGGTGCGTACCGCCGATCAGCTCGACGCCACCGGGTGGCCGGGTCCGGCGCTGACCACCCGGATCGAGGCCGGCCTGGTGGCCGCCGCGCTGGGACGGCCAGGCCGGGCCCGGAACCTGCTGGCGGTGGCCGCCCGGGCCCGCCGTCGCGGCACCGCCGACCGGCGAGCACAGGGCTGGTACGCCCTGGCCCTGTCGCGCCGGCTCGACGGGGACGAACCCGGGGCCGCCCGGGCGCTGCGCCGCGGGCTGGTCGTGCTCGACCGGCACCGCATGTCGCTCGGCGCCACGGAGCTGCGTGCCCACAGTGGAGCGTACGGTCAGGAATTGGCGGCCGAGGGCCTCGACATCGCGGTCCGGGCGGGCGCGCCGGGGCGGGTCCTGGCGTGGGCGGAGCGGTGGCGGGCCAATGCGCTGCGGGCCCGGCCGGCCCGGCCTCCGGCCGACCCCGACCTGGTGGCGGCGCTCGCTGAGCTCCGACTGGTCAGCGGCCTGCTCGAAGACGAGGTGCTGGCCGGTCGCCCGGCAACCGCCCTGCGCGGCCGGCAGGCCCGGCTGGAGCAGCGCATCCGGGACCTGGCCCGGCGGGTGCCCGGTGGGGGCCCCGTGCTGGCCCCGCCCGGGGTGGGCGCGCTGGCCGCGCGGCTCGGCTCCCGGGTGCTGGTCGAGCTGGTGGCCCATGGCGACCGGATCCGGGCGGTGCTGGTCCGCGACGGCCGGGCCAGCCTGCACGACCTGGGCCCGCTCGCTGCCGCGGCGGACCTGGCCCGCCGGCACCGGTTCGCCCTGCGCCGGCTGGTCACCACCGGCGACGCGGCCGCCGCGCGGGCGGGGGCCGGCGACGCGGCGGCGGCCCTGGACCGGCTGCTGTTCGCCCCGCTGCGGCGGTGGCTGGCCGACCGGGCCCTGGTGATCGTCCCGGTCGGGGCGCTGCACGCGGTGCCCTGGTCGGCGCTGCCCACCTGCGCGGGGCGTCCGGTGACCGTCGCCCCCTCGGCCACCGCCTGGCTCGGGGCGGATCGGCGGGAGCTGCCGGCCGGGCCGCCGGTCCTGGCCGCCGGCCCGCGCCTGCCGGCCGGGCACACCGAGGTATGCCGGCTCGCCCAGGTCCTGCCCGGGGCGCGGCGGCTCACCGGGCCCGACGCCACCGCCGCGGCGTTGACCGCCGCGCTGGACGGGGCGGGGCTGGTGCACATCGCCGCCCACGGCACGTTCCGCGCGGACAACCCACAGTTCTCCACCCTGGAACTGGCCGACGGGCCGCTGTTCGCTTACGAGTGGGAGGCGGTCGCCCGGCCGCCCGGCTGCGTGGTGCTCTCCGCCTGTGACTCCGGCCTGACCGGGCTACGCCCCGGCGACGAGGTCATGGGGTTCACCGCGGTGCTCCTGGCGCTCGGCACCCGGTGCCTGATCGCGACCGTGTTGCCCGTGCCGGCCGAGCCCACCACGGCACTGATGCTGGACCTGCACGCGCGGATGCGGGCGGGTGCCGGCCCGGCGCGAGCCCTCGCCGACGCGCAGTGGGCGTTCGGTGCGGCGGGCGACGGTCCGGCCCGGGCCACCGCGGCGGCGTTCGTCTGCTTCGGGGCTGGCTGACCGGAGCGGGAGCGGTCGCTCAGCCGGCCATGACCAGCCGCAGCGCGGCGGTGCGCGGTGCGGGCAGACGCAGCGGGCCGGCGCCGGGCACGATGGCGCCGAGCACCCGGACCCCGACCTGTACTGTGCCGGAACTCGTTCAACGCAACACTTAATGGCAGACCGCGCGCCAGGCGGGAGAGCGCAGGGTGCGCCGTTCACCGCGATACTCGCCGTCGACGGCCGGGACATTGGGGCGTCGCCGAGGCTGACCTGGTCCCCCTCGGAGGAGGGATCGCAACTGGCGACCGTTCCGGGCGCCCGGCGGGAGAGACGATGACAACACCACCAACGCCCCCGAAATCTGGCCGGCAACGTCGCTTGTGGCGGGCTCTGGCCGTGCTCATCACCGTCGTGGTGGTGGTTTGCGCCGGTGCCGTTGGCTGGGTACGACAGTTCGGCGTTCCGATGATGGATACCGACAGTAGTGCGGAAACGTTCGTAGTGGAGAACCATCTGGCGAGCAAGCTGACGGTTGAGGAGACGGGTGGCGTCCCCATCACCCATAGCGTGTCTGCCACGAGCTCGGCATTGATTCCGCTGCGAAGCAGTTGCGCGCGTTCGATGCGGCTGGTGGCCCGAGATCCAGCCGGTCGAGAGATCGCCAGTCTGGATGACCCGCTGTGTGAGCCGCGTACCTGGGTGATCGAGGCCGACGGTTCGACGCAACTGCTGCCTGAACGCCGCTGGCCCTACCCTGGATAGTGCGCGCTCAACCCGGCCGCGCTGGCCGCGAGTTCCGTCTGGAGCGATTGATGATGTGCCGTGGGCTCGCAGGGCTTCACGGGTTGTCGCCGACGAAACCTGGCTGTAGATCTCCGTCGTGATCAAGGCGGCCCGCTTCGCAGGCCGCCCGCGCCGCCGACCAGGGGCCGACCGACCGGTCGCCGATCGGGGACCCCGCGCCTCTTAGCGCAATCGCACGAGGCGCACCCCGAACGGTTGCAGCCCCGCTGGCGACGCGACATACGAAGAAGCCCCGGGCCGCCATGGTGAGTGGCAGATCCGGGGCTCCGATGTTGAAGGCGACGACCAGGGCGAGCCTCCGGCGGGGTCCTCAGGCACTCCAGGATGGTTGGCGCCATCCCGACACCGTCCGTCCGGGCAGGCCCCACCCACTCCACCAAGGTGCGGCCGAAGGCCGACGGGCTGGCTAGCAGGCGGAACTTGCCTCGGTGTGCCAACATCGGGGTCCGTCGGAGCAGTGTTGCAGGACTTAACCGCCGGGGTTTGGGGCTAATGACGTCGTCTTGGTGGGCGGTGCCGGCGTTATCCGGTGCTATGGCTCTTGCCGGTGTCCTCGTCGGCCAGGTTGTGGTCACGGCCAACGAACGGTGGAAGGCGAAACGCGAGGATCTGCATCGCTGGCACGCCGAACGCCTCAAGCTCTACTTAGAGTTCACAGACGCATTCGAGACGTTCCGGAATGAGCTTTCCGACTTCCTGAAGTACGGGCCTAAACAGGTGGATCTAGGTTTCGAGCATGGCAGGCCCATGTATGACATGACCAACAGGACAAGGCTGATCTCGACCACGCTCGTGCATGATGCCGCCGTGGGCGCATGGGCGGCCGCATTTTGTTGTCTTGGTGATGTCCTCAAAGAGTTTAGTGCACATGTCGAGTCACTTGACGCGGAGGACCGCGAAGCCTTTGTTGCATCACTGGAGGACGAACCCGAAGAGGCGCTGGCTTTTTTGAGAGAGGTCGTTTCTGCTCACAGCGATGCCTTGAGCAAGGCCAGTGTGATCTTCAACGACGCGGTGCGGGCTGAGCTCGGTGTGCCCGGGCGCACGGCACCGCGCGAGTGGAAACAGCGCAAGAGGCCTGCACTGAAACGCATCCTCCCTAGGAGTGCGAGAGGTGTTTGAGCGCGCGCCGGGGCGTAGCCCCTACGGCGCCAGCGTCCAGCAGGAGGGTCCGGCTGACCCAAGCGGCATATTCGTCCGAACTCATCACGATCGGCACGGCCGCGATCACGAGTTTCTGCCAAGGGTGATGGTCTTGGAGGAAGGCTCGTAGATCCTCGAAGCGCTGGGCGTGCGTCTTCAGGAGGAGCTGCCACTCTTCGCCGGTGAAGGGACTGTCCAGGGCTGCCCGCTGCCAACGTCAGCGGCGCGACTTCCGAGCCGGGGCCGACCCTCATGCCAGGACGTAATCGTTCGCGGACGCCACAGATGGGTCCGGCCGAGGGTCTTGTCAGGCTCCGGCATCTGGCGCGGTTCCGGTAGGAACTCACGGTGCCGACTTGGACGCCGAGGTACTCAGCGACCTCCGACGTCGTCCACCACTCCGCGTCTGGATCAGGGTTCGTCACGTAAGCCATTCTGCCTGCGTTGAACGAGCGCACCTCACCATCCCTCAGCCTCAGGACGTCGATGGCATGCCAGACGATCGCCGGAGGATGCACATCGCCAGCACCCGTGCACGGGTTGGCACGGGCTATCCAGCCGAGAAGATTTGGCTACGATGCCGTCGTGGATGACGATTCGATTGGCACCGTAGCGAACAAGCGCCGAAAAGAGCTTGCCAAGTTCGGCCGTGATGTTTTGGTCAATGTCCTAGGCGGCATTATTGCAGCGCCTGCGATTTACCTTGCTGGCGCGGCTGTGGGTCTCTTTCGCCGAACGCCAGCCGCCCTAACTCTATCGGCATCGATACTCGCGGCGGTGCTCACGGCGACGTCCTTTGTGGCAATGTTCTTTGCTTCCCGGACGTCGGGTTTTGCCAGGAAGGTTCCTAGAGTCTTCTTTGCTGCGGGCATGTCCGCGCTCGCTCCAGGCATCCTATTCTTGACGCTCGGCTTGGATAGAATTCATCGCACGCCTGTTGGTGCAACAATCTTTATAATCCCCGGCGTTTCCTTTGTGGTGATTGCGGCCGGGCTGCTGCATTCTGGTTTAAGAAATCGCCAAAACCCCGTTGAGTAGAGTGAATGCCGCAGATCACCTGGCGGACGCGTGCCGCACATCAGCCGACGGAGGACGCGCTGCTGCGTTTTGCCTGGTCTCCCACGATGGTTGACGAAGCGGCGTCGCAGGACCCTTCACGCAGGGCCTTGATCGAATAGGTCTGGTGCCTGCTGTCGACGGTAAGGCTGGTCAGCGCCGGGAGGCAGAAAGGCTAGGTTTTGCGTGTGCCTGAGGAACCTGACGGAGACCTACTGATGCACGAGGAGTCGGTGTTGGCCGGTTTGGTCGAGCTGTCCGGCGTCGAGATTCTGTGGTGCGACGACTTCTACGACGGAGCGATCGACGGGCTGGCCCGGTGGGATGGGCGGGAGTTCTGGTTCGCGGGGGTCTATCCACTCGACCGTCGTCCCCGGCGGTATGTCCTGCACGAGATCAGCGCAATGGACGTCGAGGCGGCGTCGGCGCTGCACCGCTTGCTGGGCGAAAACGCTGACGCCGCCCGGCACGGACGTCTCGACTCGACGCAGGAGCGAGCGTGGAGCCAGGCGTGGGCGAGCCGGCCGGATTACCGCCGCGCCTCGGCCGTGGGGTGGTTCTCCGCCTAACCTCAGGCTCATGTCTCAGCCAGTCGGGTGATGTGGTGGTGCGCCTTGGTGCGGTTCAGGTTGGTGGTGCTGCGGCGGGGGACGGCCGCGACCGGAGTGTTGGCGTCGTAGACGGTGATGGTGTGCCCGTCGAGGGCGACGGATACCAACTTGCGGGCGTGGACCTTGCCGACCTAGATGCGTTGCCCCGCGACCTGGATGCTGCCGTTGCTGGACACGACCCGTTCCACCTCAGGGATGGCCGCTGGCGGCGGGACTGCGGACGCTGGGCGGGCGTCGCGGATGCGGCCGAGCGCGGTGGGCGGTAGTGGACAGCGCAAGGTGCGGCGCAGCTGCCCGGCCTCGTCGATGACGTGCAGGAGTATGCCGTCGAGGCGGATCCGGACCCGTTGACCGGCGAGTGGCATGCCGACGCTGATCTGCCGGCCGGCGATGCTGATGCCGCCGCAGGCGTTGACGATCCGGTCGACCTCGACGGCGGTGGTCCGTGGTTCGGGCTGCGGCAACGGAGGCGGTCCGGCCGGTGCACCGCCCTCGGCCAGGAGCCGGGCGAGATCGCGTTGGGACAGCCTTGATGGGCTGGACTTGATGCGGGCGCCGTCGGCGGTCAGGACGTGCAGCCGGTCGGTGTCGACCCAGATTGTGACCGGGGTGCCGGCGAGGGTGGGACCGAGCCACACCTGCTGCTGGGCCACGGTCAGGTTGCCCGACGGTGGCACAACCCGGACCAGCTGCACCGGCCGGGAGTCACAGGCCGGCGAGGAACAGTGCGCCGGCGGCGAGTAGCCCGATTTCTACCAATAGGACGAACAGCCGATCGCTGATGCGGCCGACGACCTTCTTGCCGACCCAGGCGCCGGCGAGGGTGGCGGGGATGAGGGCGGCACCGTAGAGCAGCACGGTGCGGGTGAGCAGGTCGCTGGCGCCATAGGCGGCGATTTTGGAGAGGTGCATGGTGAGTGCGCTGGCGGCTTCGGTGCCGATGTAAGTGGCGCGGGTGAGGCCGTAGGCGAGAAAGAACGGGGCGGTCAGCGGGCCGACTGAGCCGAGGAGGGCGGATCCCAGGCCGGAGGCCGCGCCCACGGCGGCGAATGTCCGGTCGCGGGGTTTGCGGGGGTGTGGGGTGAGGCCCCGCCAGATGACCACGCCGATGAGGAACACGCCGAGCAGGCGCTTGAGGGGGCCGAGGGGGGCGTGGGCCAGCAGCAGCCCGCCGGCGATGGACAAGGGGACGGTGCCGACGGCGAACCAGCCGATCAAGGGCCAGCGCAGGTGGTGGCGGTTGAGCCAGACCCGGGAGGCGTTGCTGGACAGTTGGGTGAGGGTCAGCATCGGCACGGCCACGCGCAGCCCGAACAGGGCGGTGAACACCGGTAACAGCAGCACCCCACCGCCGAAACCGGCCACCGCGGACAGCACGGCCAGGATGAACGCGGCGGCGGACGCGGTGGTCAGGACCAACAGCTCGTGCACCAGCTGAGCCTGCCATCCTCATCGTCGTCGGCTATGGCTCCTGCATCTGGGCGTGGAGTCTGGCCATCGCGAGGGATCGGCCCGGTGCCCGCCTGTACCGCGCCAAAACCCGCACTGGCCCGGGCGGCCCGGTCGCCGGCCGGCGGGAATAGGCGTTGCCGGGGTCGGCGGGGCGCGTCACGGTGCCGAGGCCGGCGCACGCTTCGCCCGCTGGATCTGCGCGTAGACGTGGGTCCGCAGCTCGGTGAAGCGGGGCAGCGCCCGGGTGGTGAGCTGATCGCGCTCTGGCGGGAGGTCGATCACGAGGTCTTCCTGCACCCGGGTCGGCGAGTGGGACAGGACGAGCACGCGCTGGCCCAGATACACGGACTCGTCGATGTCGTGCGTCACGAAGACAGTGGAGATGCGGCGGTTCAGGTGCAGGTCGCGTACGAGGTCCTCCAGGTCCGCGCGGGTCTGTGCGTCCACCGCCGCGAACGGCTCATCCATGATCAGCACTTCGGGCCGGTACGCGATGGCGCGCGCGATGGCCACCCGTTGCTGCATCCCGCCGGAGAGCTGCCACGGATGGCTGCGTGCCGACTGCGGCAGTCCGACCGCGTCAAGGGCGTCGGCGACCCTCCGGTCGCGTTCGGCGCGGGAGAGCTTCTGGTGTCGAAGGGGAAGCTCCACATTGCCCCGGACCGTGAGCCAGGGATAGAGGCTGCGGCCGTACTCCTGGAACACCACTGCCATCGCCGGGCTCGGGCCCGTCACCGGAGATCCCTCCATCGTGACGAGGCCGCTGGTGGGCCGGAGCAGTCCGGCGAGGCATTTCAGGAGGGTGGTCTTTCCGCAGCCCGACGGGCCGACGACGCACAGCAGTTCGCCGGGCATCATGGTGAAACTGAGATCCCCGATCGCCTCGACCTCGCCCCGGCCGGAGGCGTAGACCTTGCGCAGGTGCTCGACCCGCAGCAGCGGACTCGCGTCAGGCACGGGTGACCTCCCTCATTCCGTGGTACCAGCGCAGGACGCGGCGTTCGACGACGCCGAAGGCCACGGCGAGGAGGACGCCGATGAGGCCGAGCAGGAGGATGCCGCTCCACATCTCGGCGATGAGGTAGTTCCGCTGGAAGTAGGCGATCCGGTAGCCGAGGCCGGCCGAGGACGCGAACATCTCCGAGATGACCATGAGGATCAGGGCCACCGAGAGCGCCTGCCGTACGCCGGTCATGATGCGCGGACTCGCCGCCGGGAGGATCAGCAGCCACACCCGTTCCCACCGGGAGATCCGGTACGAGTCGGCGGTCTCCAGCAGCACGCTGTCGGTCGCCCGGACGCCCTCGATCGTGTTCAGCAGGATCGGCCAGATCGCGCCGGAGGAGATGACGACGACCTTCATGGTGTCGGTGATACCGAGCAGTAGCATCGCGACCGGAATCAGCACCGGTGGCGGAATCGCGCGGAAGAACTCCAGCAGCGGTTCGAGGATCTCGCGTAGCGGGCGGAACCGGCCGATGAGGACACCCCCGGCGACGCCGAGCACGATCGACGCGAGCAGGCCGGCCAGCAGCCGGTACACGCTGGGCAGCACGTCGTCGACGAACGCCGGGCCGATCCAGGTCTGCCGGAACGCGTCGAGGAGCGGGCGGGGGCCGACGAGGAACCGGTTGGCCGACCGGGTGGACCAGACGGCCCAGAGCCCCACGGCCAGGACGGGAAGCCCGACCGCGTACAGGACGTCCTCGGCGACCCGGACGCCGAGGCCGCGCCGGGCGGCCCTGCCCGCCCCGAGGGCGGTCATCGGGTTGCCTCGTCCGCGAGCACCGACTGGTGCCAGGCCAACGAGCGGCGTTCGGCGAAGCGGAACACGACGTTCACCACCACGCCGAGAAGCCCGGTGACCACGACGAGGCCGTAGAGGCCGACGGCGTCCCCGGCGGAGCGCGACAGCTCGATCATGCGTCCGAGGCCGGGGTTACCGATCACCATCTCCGCGGTGACGGCCAGGATGAGCGCGACCGTCGCGGCGAGGCGCAGGCCGGTCATCAGGTACGGCAGAGCGGTCGGAAGGACGAGATACCGCAGCCGCTCGTAGCGGGTGAGGCCGAAGCTCCGCGCGGTGTCCCGGGCGACCGTGTCGACGTCGGCGACGCCGTAGATCACCTGCACGAACACCTGCCAGAACGCCGCGTAGACGATGATGACGAGTGCGGCGCGCATCTGCAGGCCGAACATCAGCACGGCGAGGGGGATCAGCGCGACCGACGGCACCGGCCGCAGGAACTCGACTGTCGTGTGCGTGGCGCGACGCAGGAACGGCACCATCCCGACCACGGTCCCCAGCGCGACGGCGGCGAGCGTCGCCACCGTCAGGCCGATTGCCCAGGACGTCATGGTGAGCCGGAGCCGCCGCCAGAACGCCAGGTCTCGGACCTCCTGGAACAGCCACCCGAACACGTCCGTCGCGTACGGCAGGTCGTGCGGGTCGGCCAGTCCCAGTGTCGGGATCAGTTGCCAGACGACGAGGAACCCCAGCAGACCCACGGCGCCCAGCAGGATCTTGCGCATCGGTCGGCTACTGCTGCTGAATGAGGCGGTCGAAGTCGGGTCGCCGGTCGAGGACGCGGTACTTCTGGGCCAGCGTCGCCAGCTGCTCCAGGCCGGCCCGGTCGAGCTCCCACCCGAATGCCGGGAGCCGTACCGAGTCCGCCACCGGCTCCGGCAGTTCGAGGTTGTCCTTGATGGCCTGGCGGAGGTCCTTCTCGTTCGCCGGATCCTTGGCCCAGGTGAGCGTCTTTTTCATCGCCGCCGAGAAGTCCGCGATCAGCTCGGCGTCGGAGTCCTTCAGTTTGTTCGACGTGATCGTGGTCAGGGTGGTGAGCCCGGGAACGGTGGCCTGGTACGGAGCGACCACGAGGACGTCACCGCGCTTGCGCATCTGGGTGATGAACGGTTCGGTCACCCAGGCGGCGTCGATGGTGCCGGCGGCGAGCTGGGCCGGTGCGTCCGGGAAAGCCACCTCGACGAACTTGACCTTGGTGGGATCGCCGCCGTCCTTCTCGACCGCTGCCATGATCGTGACATCGCCGGCGGCGCCCAGGCTGTTCACCGACACCTTGCGTCCGGCGAGCTGGGCCGGCCGGGTGATACCGGACTTCGCGGACGCCACCACGGCGTTGATGTCGTCGCCGTCGGCGTAGGACGACGCGTAGTTCCCGATGATCACCACGCCGAGGTTCTGCAGATCGGCGCGGAACGGGCCGAACGGCTGGCCGATGGCGAAGTCGATGTCGCCGTTGATCAGGGCCGGGATGGCCTGGGCGCCGCCCTGTGCCGGCACCACCTCCACGTCGAGGCCCTGCTCCCGGAAGATGCCCGCCTTGATGCCGCCCCACAGCGCGGCGGTCTCGCTGATCGGCAGCGCCGCCACGCGGACCTTCCGCAGGTCGCCGCTCGCCCCGGGGGACGGATCGGTGGCATCGGAATCCGTGCAGCCGGTCAGGGCGATCACGACGCCGGCGAGAACAGCGAGGGCGGTGACCTTCTTCATGGACGGGCCCTTCCGTGCGCAGCGCTTGTGCAGCCTGACAAGTGGGGTCGACGGAGTGCCGGAAGCATCCGACCGCGTCGATCAGCGTCATGCAGCAGCGATTGATTGTCAAGAATTCTTAAAGGCCGAATCGCAGAGCGGTGCGAGTGGTCCGATGGCGATGTGAACACGTCTTGACGGCCGACGATTTTGTCACCAAACTGTGCGGTTGGTGGCGTGGGGCGGAGAGGGCGACGACGTGGCAATCGTGATCGTGGGAGCTGGCATCGGAGGCCTCGCCACCGCGCTCAGCCTGCACCGGGCCGGCTTCCGTGAGATCACCGTCTACGAGCGCGCCGCCGCGCTGCGCCCACTCGGCGTCGGAATCAATCTGCTCCCGCACGCCGTCCGCGAGCTGGCCGAATTGGGTCTCGGGGAACGCATGGAAAGGCTGGGCGCCGCACCCGGCACGCTTGCCTACTACAACCGCTACGGTCAGCAGATCTGGAGCGAGCCACGCGGACTGGACGCCGGATATCGCTGGCCGCAGCTTTCCGTGCACCGCGGCCGGTTCCAGATGGAACTGCTCGCCGTGGTACGGGAACGGCTGGGCGCCGACGCGGTGCGCACCGGGCACCGGCTCGTCGGCGTCCGCGACGGCGTCGCGCACTTCGAGACGGCGGCGGGGGAGGTGGGCGTCGCTGGTGACCTGATCGTCGGAGCGGACGGCATCCACTCCGCGCTGCGCCGCCACCATCGGCCCGGCGAGGGGGCGCCACTGTGGAACGGGCTGACCCTGTGGCGGGGGACGGCACGGGCACCCGGATTCCTGGACGGGCGAACCATGATCATGGCCGGGGACGCGGAGCAGAAGTTCGTGGCGTACCCGATCGGCGCCGGCCTTATCAACGTCGTCGCCGAGCGGCGCGGGCCCGGTTTCGCCGGGCCCAACGCGGACTGGAACCGGACGGTCGACCCCGCGCCGGTCGTCTCGCTCTTCGCGGACTGGCGTTTCGCGTGGCTCAACGTGCCGGAACTGCTGGCGGCCGCCGACGAGATCCTCGAATACCCCATGGTGGACCGCGATCCGATCGACACGTGGACCCACGGCAACACCACGCTGCTCGGCGACGCGGCCCACCCCATGTATCCGAACGGTTCCAACGGGGCGTCGCAGGCGATCCTGGACGCACGTACCCTCGCCTTGCACCTCGCCACCGCGCCGACGGTCCGGGCGGCGCTCGACGCCTACGAGGCGGACCGGCGGCCCGCGACCACCGCGCTGGTGCTGAGCAACCGGCGGCAGGGCCCGGAACAGGTGATGGTGCTCGCCCACGAGCGCGCGCCGGACGGGTTCACGCACATCCACGACGTCATCGGACCGGAGGAGCTCACCGCCATCGCCACCGGCTACAAGAAGGCGGCCGGTTTCCTCCCCGCCGACCTCAACGAACGAGCCTCCCTGACGCCGACGGCCGTCCCGGGCGTCCTGTCGTGACCGGCCCGGAGCCGACCGAACTGGACGCGGCGCGACTGGCGTCGGTGATCTCGCCGCTGCGCCGCACGCTGCTGGCCGCAGCCCGGGCCGCCGAGCACCTGCCGGAGATCCCGGACGCGCAGATCGAGATCGTGCGGGCCCTGCCCCGAGGCACCGTGGCCGGCCCCGGTGAACTGGCGGAGCGACTGCGCCTGAGCCGATCCACGGTCAGCAACCTGCTCACCGCGATGGAGGGCAACGGTCTCGTCGAGCGTCGCCCCCGTCCCGGCAACCACCGCCACGTCGACGTCCTCGCCACCGCGAAGGCCCGCGACCTGTTCGACCGCTTCGACCTCGCGAGCGGAGACCTGGTCGCCCGCGCCGCGGCGACCCTGCCGGCGGCGGACCGCGCGGCCCTCGCCGCCGCGGTGCCCGCGCTGGAACGCCTCCGCGACGCCCTCGCGCACGTCAAGGACACTCCATGAGTACGCGCCGAGCCGCCGGTCGGGACGCCGTGACCGCCCCGCCGGTTCCCGGGCTGGAGTCCGCGTTCGAGGTGGAGGTGCGCCTCGGCGCGCTGGAGGACCACGGGATGACCCGTGCCGGTCACCGTCGCGTGGTGCCTGTTGTCGGCGGCCGGGTCACCGGCCTCTTCGAGGCCGACATCCTGCCCGGCGGCGCCGACTGGCAGGTCGTTCGCCCCGACGGCGCGATCGAGATCGACACGCGCTACTCGGCGCGTACCGCCGACGGCGGTCACGTCTACCTGCGGACGTTCGGCGTCCGCAGCGGCCGCGCGGAGGTCCTCGAGGCGTTGCTGCGCGGCGACGCCGTCGAGGTGTCCGAGTACTACTTCCGCCTGGGCGTACGACTGGAGACGTCCGTGCCCGCGCTGGCCGTCCTGGAGCAGTCCGTCTTCGTGGCATCGGCGATCCGCGAGGCCGACCGGGTGCGCTACACCGCCTACCGCGTCACGTAGCTGTTCCCGCCCAGGGCTGCGACGCCGCCCTTCTGTCAGGCGACTCACGCGCTGTCAGGCGACTCACGCGCCGTTTACCGGCACAGCCGCATAGATGTGATCTTGGCTGACGCGATCCAACGATGCTGACGCAACGGTCCGGCCGTACGGGACAGTCCGGGACGCGCCTCTGACCTGGCCGGACACAAGCGGTCTGTTCGGGACGGTCAGAAGGTCTTGCGGTCGCGGTTGACCGGATCGACGCTGTCGAACATTCGGCCGGACGAATGCGCGGGAGTGAAGCATCATGAGGAATCGGTTGACATGGGCGGCTGCGGCCGTGGCGAGCCTATTGGTACTGACAGGAGCGTCGAGTGGGGCTGTCCACGCCGCGCCCCGAGAGAAGGTAGCCAGCCCGACGAAGGCAACGGCGGTGACGCAGCGCCCGGACCGGGTCTCCGCCGCGCTCACTGCCCGTCTGCAAGGCAGTCGGGTGATTATCGGAGATGAGACGACCGAGTACAGCATCACCTATGCCAACCCCGACTCCACGGTGACGACCGAAACCACGAGCGGCCCGGCCCGGGTCCGCCGCGGTGACGGCTGGATCCCGATCGACACCGTCCTCAGGCGGGACGGGGACGTGTTCAAGCCGGCGGCGGCAGTCGGCGGCGTCGAAATTTCCGCTGGTGGTGGTAGCGCTGCGCTGGCGAAGATGACTTACGGTCGTGGGCAGTCACTGGCCCTGTACTGGCCGACGGCGCTGCCAGTGCCGCGAATCGAGGGTGCTAGATCGGTCTACGTCGATGCGGCGGGACCGGGAGCGGATCTTGTCGTTACCGCACTGCCAGCTGGCTTCCGTCATGACGTGGTGATCCGGCAGCGCCCGTCGGCGCCGGTCACGTTCGCGCTGCGGGTGCGGACGAACGGGCTCACCATGGCCAGGACGCCAGCCGGAGGGCTGACGTTGACCGATGCGAAGGGTAAACAGGTCGCGCGTGCCCACCCGCCATTCATGTTCGACTCGCCAAGGTCGAGTGGCGAGCGGCAGGGGTGGGCGAAAGGCCCTCAACGTCGGGCAAACGTAAAAGCCGACGTGATAAGTCGGGGCGGCCAGCAGTTCCTCGAGCTCAAGCCCGATGCGGCCTTCCTCGCGAATCCGAGCACCACGTACCCCGTCACCGTCGATCCCACCACCACACTCGCCGTGAACGACGACGTCACCGTCTTCTCTCCCGGTCCCGGAACGGGCGGCGGTTACAACTCCGACGGCGACGCGGTCGTCGTCGGCCAGCACGACATGACCAGCGGCGGTCAGTCCGGGCGATCGTATTCGCGCGTGTTGGTTGACTTTGAGACGAGCGGGTTGGTCGGCAAGACGATTACGGATGCCAAGCTGCAGTTGAATGCGGCCGGCTCAGGAGGCGGCGGCTGCGTCGAGGGCCTGACCATCAAGGCGCAGCGCATCACGGGGGACTGGAGTTACAACTGGTCAACCCTGCCCGCCACCACCACGGCGGGGGAGCAGCAGGCGCAGGAGCCGGGGCCCTGCTCGGCAGGGCAGTCGCCAGCGGGATCCTGGATCTGGCCGATCACCGACATCGCCAACGCGTGGGCCGCGGGAGCACCAAACCACGGCGTCATGTTGCGGCTGACCGAAGAATGGCCGGTCTACCTTGAGAGGTCGTACGCCCGCGCGTTCCAGTCCACCGAGGCGCAAGGTGCCGGCGCGCAGCCGCCGAAGTTGGTGGTGACGTATGGGTCGACCCCGATTACCGGCGCGGTACGGGCCGCGCCGATCAGCGCGGGGGACGGCAGGACCTTCACATCGACGACGACTCCCACCCTGTATGCGGCGGTGAAGGACGCCGAGGGCGGTCCGCTGCGGGCCGAGTTCCAGGTCGAACGTGACCCGGCCGCGGGTCAGGGCACCGGCCAGCTCTGGTCCGGTGCCGTCGACGGAGTGCAGAGCGGCTCGGACGCCAAGGTGATCGTGCCCGGCGGGGTGCTGTTCGACGGTACGCGATCGCGGTGGCGTGCTCGTGCTTTTGACGGCCTCGAATACTCCGACTGGTCGGCGTGGAGCCTGCTCACCGTGGACGCGGTCGTGCCGGATCCGCCGGTGGTCACCTGCCCCGAACTGTCCAGGGACAGCTGGAACCGGCGGTTACGCTCCGTGGACGAGGCAGTCCCGTGCTCTGTGAAGTCCGTCGCCAGCGATGTCAGGGAATACAAGTGGGGGCTGGACGACCCCGGCACGCCGACCGTGGGCGAGATACCACTGAGACCCGATCCGACGGAGAAGGGGATCGGAATCGACGTCCTCGTGCCCGACGGCTGGCACACGCTGTACGTACGCTCACGGGATGCGGCCGGTAACACCTCGCCGCCGGTGTCCTACTCGTTCGGTTACGGAATCGGCGCGATGACCTCGCCGTTGCATGAGGACCGCACCCAGCAGGCCGTCAGCCTGGCGGCTTCGGCGCCACCCACCCGTACCGCTGTACGGTACGAGTACCGCGTCAACCCGTACTACGACTATGTGCCTATTCCGTCGAAGGACGTCAACGTGCCGGGCTCGACCAGCCCGTTGACCGGTTGGCCCAACGTCCGTAGCGACACCAGCAGGAACTTCCCCGGCCTGACCTGGAACGTCGCGAAGACACTCGGCGGCCTCTACACCTGGGTCGAGGTGCGAGCGTGCTTCAGCGGCGGTGGCGCCGAGGCATGCACCACCGCCGGCGTCTCGGTCACGCTGGAAACGTCGGGCTTCGGCATCTCGAACTCTGTCGGCAGCCTGGGCCCGGGCAAAGTGGCCATGACCACCGGCGATTACACCGTCGCGGACACCGACGCCGAGGTCTTTGGGATGACGGTCGAGCGTACCCACGTGTCGCTGAAGCCGTACCAGGATGACGCCTTCGACGGGCGGAGCCGGGAGAAGAAGGTGTTCGGTCCGGGCTGGACGGCGTCGTTCTCCGGCGCGGAGTCGGAGGTCGTCGACTTCCAGCTGACCGAACAGTCCAGCGGCAACGTTGTACTCGACGGCCCGTCCGGGGAGACTCTCACGTACCTCGCCAGCCCGCGGTCGAGCAAGCTGGTCGGCGTCGGCGAGGCGAGCGACAGCTGGCTGGTGAAGGACTCCGACACGCAGTACACGCACGTTGGCGCCAACGGGGTGAAGACCGTTTTCACCCAGCAGGGCAGTTGGGTCGTAACCAAGATCGTGTTGCCCGGCGGAACAACTCTCGGCAACTACTCCCGTGACGCCGACGGCAGGCTAACGAGGGTCGTCGCCCAGATCGAGCCCGGTGTCGTCTGTTCCACCACGTTGAAACCGGGTTGCCGGGCGTTGAGCATCAGCTACGCGACCAGCACCACCGCCAGTGGCGTGGACTCCGGCTGGGGAGACATCGCCGGTCAAGCCAAGCAGGTCAGCTTCACCGCCTACGACCCCACCGGCTCGGCCATGAAAACCACCGTCCTGGCCACCTACAAGTACGACTCGACCGGCCACCTGCGGCGAGTCACCGATCCCCGGACCGGTCTCAGTACCGGGTACGCCTACACGCCGGACGGCAGGGTCAGCGAGGTCACTCCACCGGGTCTCGCACCGTGGCGCATGCGGTATGACAACACGGGCCGCATCGCCGACGTACAACGGGAAGCGGGTGCGGTGGACCCCACCTGGGCGGTCGCCTACGACGTTCCCATCGGGGGCGCCGGTGGGCCGGTGGAGCTTTCGGCGACGGAGACGGCCAAGTGGGCTCAGACGGTTGATCTGCCCCGAGCCGCTGGCGCCCTTTTCCGACCTTCGCACGTACCGCCGAGGGGAACGGACGGGGCGTACCGGCCCGTCGCCGCGGACTGGTCGTACAGCCAGCTCAGCTACTACGACGCGAACGGACGCACGGTCAACACGGCAAGCTTCGGCGCGGGCGCCTGGCAGATAGACACCGCACGCTGGGACGGCAAGGGCAACGTGACCTGGTCGCTCAGCGCCGCTGCCCGCGCAGCGGCGCTGGCACCGACACCTGACACAGACCCCTACACCGCTGGACGCCCCTCCTCCGCCGAGCGAGCTGACCTGCTCGCCAACGTCACCGTGTACGCCGACAACGGGAACCTGGTCAGCCAGGAGGGCCCGGCCCATCTCGTCGCCCTGGTGTCCGGCGCAACGGTGTCCGCGCGGCTGCGGCTTACCAACAGCTACGACGAAGGCAGGCCCCTGTCGCACGAGGACTACCGCCTACCGACCACCGCGTCGTCGGGGCCAGCCGTTCTCGACGGTACCGCTTCGCCGAGCGCCCAAGACGTCGCCATCAGCAAGCTGGAATACGACCCCGTCATGTCGGGCGACCCGTCGGGGTGGACATTGTTCAGGCCGACCACGACCAAGGTTGTCCTTGGTGCCGGCCAGGTCGACATCGTCAAACGAACCCGCTACGACATCCACGGCAGGGTCGTGGAGGAACGCTTGCCCCGGTCCTCGGGTGCGGACGCGGCCACGACGGTGATCAGCTACTACACCGTCGGAGCGCACCCGACCGTCGCCGCGTGTGGCAACAAGCCACACTGGGCCGGGCTGCTCTGCCGATCGGCGCCGGCAGGCCAGCCCGACACCGGAAAGCCACTCCCCGTGCGGACGATGGCTTATGACTATTACGGTGGCAGTACCACGGCTACCGAGAACGTGGGGTCGACGACCCGCACCACCACGTTCACTTACGACAACGCCGCGAGGCTGGTCAAGTCGGCGGTCGTCGTCACGCCATCCGCTTCCGGAGGCGTGACCGTGCCGGAGAACGTGTACACGTACGACGTGAGCACCGGACTCTCAACGGGTAACCGATCCGGCTCCGACAGTGTCGTCATCACACACGATTCCTTCGGTCGCGCGGTTTCGACCACCGACTCCACCGGCAACGTGGCCAGCGCGACATTCACCATTGATGGCCAGATCGCCACGTCCAACGACGGCAAGGCGACCACGACCTTTACCTACGACGGAACGGACGCCGCAGGTCGGACGGAGCGCCGTGGACTGCTGGTGAGAAGCCACAACGACGGAGTTGGCGATTTTGTCGGCGCCTACGACGCGGGCGGGCGACTCGCCGTTGAGCAGTATCCCAACGGCTTGACCGCAGGCCACCGGTACGACAGCACCGGCAGGCCGGTTGCGCTCAGCTATGTCAAGGACAACGTGTCATGGCTGAATTTCAGCGCCGTGCCGGACGGGTTCGCCCGCACGACCACGCAGCAGGGCCCCGGCGGCAGCGAACAGAAATTCCAGTACGATGCCGCCGGCCGGCTGACCAAGGTCAGTGACACCTTCGCTGGCCTGTGCACCACCCGAACCTACGCCTTCACCGTGAACAGCAACCGCACCCGCATGGCCACCTACCCGGCGGGAAGCGGCGGCACGTGCAGCACCGCGACGGACCCACGCATTCAGACGTACGACTACGACCAAGCCGATCGCCTGACAAACCCCGGATACGAGTACGACGACTTTGGACGGACCACCAGGGTGCCAGCCGCTCACGCGGCGGGCAGCGCCGACCTGACCAGCACCTATTACGCGAACAACCTGGTCGCCTCACTCAGTCAGGGTGATCGGACGGCCAGTTTCACGCTGGACCCAGCGGGCCGGATCAAGACGATGACCACCAATGGCGGCCCCGGGTCGGGTACGGTGACCAACCACTACTCTGGCAGCGACGACAGCCCTGCCTGGATCACCGAGGCCGACGGCAGTTGGACCCGCAACATCCTCGGGCTCGCCGGGTTGGCCGCCATCCAGACCAGTAACGGCTCGTCCACGCTCCAGTTGACCAACCTTCATGGCGATGTCGTCGCCACCAGCGACAACACCGTCAACGCCGCGGGCGTCCAGTCATACACCGAGCACACTGAGTACGGGCTGCCGCGGGACAACTCCGCCACGCCGGGTCGGTACGGGTGGCTGGGTGCACAGCAGCGTTCCGCGGACGCCCTGGCCGGACTCGTCCTCATGGGCGCGCGCCTCTATAACCCGGCCACGGGCCGGTTCCTCCAGGTCGATCCGGTTTCCGGTGGGAGTGCCAACGCCTACGACTACTGCAGCGGGGACCCGGTCAACAAGACCGACCTGGGAGGCACCGAGGAAGTCTTCGAGTATTCGAAGCAGACGACGCAGTACATAGCCCCGACCCGCCCGTACCAGGCACCGTACGACTGGGAAGATCGGGCTGAGATGGTGTTCGGATACATCCCGTTCCTTGGGCCGAACATCAAGAGTGTGGAGATCTACCGGGCGGAACGCATCGTCGCCCAGGCAAGGGTGTACACCCAACGGCGGACAGTGTATCGATGCCCGAGCGGTGCCATCGCTACCAGAATCGGTAGCTGTCTGCTTCGTGGCAAGACGGTGATGCCCAGGGCGATAACCCAGACGCGTACCAGAACCGAGACGACGTATCAGCACCAAGCTCGGGAGCTTTGGGTGACCACGTACCGGAGCGGCACCAAGGCCCGGAAATATACGGAGTGGTTTCTGGTCCGGCAATGGGTCGAGAATTACTACAGCAACTGGCGCGAACCCGCAGGGCCTATCGGCTGAGGGACCGCTTCACTGAATCCGTGACGCCTGGGAGTTGCCGGTCCCGCCGGCAACTCCCAGCGCCAGTTGGCCAAGCTCGCGCGTTCGACCGCGGCCCGAGCGCTGGTGATGCCCTGGTCCGCGCCCTGGCATCGGACGACATCCTCCACCGGGCTCCTCCTCGGCCGCGGCGACACCGCCGTCGTCGAAGCGTCCCGCAGCTCAGGTGCGCAGCAGTGGCAGCAGTTCGTCGCCCTGGCGCGTGATTTCGCGAAGGTAGGGCGTGTCGGAGAGCACGAAGTGGGTGACGCCGAGCCGCTGGTACTTGCGCAGCGAGTTCGCCACGTCCTCGGCGGAGCCGACCAGCCAGGTGGTGCCCGCTCCGCCGCCACCGAACCTGCCGGGGGTGGTGTAGAGGTTGTCGTCGAGGACCTCGCCGCGTGTGGCGAGGTCGAGCAGGCGGCGCTGGCCGACGGCGGTCCGCCACCTGTGGTCGCGGGCGACACCGACGCCCTTGGCCATGGCGGCAACCTTGGCTTCGGCATCGGCCCAGGCCTGCTCGGTGGTGTCTCGCACCAGTGTGGTGACCCGTAGCCCGAATTCCAGCGGCGCGTGTTCACGTCCCAGCTTCTCGCTGAGCTGCTTGAGTCGCTCGATCCGATCGGCCACGCCGTCGAGTGGCTCGCCCCAGAAGAGCTGGACGTCGGCTTCGGTGGCGGCCACCTCTTCGGCGGCGGGGGAGGCGCCACCGAAGTAGAGCCGGGGGTGGTGGCGTTCGCCCCGGACGACCGGTCGCAGCGCCAGGGTGGCGTCGGTGACGGTGAAGTGCTCACCCTGGTAGGTGACGCTCTCCTGGGTCCACAGCTTGCGCACGATCTGCAGGAATTCTCGGGTACGGGCGTAGCGGTGGGCCGGGTCGCTCTCGCCGTCGCCGTATGCGGCCAGATCGTCCTTGCCTGAGACGATGTTGAGGAGCGTGCGGCCCTGGCTGAGGTGGTCGAGGGTCGCGGCGGCGGAGGCGAAGTTGGCGGGCCGCCAGTAGCCGGGCCGGATCGCGATCAGCGGCTGGAACGTGGTCGTCCGGGCGGCGAGCGCGGTGGCCACCGTGAAGGTGTCGGGCCGGCCCCAGCCGGTCCCGATGAGCGCCCCGCCCCACCCGTGCTCCTCAAGGGCCCTGGCGTGGTGGGTGAGGGTCTCCAGGCTGTTGTGGTTGTCGGTCACGTCGTCGCCGCGGTGGCCGGGCTGGACCTGGTTCGGGATGTACCAGAGGAACTCGAGGCTCATCAGAGGGTCTCCCCGCTTCGGGGGCGGAACGGCGACAGCCGCCCCGCCCCGGTGGGTTCGGTCAGCGGAACAGCCGTGGCGCGTTGCGCAGCGTGTGCGCGGCGACGTCGCGGCCGAGCCGTACGCCGGCCTCGTCCGCGGTCCGGGTGTGGATGCCCGACCACACCCGGGCGTCGACGTTCTCGCTGGTGGGTCGCCGCCAGTCGCGGTAGGTCCGGGTGGCGCCGGGAAGGCTCGGGCTGGTGATGGTGTACGGCTCCCGGGCCTGCGGCCCCAGCAGGGCGGTGAGCACCTGCTCGGCGGCCCCGGAGTAGGTGTTGTGTCCGCTCGGGTAGTCCGGATGCGCCGGCGTGGTGTGCAGCGGCGTCCAGGCGGGGTCGCCGCCCGCGTCGGCGCGGATGGCGGTGACGGGCCGCCAGCTGAGGTAGGCGTACTTGGCGTCGGAGGTCGCGATCTGGGTGTCGACGAGCGCGACGTGGAAGATGGCCACGAGGCTCGCCCGCCCGGCGACCGGCCCGGTGGACTGCGCGAGCGCGGCGCGCAGGATCCCGGTGTAGAGGGTCAGCGACGAGCCGAGCCAGAAGGTCGCCGTGTCGGTCTGCTGCGGTGTGCGTACGGCGCTGTCCAGCGCCCCGTACGCCCGGACTTCGGTGAGGTCCGCCCGGTAGCGCTCCGAGTTCAGGACGGGCGGTGGACCGGGCCGGTACCGGTCCGCGCGGTCGACCAGGAACGGCCGGGCGAAGCGGGTTCCGGCCTGCTGGGCGGGGGAGAAGCTCGGTGGGGTGGGCTGCCAGTGACCAGGGCCCGGTTCGGGGTTCGGATACGCCGGGTTGACGGAGGCGGGGTCGAGCCCGTCGTCCATGCGCTGGGCCAGCAGCGAGCGTGCCTCGGCACGGCCGGTGGACGTGCCCCGGTCCTTGGCCCGCCCGTCGGGGATCCGGTCCAGTGTGGTCCGCAGTGCCGTGTCGAGCGCGGCAGCATTCTCGGGAATCAGGACGCTCAGCACGGTGTGGACGGCGGACGCGAGCGCGGCGTCCCGGTAGTGGCGGGGGTTTCCGGTGGGCGCGGTGCCGGTGGCGCGGGCGGCAGCGAGCCAGCTGATCGCCCACGCGCGGTTGTTGGTGACCTGCGGCCGGGTGCCGGTAGCGATGGCGGCAGCGGTGGCGTCGTACCACGCCAGAGCGGTGTCGGTCGTGGTGGCGGCGGCCGGACCGGCGGGCAGGGCGGCGACCAGGACGGCGGCGGCGGTCGTCGCCACCGCGCGGCGCCAGCCGCGGGGGCTGGACAGGGTCATGATGCGGTGGCTCCTCGGGTGGGATGGGTGCGGCGTGCCTCGGCTGCTCATCGGGCCGGTCCGGCGGCGTGAGGCGTCGTCCGGCCGCGTCGGCGGTTGGCCGGATCGGTGACAGACGGCGGCTGGTAGCCGGCATCGGCGGGGTTCAGGGTGGTGCCGGGCGGGACGATGGCGTCGATGCGGTCCAGCACGTCCTCGGACAGCGTCACCTTGGCGGCGCCGAGCTGTGACTCCAGGTGCGCCAGGGTGCGCGGTCCGATGATCGCCGACGTGACCGCGGGGTGTTCGAGGACGAAGGCGATCGCGAGGTGGATGAGGGAGAGCCCGGCCTCGTCGGCGAGCGTGGGCAGTTCGTCGACGGCGGTCAGCTTGGCGGCGTTGGCGGGCAGGGTCGGGTCGAACCGGGCCGGAAGCCGTTCGGCGCGTCCGGAGATCGGCGCCATAAGGCCGGAGTGGTAGCGGCCGGACAGCCAGCCGCCCGCCAGCGGGCTCCAGGGAATGACCGCCAACCCGTACCGCTGGGCCACCGGTAGCACCTCGCGCTCGACGCCGCGGGCCAGAATCGAGTACGGCGGCTGCTCGCTGACCACCCGCTCCCGGCCGCGCCGCTCTGCGATCCACTGCCCCTCGACGATCGCCGACGGCTCGAACGTGGACGTGCCGAGGTAGCGGATCTTGCCCTGGCGTACCAGGTCGGTGAGCGCGCCGAGGGTTTCGTCGAAGTCGGTCTCCGGCTCCGGCCGGTGGGCCTGGTAGAGGTCGATCCAGTCGGTGCCCAGCCGGCGCAGGCTGTTCTCCACCGATCGGACGATCCAGCGGCGTGAGTTGCCGCGGTGTTGCGGGTTGTCACCGACCTGGCCGTGGAACTTGGTGGCCAGGAAGACGTCGTCGCGCCGCCCGCCCGCGAGGGCCTTTCCGACGATCTCCTCGGACTCGCCGTTGGAGTAGATGTCCGCGGTGTCGATGGCGTTGATGCCCTCGTCGAGAGCCCGGTGGATGATCCGGATGCCGTCCTCGTGGTCCGGGTTGCCCCGTTGTCCGAAGTTCATCGCGCCCAGGGTCAGGGAGCTGATGCGGACGCCGGTGCGTCCGAAGGGTCGTTGGTCGACCATGGCTTCTCCTTGGCGGTGGGTCAGCGGGACGCGGTGGTGAGCTGCCGCGTGAACTGGTTCGTCGGTCGGGTCAGCCCGTAGTGCTCGCGCAGGGTGGTCCCGGTGTACTCGGTGCGGAACAGCTCGCGGCGTTGCAGGATCGGCACGACGTGATCGACGAACGTCTCCAAACCGGACGGCAGCACGGGAGGCATGATGTTGAAGCCGTCGGCCGCGCCGCCGCGGTACCACTGCTCGATGGCGTCGGCGACCTGCTCCGGCGTGCCGGCGAAGGTGCGGTGCCCGCGCCCGCCGCCGAGCCGGCCGATGAGTTGGCGGACGGTCAGGCGTTCGCGCCGGGCCAGGGTGACGATCAGCGTGTACCGGCTCTTGGCGCCCTCGATCTCGTCCTCGCTCGGCAGGTCGGCGGGGAGTTCCCGGTCCAGGTCGAGGTTCTCCGGGGCGACCCGCAACGTCGTGGCGAGCTGTTGCCGGGCGTACTCCGGTTTGATCAACCGGTCCAACTCCTCCTCCAGCGCGTGGGCCTCGGCCTCGGTGGCCCCGATGGCCGGCACGATGCCCGGCAGGATCTTGATGGTGTCCGGGTCGCGGCCGGCCTGCGCGGCACGCCGCTTGAGGTCGCGGTAGAACGCCTGCGCCTCGCCGAGCGTCTGCTGGGCGGTGAAGACGGCCTCCGCGTAGCGGGCGGCCAGGTCCTTGCCGTCCTCGGACGACCCGGCCTGCACCAGCAGTGGATAGCCCTGGGGTGAGCGCGGGACGTTGAGTGGGCCGGCCACCTTGAAGTACCGCCCCGAGTGCTCCGGCGGATAGAGCAGCTCGTCGTCGCCCCACCGCCCGGCGTCCTTGTCGCCGAGCGGCGCGGCGTCGTCCCAGCTGTCCCAGAGCTTCTGGGACACCTCGATGAACTCGGCTGCCCGCTCGTACCGGTCCCGGTGCGCCGGCAGGTCGTCGAGGTTGAAGTTCCGGGCGGCCTTCTCGCCAGCGGTGGTGACGATGTTCCAGCCGGCCCGGCCGCCACTGACGTGATCCAGCGAGGCGAAGCGGCGGGCCAGGTTGAACGGCTCGTTGTACGTCGTCGACGCCGTCGCGATGAGCCCGATGTGGCTCGTCGCTCCGGCCAGGGCGGTGAGCAGCACGGTGGGCTCCAGAGTGCCGCCCGGCCGTCGACCGATGCTGTTCCACAGCACCGGACTGTCGGCGAGGAACAGGGAGTCGAGCTTGCCACGCTCGGCGATGCGGGCCAGGCGCGTGAAGTGTTCGACGTCGGTCTGCGCGAACGGGTCGCTGTCGGGCAGGCGCCAGGCGGCCTCGTGGTGGCCGACGCCCATCAGGAACGCGTTGAGGTGCAGCATGGTCATCCTTCTGTCTGGTCGACGCCGAGCGCCCGCAGCAGGGTCTCGCGGTACGCGAGGAACTGCGGCTGTCGGTACGACCTCGGGGCGGGCAGGTCGATGGCGAGGTCGACGGCGATCCGCCCGCTGTCCAGCAGCAGCACGCGGTCCGCGAGAGTGATGGCTTCGTCGACGTCGTGGGTCACGAGCAGCACCGTGGGTCGGTGCCGGGCATGCAGCACGCGCAGGAGGGCGTGCATGCGCAGGCGGGTCAGCGCGTCCAGCGCGCCGAACGGCTCGTCGGCGAGCAGGAGGTCCGGTTCGGACACCAGCGCCCGGGCCAGCGCCACGCGTTGCTGCTCGCCGCCGGACAGCTCATTGGGCCAGGCCCGTTCCCTGCCGGCGAGGCCGACCTCGGCGAGCGCGGCATGGCCGCGTTCGGTGGCGTCCGGCCCGCGCAGGCCGAGGATGACGTTGTCCAGCACGCGCTGCCACGGCAGAAGTCGGGCATCCTGGAAGATGACAGATGATTTTTCCGGTACGTCGATCAGGCCTGAGCCGGTGGCGTCGCCGTCCAGGCCGGCGAGCGCACGCAGCATGGTGCTCTTGCCCGAGCCGCTGCGCCCCAGCAGCGCGACGAACTCGCCGCTGATGATCTCCAGGTCGAACCCGTCGAGGATCACCCGGTCCCCGAACCCCCGCGCCAGGCCGTGCACCCGTACGGCGCGGGACGCGGTCAGTCCGCCAGCGTGCGTCGCCACGACAGCGCCCTCCTCTGCGCGAGCCGGACGGCGCCGTCGGAGAGCAGCCCGAGCAGTCCGTACAGCACGAGTCCAACGATGATCACGTCGGTCTGGCCGTACGAGCGAGCCAGCTCCATCATGTAGCCGATGCCGCTGGTGGAGTTGATCTGCTCGACGACCACCAGGGACAGCCACGCCCCGACGACCGCGAACCGCATGCCGAGCAGGAAGCCGGGCAGGGCGCCGGGCAGCACGATCCGGCGGATGAAGGCGGTACGCCGCAGCCGTAGCGACTCGCCCAGTTCGACGTACCGACTGTCGATGGTGCGCAGCCCGTTGTGGGTATGTATGTAGACGGGAACGAACACGCCCAGCGTGATGGTGATGACCTTCATCTGCTCGCCGATGCCGAACCAGAGGACGAGCAGCGGAATCAGCGCGAGGGCCGGGATGGCCCGCTTGATCTGGACCGGGCCGTCGAGGAGGGCCTCGCCCCACCGGCTCAGACCGGCGAGCACGGCCAGCACCGTGCCGACGGCCGTGCCGATGGCGAGGCCCAGGCCGGCCCGTTGAGCGGAGATGGCCAGGTTGTCCTGCAACCGCCCGTCGGCGATGAGGTCACCTGCCGTGGTCACCACGGTCCAGGGCGCCGACAGGGTGCGGGGGTCGATCCAGCCGGTTGCCGAGCCGGCTGCCCACACCGCCAGCAGCAGGGTCGGGCCGAGCGCCGCCCCGAACGGGATGGGGCGGCGCGGCGTGAGCCGGCGTCGCGCCCGGCCGGCGGGAGCGGCGGCGTTCGACCGGGGTCGGGCCAGGGTCGAGGCGGTCACTGGGCACCTCCGGCAGTCAGTGCCTGCGCGCCCAGCGATTCGTACCGTCGGTCGTACAGGTCCTCGGCCGTGAGGCGCTTGTTGCCGGTCTCCTTCGCCAGCAGGTCGATGGTCTCCTGGTGCCGGGCGATGGCCTCGGTCCAGCTCGCCGGGATGTCGGCCACGCCACTGTTCGCGACCAGCCACCTGCCGTCGTCGGCGGTCAGGCCCTGGTCCTTGACGTAGTAACGCTCGATCCACTCGTCCGGATTGGCCTCGCGCCACCGCCAGGCCCGCGCCCACGCCTGCACGTACTCGCGGACCGCCGCGGCCTTCGCCGGATCACCGAGCACGGTGACGGGCGCGTACAGGTGACCGGGGTCGTCGCGCAGGCCGTGCGCGATCGTCGTGCCGCCGTCCCGGGTGTACTTGGACTCGTACCGCTTGATCTGCACACCGCCGATCGGCGCGACCTCGACCTGGCGGCTGGCGAGCGCGGTGTTGTAGACATCGCCCGTGCTCGGCAGCTCGACCAGCCTGACGTCCTTCTTGGTAAGGCCGGCCTTGTGCAGCACCCGCAGTACCAGTGCCCCCTGCGCCTGGCCCGGGCTGTACGCGATCTTCTTGCCCGCGAGGTCGGTGAGGGTGGCGACCGTGACGCCCGGTGCGATGCCGAGCCGGTAGATGGCGTGGTTGAGCGGGTCCTGGCGGAACTTCGAGGCCACGATCTTCGTGGGGATACCCGTCCAGTGCGAGTGGATCGGCGGGATGTCCGCCACCGAGCCGATGTCCAGCGCCTTCGCGCGGAACGCCTCCAGGGTCTGCGGGCCGCCGCTGATGTTCGCCCACTCCACCTCGAAGCTGAACGTGTCGGCCTCGCCGGAGAACTCGATCGCCTTCTGGTGCTCCTTGTCTCCGACGACGAGCTTGGTGCCCTTCGGCACGGCCTGCGGCAGCGGGGCGCCCGCGGCCAACGCGGCAACGGGTGGGTCGTCACCGGCGCAGGCGGTCAGGCCCAGGGTGACCGCGCCGAGGGTCGCGGACAGCAAAGCCCGACGGTCCAGGAGGGATGGTGAGGTCACTTACAGCTCCTTCGTCGCTGGTTGCAGGGCGGCGTAGCGCCCCATGTGGTAGAGCAAAGGCGCCCCGTCGCGGTGGCTGGCGGCCAGCGGCTCGGCGATCACGATGGTGTGGTCGCCCGCGGGTACCCGTTGGGTCACGCGACACAGGAGCCACGCGACCGGCTCGTCCAGCAGCGGCACCCGGTGCGGCCCGTACCGCCACGCCGGATGTGCGGCGAACCGGTCGATGCCGCTCGTCGCGAAGGTTCGCGCGACGTCCTCCTGGTCCTCACCGAGCAGGTGCACCGCGACGTGCTCCGCGTCGGCGATCGTCGGCCAGCTCGACGACGATCGGGCCAGGCAGAACGACACCAACGACGGCCGTAGCGACACCGACGTGAGCGAGGAGACGGTGAACCCGACCGGTGGCTCGCCCGCGGCGGTGACCACCGCGACCCCGGCGGCGTGCCGCCGCAGAAGAGCACGGAACATGGTCGCGTCGAGCGGGGTCACGGGTTCGGCGATGACGGTCATGGCTGTCCTCCTGGGTCGACGACGACAGCTACGCGCCACCACGGGTACGCGTGGACCCAGGGCGGTGAGCAACTGTCGATCGGTACGAGGAATCGGCTGCCGGTCATCGTCGAGCCGGCGGCGCGAGTGGAAACAGAGAGGATCGCGGGCTCAGCGGCAGCAGCCGCAGGCGGCGGTCCAGCCACGGCAGCATCCCTGCGACACCGCGATCGCGGTGCCCTGAAGCAGGGTGTGTTGGCTGGTCACGGATACGACGCTAACCCACATTTCCTATGTGTCAAGTAGGGTTTCAGGCGCTGGGACGTACGGGTGGTGTTTTGAGGCCATCGACCGGCGCGGCGGTCGGCCGTCGACGATCCGCAGCCGGAACCCTCGTACTCTTAAGGTTCTTTGAAGTTCTTCCGCTCCGCTTGATGGTCGGCAAACCGGCTCACTAACCTCATCTCGTCCGGATCACCCTCAGCTCCACGATCCGGGCGAAACGTCCCCTGAGGAAAGTGGCCACTGTCATGAGGCTGTCCCGCCGTACCCTGCTCGGCTCCGCGATGGCCGGCACCGCGGCCACCGTCGCCGGCGTCCCGCTCGACGCCCTGACGGCCGGTCCCGCCGCCGCGGCGGTCAGCCCGCCCGGCGACGTGGTCGGAAAGATCACCGTCGGCTACCAGGGGTGGTTCACCGGGGCCGGCGACGGAAGCCCGCTGTCGGGCTGGTGGCACTACGGCCAGGACTGGCAGAAGACCCCCTCGCCCGTCAACGAGGCGCTCAAGTCGTGGCCGGACGTGCGCGACTACGACCGGGTGTACAAGACCGGATACCAGAACCTGGGCAACGGGCAGCCCGCCTCGCTGTTCTCGTCCTACGACCAGCAGACCGTGGACACCCACTTCCGCTGGATGCGGGAGAACGGGCTGGACACCGCCGCGCTGCAGCGCTTCAACCCGGTCGGCGGAGAGGGCCCGATCCGCGACGCCGTCACGATCAAGGTCCGCAACGCGGCCGAGGAGTTCGGCCGCAAGTTCTACATCATGTACGACGTCAGCGGCTGGACGGACATGCAGCAGCAGATCAAGGACGACTGGACGAGCAAGATGAAGGCGTACACGGTCTCCCCGGCGTACGCCAGGCAGAACGGCAAGCCCGTCGTCGGCATCTGGGGATTCGGCTTCAACGACAGCAACCATCCGTGGAGCGCCCCGGTCTGCCTGGACGTCATCAACTGGTTCAAGGCGCAGGGCGTGTACGTCATGGGTGGTACGCCGACGCACTGGCGCAGCGGCGACAGCAACGGCGACTCGCGGTCCGGCTTCTCCGACGTCTACCACGCGTACGACATGATCTCGCCGTGGATGGTGGGCCGGATCGGCGACGTGGCCGGGTCGGACTGGTTCTACACGAACGTCACGCTGCCCGACGTGCAGGACTGCGTGGCGCACGGCATCGACTACCAGCCCTGCGTGCTCCCCGGTGACCTGCAGGAGCGTCAGCGTGCGCACGGCGACTTCATGTGGCGGCAGTTCTACAACGTGATCAGGGCCGGCGCGCCGGCGATCTACATCTCGATGTTCGACGAGTACAACGAGGGCAACCAGATCGCCAAGACGGCCGAGACCGCCGCGTTCGTCCCGGTCGGCTCGAAGTTCCTGCCGTTGGACGAGGACGGCACGAAGTGCTCGGCGGACTACTACCTGCGGCTCAGCGGTGACGGTGGTCGGATGCTCAAGGGCGCGATCGCGCTGACCCCCACCCGGCCGACCGCACCGGTGCTCGGCTCCACTCCGACCGCGCCCGCCGCCGTCGGCATCCGGTCCCGGGCCAACGGCCGCTTCGTCGGGGGCTCGCCGTTGGTCGCCTCGCTGACCTCGGCGTCGGAGACGTTCACCGTCGTCGACGCCGGTGGCGGACTGGTGGCCCTTCGATCCAGCAGGACCGGCAGGTACGTCTGCGCGGAGCAGGCCGGCGCGGCGGCGTTGGTGGCCGACCGCGACGCGATCGGCGGCTGGGAGACGTTCACGAAGGTGACGAACCCGGACGGCAGCGTCAGTTTCCGCAGCGCCGCGAACGGCAGGTACGTCTGCGCGGAGGACGCCGGCGCCGGGGCGCTGATCGCGAATCGCACGGCGATCGGCCCGTGGGAGTCCTTCGACCTCGTCTAGGGGCGCGGTCCTGGCCTGTGGCAGAGCGGGTGTCGCGGGCCAGGACCGTCGTTACGGCTGCCTCGTCAGGCTGGCACGTGTCCGGCCGTCCAGCACGCCGAGTGTGCAGGCCTTCGGCGAACGCCGTGGATCTGTCGGGGCATGGATGGTCCGGGAGCCCGGGGTGGGCGGCACCCGGCCCGCCGTCCGGGAGGACTGTTCCGGAACACCAAAGTGCCACGGCTCGGGCCCGGTTGTCGCGGACGGTAACGCTCAGGTTCGTATCAGTTGACATCCGGATTCATGATGACCCGGATGCGACGAGTAGCGAAAGCGATGATCAACCGTCATTGGGGCCTGACGGAGATGGTCGGCGCCGTGCTCGGGTCGATGGTTGGTGGCGTGGCCGGTTGGGTGTTCGGCAGCGGCGCGGGCTATGCCGGCTGGGTCGGCGTCACGCTCGCCGCGTACTTTCTGGGACTGGGGCCCGTCGTCGTCGCGATCGAGCACGAGCGGGGCGTTCTACGTGGCCTGGGGGTCGCTGTCTCGCGCGTCGCCTGGTCTGTCGCCGGCGCGGCGGTGGTGGCGGTGCTCATGACAATCGTCGCCATGCCGCTGGCCGCGATCCTGGTCGCCCCGGTGGGCGGTTGGCTACTGGAGCGCTTTCCCAACGCAACGGACGCTCTGGTCCAGGGGGTGCTCGTGGCGGTCAGCGTCGCCATCGTCGGACTGCTGGTCAAGACGAAGATCGGGTCTGTGGTCCTGGGCTTCGCGTTCCGCGGAATGGGCAACGGCGCTTTCATGATCGTTCCAGTGGTGTGGCTGGTGTTCATGGCGCTGCCGACCTACCCGATCGTCCTGTTGATCGTCTGGCTGCACGGGTGGATCGGAGGGCTCTTCGGTCTGACGCTGGGCGCCGCAGTCGGTGGCTTCCACGGATATCGGTCCGCGGGCGACATATCCATCGAGGCGGGGCAGGACTGGTGACGGCGTCGCGATGCCAGGGGCGGCGATCCCGCGCAACCGGGCCGTGATCACCGTTCGCGAAACGCCATCTGTGCTTCTCACTGCTTGATACTCCGGGCGCGCAGTGTCTGCTCATCCCCCCGGGCGACCAAGGTCGGGCTCGAACCACCTACTTCCGTCCATGATGGACCGGGCCGGCCGAATCCGCTGGGCGGTTGAACCTCCCGGACGCCGCTGCGTAGAAGGGGGCCGGGACGGAAGGATGCGATGATGCGAGGGCGTGGAGGGCAGCGGTGTTGATGCGGAAAGCGCTGGCGACGGTGCTGCTGATGGTCGGTCTGGTGCTGACCGCGCCGACGGTACCGGCGGTTGCGGCACCGGACGAGACAGGAAGGTACTACGTGGTCGGACCGCCGGTGAACGGCCAGCGGGAGTACCTGTACGACATCGCCCTGCGTACCCTTGGTAACGGCAACCGGTTCCGGGAGATCACGCAGCTCAACATCGGCAGAAAGCAGCCCGACGGCGGCACCTTCACCGACGGCGTCGAGTTGCGACCCGGCTGGCTTCTCGTGCTGCCGCGCGACGCCAGGGGATCCGGGGTGCGCAGTGGAGCGCTGCCGACGATCGGGGTGAAGTCCTCGCCACCCGGCGGGAGCGCTGCGGCGCCCAAGCCGAGCACCACTGCGGTGAAACCCAGTTCTACGGCGTCCAGCGCCGTCGCCCGGTCCCCGACGCCGGCCCCGGCGGTGACGGAGAGCGCCGCCGCCCCACGGGCCTCCGGCAACCCCGACGCTGGTCGGTTCGCGCCCCTCCTGGTCAGGGGTGGTGCCGGCATCCTCGCGATAGTGCTCGCCATGTTCGCCGTGCTGACGCTGCGTCGGGGCGGGTACCGCTTGCGCACGGCTGCCCTCGACGACACCGGCCCGTGGCCGCCGGAGCGACACCACACCCCGGCCCCCGCCGAGGTCGCTACCGACACCGTTGACGGCGCGACTGCCGCAGCCCCGCTACCGCAGGAAACGCCCGCGCCGCCTCGTGCGTCCCCGCCGTCCAGCCCGTCGTGGCCCCTGCCGCCATCGCGAACCGTGCCGCCGCCACGTACTCCGACGCCAACCGCCTTGCCGTCAGAGCCGCAGGCACTGGAGCCGCTGCCGGCAGAGTCGCTGCCGGCAGAGCCGCGGGCAGCAGAGCCGCTACGAGCAGAGTCGCGGGCAGCAGAGCCGCTACGAGCAGAGCCGCTACGAGCAGAGCCGCTACGAGCAGAGCCGCTGCCGGCAGAGCCGCGGGCGGTGGGGTCGCGGCCGGCGGCTCTGGCCCCAGGCGAGGTGCCCTATCTGCGGGCCGATCTGCTCAGCGAGGAAGGTCCCGTGCACGTCCGACTGGTCGGAGCAGCGAAGCGTCGGGAGACACCCGCCTACGCCTGGCTCGGCGAAACGGAACCGGCGCCCCCGGCAACCGTGCCGCTGGTGCTGGGCAGGCAGGGCCCGTGGCGGCTCCACGTCGATCTCGGCCAGGTACCCGACGTCCTCACGGTTGTCGGGGCCCTCGACGTTTGCCAGCGGCTGGCCACCGCACTCGCCCGACGACTCCACTCCGAGGGCGTCCGGGTCGCCGTGGTCGGTGAAGCGCTCGGCGCGGTGGACCTGAACGGCTACGAGACGCTGCCCGGCCTGCCGTCACCGCCACCTCCGGGCGAGGGGCCGCCGGATCCGTGCGTGATCTTCGTCGCTGGCCTGCCGGCAGGCGCGGCGGACGACATGCGCGGGCTCGCCGCAGCGACAGGCGGTCGCTACGTGCCGGTCGTGGTCGGTCCGATCCCCGGCGGCCGGTGGTCGGTTCGGGTGGGGGACGGAGGCTGAACCTGGCTGAGTACGGCCGGGAGCGGCCCGGTCACGGTCCCCGGCACGCGCCGCCAGGCGTGCTCCTCTGCGCGGTACACGCGGCGGACCTGGACACGCTCGTACGAGCGGCTGCCCACGATCAGCTCCACCCCGGCGGCCCGGAGCCGCTCGGCCTGGCTCCGCAGCCGGGTGAGCGGGGCGAGCATCTCGGCCGTCGACGTGACGTCGATCGTGCGGCCCCGGGGCACCCGGACCTCCAGCAGGAGCCGGCCCGGCCGGGCCGGCGGGGCCTTGCGGTGCAGACGCAGCCAGCCGCGTGGCAGGCGGCTGCCCGACGCCGGTACGAGGGCGTACGCCCGCCGGCTGCCGACACCGGGCCAGCGGCGGACATCGTTGGGCAGGCCGGCGATCGTCCGGTACCGGGAAGAGCAGTGGATTCGCAGCGGTCCGTCTGCGCAGTCGGTCGTTGGAAGGAGCCGGCCGAACCGGTAGGTGCGGAATCCGCTGAGCGGGGACACCCGGTCCAGCCGTCCCGCCGGCAGCAGATAGGCGTCGTTGACTCCGCGCAGATGCTGCAGACGCGCGGGTATGTGCGAGCGGAGCGTCGTCATGGGGATCGCGCCTCCGGGCGCGACGCGTACCCGCAGCAGGTAGGTGTCGTTCGGCACGGCACCCGGGTCCAGGAGGGCGGTCAGGAAGAGCTCGGCGCTCTGCACGCCCTCGGCGACCGCGCGGGCGGGGTCCACGGGGCAGACGACGAACGCCTCGAACTCTTCGGCGTTGACCTGCTGCCCGGGTGGAAGCCACGCGGGGCCGTACACCGGGGCCCGACGACTCTCGGTGATCAGGGCGGGGCGATCAAGGGCCGTGGCCGGTACGGTGACCGGATCGTGCGCCGAATCCGGCTGATCCGCCGGCGTGGAGGCGGGCAGCGCGAGCCGCGGGGACACCGTGATGCGGACGCGGGCCAGCGCCGGCACGAGGAGACCGTCCGGCGTCGCACGCAGTGCCAACGGGCCGGCGGCGGATCCGGGCCGGTACGCGTGCCACTCACCGGCGTTTCCGGCGGGGTCGAGCGCGCGGAGGTCGCGGCCACCGTCGACCAGCTCGGCGCTGCCGCCCGGCGCCGGTGTCCAGACCGTGGCGCCGGTCTGCTCGGCGAGGTCCCGTGCCTGCTCGGCGAGGCCCCGCTGCTCCTGCGGATCTGACGGCCAGGTGACCCAGAGCCGCAGGTCACTGCCGTACAGCGGAAGGTCGCCGAGGAGGGCGGCGAGTTGCTCACCACCGTGCACCGTCTGGGTCCCGCCGTAATCCCCGACGAGGAATCCCTCTGCCCGCGCCGTGACGGCGACGGTGACCAGTCCGTCCGATGTGGCAGTGAGCTGGTGTGCGATGGCGCGACGGGTCACGAAGTCGGCCCGGGTGGCGAGGGCGAGTCCGGCCGGCAGCGGGAGGCCGACCAGACCGGTACGGGGACGGACCACACCCCGGTCGACTGCGAACCAGCCGGGCAGCGGGGTGGCGAGGTCCGGCGGTTGGATCACGACCCAGTCCATGCTGCGGCGGGTGACCCGGTCCAGCGGTACCGCGTGCAGCGGGCCACCCTCCGCGTTCTCCTGGCGCCGGTACCGGTGTCGGACGTCGGCGCCGTCGGGGCTCACGAGCACGTCATGTCCGAGCAGGCCGGCGACCTCGCTGAACAGGTCCCTGTTGCGGGTGCCGTCGCTGGTCAGGATCCGGACGTCGTGCGCGGCCTCACCGGATCGTCGGACCAGGTCGGTGATGCCTCGCGCATTGAGCGGCACGCTGGGCTCGGTCGGCACCACCAGCCCGCCTTCGGGCCCCGGCTCCAGCCAGAGGTCGAACAGGCCGGCGATCCGCAGGTGTCTGCGCGGGTCAAACCGTCGGGTGGCCGGCAGCTCGTCGATGCCCGCGTCGATCGTCGGTGTCACCGGGTTCATGCGCTCACCACCATCCATCCACTCTGCCTTCGTGCCCGCCGGGATCGGGGCGGCCAGCCGCGATCCACCGCACGCCGCGCTCTCGGTACCCTCGGTCCGCCGACACCAGATCTGCCCACACCACGAAGTTGATGAAACTTCGGTTCAGATTGATTTGAACCAACCGGCCGCTGATCCGCAATAGACGGTGACAGCCGAGGCGATCGGGCTCGGCGATTGAAGGAGGACATCAGTGCTAGCGAAGCGTCCAACCCTTGCACGCCTGATGGCGGTCGTTGCGACTGCCTGCTGCGTGCTCGTGGCGGCGGCGGGAGCGGCTGCGGCTCAGGCGCCCACCCCGGACCCGCAGGCATATGTCAAGTTCTACGTGGTCGCGGCGGAGCACCAGGGGCAGCCGGAGAACCTGACCGAGATCTCGGTGCGCTTCCTCGGTAGCGGCGAACGGTCGGCGGAGATCTACAACCTGAACGCGGGGCGTGTCCAGGCCGACGGCGCGGGCCTGACCGATCCGGCCAAGCTCAACCCCGGCTGGCGCCTGGTGCTTCCGTGGGACGCAGCAGGTGAGGGCGTGCAGTATGGCCAGCTCCCGCCCGGCCCGAAGCCCTCCCGGCCCGGCCCGAAGCCGTCCCGGACCGGCCCGAAGCCGCCGGTCACCACGTCGCCCTCGGCCGGACCCGGCCCGGGCGCTTCGCCGAGCGGGCCACCGAACGGCAGCGGCGCGCCTTCCGGGTGCACCGCCACCGCCGGGTCGAGCAGCCGATCCAACTGGGCCCAGCTGCGGCTGGCGGCCGACGGCGCCTGGGATATGAGCCGGGGCAACGGTGTCATGGTTGCCGTGGTCGATTCCGGTGTGGACGGCAAGCTCCCGCAGCTCAATGGTCGGGTTGCCGTCGGCGCGGACGTCACCGCCGGGAACGGCCGGGGTGATACCGACTGCCTCGGTACCGGCACCGCGATGGCGTCCATCATCGCCGCGAGCGCTTCCACCAGCGCCGACAAGACTCCCGTCGGCATCGCGCCCGACGCCACGATCCTGCCCATCCGGATGCTGGGGCCCTCCGCGAGCAGTCGGGCCATGGACGCCTCGAACGCCATCGAGGTGGCGGTCAGCGCCGGCGCCTCGGTCGTCGCGCTGGGCGCCGACGTCGACCTCGGAGCCCCCACGGTGGCGGCGTCCATCACCACGGCGTTGAACCACGACGTGGTCGTGGTGGCGGGGGCGCCGACGAAACCGGTCACCGCCCCATCGGGCTCTGAGCGGTCCGCGACCGGTGCGCTGCTCCTGGCCGGTGGTGTCGGCGCCGATGGGCAGCTCGCCGAGGAGTACCAGCAGGGGACAGTGGAGGTCGTCGCTCCGGGGGTCGAGGTGGCGAGTCTCGGGATCAGTGGCACCGGGGTGATGAGCAACACGGGTACCCGGTTCGCGGTGGCGTTCGTGGCCGGTCAAGCGGCGCTCGTCCGGGCGGCCTACCCCGACCTGACTGCCGTTCAGGTGAAGGAACGCATTCGGAGTACGGCCGACGCGATGGAGAACGGGGACGCCCGATATGGCGCCGGAATGATCAATCCGGCTGCCTCCGTGGCCAAGAAGCTCGACGAGGAGCGGCAGGTGTCCGGCGAGCAGAACGCGGGGGGCGGCGGTGGGACCGCGCTCGCCGTCCTCCTCGGCCTCGGGCTGGTCGCCGCGATCGGTCTTGTCTTCGCGATCCGCTTCCGGCGCCGCGCGATCGGATAGCGGAGCAGGCGCGGCCCGGGTACGCGGACGAGCCGCGTACCCGGGCCGTTCGTCAGCGCCAGGCCCACTGCTGCTCGCGGTTCTCCACGAAGGTCCAGACGAGCAGCGGCTTGTTCGGCACGTTCACGTTCGCATCCAGCGCCTTGAGGATGTGCAGGTTGAGAACGCCGCCCTTGCTGTTCATCCGCCACACCTGGGTGGGGCTTCCGTTACAGGTGGCGGCCATGACGGCCGCCCCGTCCTTATTGGCGCCCTCCTGCACGTCCATGCAGAGGCCCGAGGCGCGGAACGTTCCGTCGGCGAGTACCACCCACCACTGGGTCGGGTCGTCGTTGTCGCACGTCTTCAAGGTCAGCCGGGTCCCCCCGACGGTCCCGCCGGTGCTGACGCAGAGCTTGCTCATCGGGTGGTAGAGCTGCTTTGCGCCGACGGGACGGACGGGCTGCTTGGAAGGCGTCGGCGGGGCCGGCGGATCGCCGGCCGTCGGGGTCGGCGTGCCCGGACCGGCCGGCGTCGGCGCGGCAGGGGTCACCGACGGTGGCGCGGGCGTGGACGGGGCCGGCTTGGCGCCGACCACCAGCCGCCCGTCGAGCGCGTAGAAGTCGGTGAGTGACTTGACCGACTTCAGGAAGGCCTTGGTGTCGCCGTCGAGGACGCCGCCGCTCTGCCGCACCGCGGTCGGGCCGCTGCGGTAGGCGGCGAGCGCGAGCAGGTAGGGGTCGCCCTCAAGGGGGGACAGTTCGCCGGCCATCGCACACATGGCGGTGCCGACGGCCGGGATCGCGACGGCGGGCTCCCAGGCGGAGGCGTCGCTTGGCCCGTACGCCTGCCACACCTCGGGAAGGAACTGTGCGATTCCCCGCTGGCCGGCGGGCCCGAGCAGGTTCGGGTCGAACCTGGAGAGCGCCATCAGCTGCGCCGCGACCGCCGGGGGAGTCACGGCCGGGCAGACCGAGCCGGCCCGCAGGAGCAGATCGACGTACTCGTTCGGGACTCCCTTGGCGTCCACCTCCGGCCCGGTCGGCGCGACGCCACCGGGCCCGCCGAGATGGGTCCGCTTCCCGTAGTACGCGGCGTAGCCGCTGACCTGGTCGACGTAGTCGACCGCGTCCGGCGGCACCGCGCCGGCCGTGGTCACCGACTCCAGGCCGCTGTGGAAGGCGGCGACCGACAGCCGCCACGAGTCACCGGAGACGTTGGCGAGGCGCAGCTTGCCGCTGTAGTCGCACACCTGGTGAGCCAGTGCGACGATGTTCGCGGCCCCGTCGGAGCGTTCCGCGTCCGGCCACGGCTTCCAGAGTTTCCAGTCCTGGTTGTCGAGTCCGGCGATGCCCGTGCCTCCGGATGCGGTCTCCGTCGCGCTCCAGGCCAGTTTCGACTCGGCCATGAGCTGGCCGGCGAGCCGGGCCGGGCTCAGCATCGGGCAGGAACGGGCTGCGGCCACGATGACCGCGGCCTGTTCGTCGGAGACCGGTCCGCCGATCAGCTGGTCGCGGGCCGAGGCGACGCCCCAGCCGATCGCGGCGATCGCCGCGCAGACGACGGCCAGGGCAGCTGCGGCGACGGCCACGATTCGGCGCGGTGTCCGGCCGAACCAGGGCCGGATGGTGCGGGGGTCGGTTGTCACGGGGCCATCCCTTTCGGCGGGGCGACATCACTGTCGTGACGGATCAGCTGCCGCATATGTTCACCGCACGACCACGAATCCATCAAATTTTGTCTCCCCGGCGATTGAACCGGAGGGGGGTCGGGACCGTGGACGTGGCTGTCTTCGACGGTTCGCGCCTCGCTGCGCCCCACCGTCCAGCATGCCGATCGATGGAGGTGTGTCCGTTGCTGACCAGACGAAAGATGCTCGGACTGGGGGTCGCCGGTGCGGCGGTGGTGGGTGTGCCGCTGGTGGCGACACCGTTACTGGCGCGAGCCAGGGCCGAGGGTGGACTGCCGCTGACCGTGGTCAACAGTACCGGTCGCTACGCGAACTCCTCGATCCACATGTACATCACCGGGTACGACCCCGTGACCAGGCAGATGGGCTACGTCAGGAGCCCGGGGAGGTTCACCCCCGCCTCGTTCGCGGACAACGGCTCGGACGGGTTCCTGGACATCGCCGTCCCCCTCGCCGAGGAGGGCGCCACTCCGTTCGTCCTGCCGATGCTCGACGGTGGACGGATCTACTTTTCGATCGACGGGCGGCTGCGCTTCAAGGTGGTCGACGGTGGCGGAAAGCCGATGTTGCAGGAGCCGGCGGGGTCCGTCGAGAGCGATCCGAACTTCGGGGTGCTCTGGGATTTCTGGGAGTTCACCTACAACCCGAACGGCATGCACTGCAACACCACGATGGTCGACATGTTCAGCATCCCGATCGCGACGCGGCTGGTCGGCGCGGGAGAACACACCGCCGGGAAGCTCACCGACGGCGGCCGGGACGCGATCTTCGCGGAGGTGGCACGGCAACCCGGGTATGAGCGGCTGATCATCGGAGACGGGCTTCGCGTCATCGCGCCGGGTCACGGCATCGTCGCGGGTCGCTTCTCGCCCACCTACTTCGACGGCTATATCGTCGAGGTGTGGGATCGGTACCGTGGCACCGACCTGCGTGTCTCCAACGAGTTCGGCGCCTTCACCGGTCGGGTGGGCGACGACGGGAGGATGCACTTCGACGGTGGGATCGGCGCCTTCGACCGGCCGACCACGATGGACGTGCTCATGTGCAACGGCACGTTCAGCAGGCCCAATGACGCGAGCGGAAAGGTGGCCGCGGCGCTGGCCGCCGGGTTCAACCGGTCGGTGCTGGACCGGCCGTTCCAACCCGTCGACGACCGAGCGGCCTTCTACCAGCACTCGGTGACCAACCACTACTCCCGGATCCTGCACAACCACTCCGCGAACGGTCGGGTGTACGGCTTCCCGTACGACGACATCGTCGGGGACGCCTCGTACATCCAGGATTCGACGCCCCGGGAGGTGACCGTCACCCTCACCCCGTTCGCCGGCGGCGAGGCGTCGTACCCGATCGCGCAGCCCCCGCCCGCGGCGGTGCCGGCCCCGGCCCCGACGGCCGCGGCGGGAGTGGCCGTCGCGGCCGGGACCGCCGGTGGTCAGGTCCGCGTCGCCGATCAGGAGATCGCCGCGTCCGGTTTCGACCGCGAGCAGGGTGTACGCCGAGAGCCCTGCGGCGAGGGCGGCGAGAACCTCTGTTCCATCGCCAACGGTGACTGGGTCGCCTACCACGGGGTCGAGTTCGGCGACCGGCCGATGACGCAGTTCGTCGTCCGGGTCGCCTCTGGCGCCGACCTGGGGCTCTCCGGGCTGATCCAGGTACGCCTGGACAGCGAGACGAGTCCGCCGATCGGAACCATCGCGGTGGCCAGCACCGGTGGTTGGCAGCGGTGGTTGACCATCCCGGGGAACATGGCGGCGGTCACCGGCCGGCACGACGTGTTCCTCACCTTCGCCAGCGGGCAGCCCCAGGAGTACCTGAACATCAGGTGGTTGCGCTTCGGACGGTGACACGGACAATCCTCTGTGGATCCCCACCGGCGGCCGGTCGCTCTCAATCGTCTCGTAGCCGAAACACGCCGACTGGCGGGTACGGCTATCCTCCCCGGAGAGCGTCCGGTCGAAAGCGGGCGAGGCGCCGGTGTGGTCGTGCGGGTCCTACCCGTGCGTCAGGGGAGGCGGTCTGTGTCGGCGGTGCACAACGAAGCGCTCGGTCCGTGGGCTGGGGACTCCGCCGCCAGTGGCCCTTCCGCCGCCGAAGCCCTGATGCGGCAGATCTTCGAGGAGCACCGGGTCCCGCTGTTGCGGTTCCTCACCCGGCTCGTCCTCGGCCAGCGGGAACTGGCCGAGGATCTGGTGCAGGAGACGTTTCTGCGTACCTGGCGGAACCTGGACATGCTCGCCACCGACCCGCAGAGGATCGCCCCGTGGTTGTACACGGTCGCCCGGCATGTGGCCATCGACGCGATCCGGTCGCGGCAGTCACGTCCGCAGGAGATCAACCTGCCGGACCTCAACCGGGTCTCCTCGGCCGAGGACGTGATGGATCGCGTGGTGAGCAACCACACCGTGCAGGTGGCCCTGAAGCAGATCAGTCCGGAGCATCGGCAGGTGCTGATCGAGATGTACTACAAGGGGGCTTCCATCGCCGAGGCGGCGGAGCGCCTCGGGATACCCGAGGGTACGGTAAAATCCCGGACGTACTATGCGGTTCGCGCGCTGCACGCGGCGATCGGCTCGACGGAGTCGTCGTGATCCCGGCCCGGCCGTTCCGAGCCTGGCCTGTCGACCAGCACGCAAGCGGTCCCGGGATGCCACCACCTGGTGCGGTGTCGACGCGTTGAGGAGAAGCGGGATGGGTCCAGGCGGTGAGCATGCCACCGACGAGCAGTCGAGGCTGGCGCTCTACCTGCTCGGCGCCCTCGACGAGGCCGACCGTGTCGCGTTCGAGGAGCATCTGGCTGGGTGTTGGCGCTGCCTGAACGAGGCGACTGAGGTCGGGGCCTCGACCAGCGGCCTGGCCGGTCTGGCGGACGTCGACTGGGAGCTGCCGGTGGCGGCGGACCCGCCGCCGAACCCCGCCGCGCGATCGGGCGGTGACCCGGCCGGGTCGGCTCGACCCACCGGCGCGCGGCCCGGCGGGGATCGGCCGGCGGGTGCCCGCCCGGATCGCGGCCCGACCAACGATCGCGGCGGCGCACGTCGTCGTCGCATCCGGATCTGGGGCGGTGCGGCCGCCGCGGTTCTGGCCCTGGCCCTGGCCGGTGGGGTCGTCGTGGTCAACGGGCGGGGCGACCCCGAGCCGACGCTGACCGCCTCGGGTGAAGCGCCCGCCTACGGCGCGAGCCTCTCCGTCCTGGTCACCGCCGACGACAGCGACCACTCCACGATCCGGATCACCGTCACGGGCCTGCGACCGGGCCTGCGCTATCGGCTCTACGCGGTGACCCGCGACGGGGTCACCCACACGGTACGGGACTGGTTGGCGTCGAACGGCCCGCAGAAGGTGACCGGCGAGACCGCGTTGCCGATCGACGAGCTGGCGTTCATCACCGTCGGGACCAGCGACGGCGTCGGCGTCGTCACCGCTCCGATCACTCGCGGCGCCGGCTCTCCCCGCTGAACGAGGTGAACCCGCGCCAGGGGTGAGCCGTAGAGCTCCGGACAACAGAACCCGAAGCTCTCCGGAGGTACCGCCATGCCCGAGGTAAACGCACCCGATCCGCGTGGCTCGCGAGCCGGTCAGCACCATGACCGGCCGCGCGACCCGATCGAGGTCGAGGTGGAAGCTCTGGCGCTCGTGACCCTCGGCAATGAGCTGCACAAGCTCTGGGCCAGGCGCGAGGCTGCTGGCCAGCCGCCGTCCGACGACGTGGTTGAGGCGATCGGGATCGTCAAGGAGCGCATGGGGCGCCTTCCATCGGAGACCCCGGCGCAGGGTGTGGCGGCGGGCGTTCCGTCCACAGTGCCGACAGCCCCGCCCGTCGGGTCGGCGGCGCACGTTCAATGGCACGACGAATTCCTCAACCTTCTCGTGCGTACCGCCCGGAAGGTGAGGCGTTGGCTGAAGGAACTGGACGCGAGATCGGACCGCTCTGACGGGCTCCCGACCGATCTGCGGAATCTGCCGGACCTGAGCAGCATCGACCCCCGCAGCGATCTCTATCGGCGTACGAGCAACCGTCTCGGTGAGCTGCTCGACCAGAGCCCGGTCCTACGGCGACTCTCGTCGAGCGGGAACCTCGACGGCGTGTCCCGGCACCTCCCGCAGCTCAGGATCGAACGTCGGGAGTACCCGATCCCATCCGCCCGGCCCGGCCCGCCGCTGGCGGACATCGCGGCCATGCCGTCGTTGCGGGCCGATCGAGCCGGCGGACCGGACCACGACTCCGGCCGGGCAGAGCCGAATAGCCCGGCACACCTGCCGCGCCAGCAACGACGGGCCACTTCAGCGGGGCTGTGAGCGCGCGTACGGATCGCGTGGTGACTCAGGTCGGGCTGGCGGACGGGAAGGACGGCGGTGGGCCACCGAGGCCCTGGTACTGGCCGAAACGGGCCCGCACCTTTGCCAGGTAACCCTGGGCCTGGGCCGTCGCGGGGATCCCACCTGCCTCCCGCACGGCGTCCATGCCCTGGTCGTACGCGACAAGGGCCAGGTCGAGCGCGCTGCCGATCGCCTGCTTGCTGTCGATGAGGCTCTGCGCCTCGTCGGCCAGGGCGCAGAGGTACCGGCCCTGCGCCATGATCGAGTCCTTCTGGTCGAGGGCGGACGTCTTGTCGTTCTTGTCGGTGTCCTTGCCGTACCGGGTGAAGACGGCGGGTGGCAGTTGGGAGATGCCCACCTCACCGTCCGCGCCGACCTTGGCGCCATCCCAGCGCGATTCGACCTCGATCTGCGCCGCGATCACGATCGGGCCGATCGAGGTGCAGATGGCACCCGCGTCCTCGATCGTGTCGGCCAGGGACACCGGCACCTGCGTCCGGTCCAGCGTTCCCTTGCCGTCGCCCTGGAACGCGGCCAGCGACTCGTCGGCCCGGTCCCAGGCGTCGCCGCTGTCGCTGCCGCCGGGGCCGGTGAACAGGATGATCAGCACGATCAGTGGGAACAGCAGGACGCCGAGCCCGCCGATGATGAGCACCGCCCCGGCGACGACGACAACGACGACCGGGCCGCCCATCAGACAGGTCGTGGCTGTCGCGATCGCCGCGCCGACCAGGACGGCCGTGCTCTTCTGCGAGCCACCGTCCTTCGCGCTCGAACCGCTCATGTCCCTCTCCCTCGGGGTTGTCGTGCACGAAAAATGTCGAACCCGCCTTGAACCGGGGGCTGAGGTCCGCCGTAGAGGCGTCCGTCATCCGGTCCGGGGTCGCCGGTCCAACGGGACCAAGCAGCGCCTGGTTCAACGGCGGCGGCCCGAATACCAACCGGACCGATGGCATCGGACGTCGAGAGCGGTGCGGACAGGAAGAGGGTGGTGATTCGGATGGGCGTTCCATCAGCGGTCGACGTGGCACGGCGGGTGCCGCTGGGAGCGGCCGGTCACGCGGGGGCCTACGGCGACGTCGTGACCCCGCAGTGGGCCCTTTCCGAGCAGGGGATCGGGTGGATAGCGGCGCACGGCGGCGCCGGGACCACCACGCTCACCCGGATGCTCGGCGGGATCGACCTCGGCTGCCGCTGGCCGGACGCCGCGCTCGGGGAGCCGGCGAAGGTGATGCTGGTGGCACGGACCAACGCCGAGGGGATGGGTGCCGCCGGACGGGCGCTGAACGCGTTGCGCGAGGGCCGGCATCCGGCCGCCATGCGGCTGATCGGTCTGGTGTTGGTGGCGGACGCGCCCGGTCGGCTGCCCCTTCCGCTCGCGCGCCGGATCCGGGTGCTGCGGTCGATCGCCCCGGTGCACCGGGTGCCGTGGATGCCTGCCTGGCGTCTGGGGATCCCACCCAGACAGCTGCCGAAAGAGTTGTTCGGCCTGGCCGGTGTCGTCGGTGCCGATCGTGAGCTACCCGGGCGCAAGGGGTGATCCAGGTGAACGTCGCACCGCGGGGCATGCCGGTGCCGCAGCGGGAACCGATGCCCTCGCTCGCGCCGCTGCCCCAGTACGACCCGCTGGGAAGCGGCGGGCTGGAGCCCCTGCTCAACCTGCTCGCCTGGGCGGTCACGGCCACCAGCGTCGCGGGACTGATGATCGTCGGCATCCTGATGATGCTTCAGCTGAATCGAGGCACCCCGGGTGAGGAGAGCGAACACTTCCGCGGCTTCACCATCGTCATGTTCGCCTGCCTGCTCGGGGCCAGCGCGGGGCCGCTGGTGACCTGGTTCGGCGACCTTGGACTCTGAGCCGTTTTCTGCCTTTTCATACGAGTTGAGTCCCACCTATGCGGTCACATCGGTGGCCTACGCCTCAAGGAGACGCACCCCATGAACCTGATGGACCTTCCCTACGTCCTCGCCGCCTCCATCTCCGTCCGCGTGCCGGAACTCCCCAGGCCGGTCGCGGGCGTCTTCGACCCCAAGCCCGGGGCGCCGGGTCAACTGAAGGATCTCGTGGACAAGTTGCTCGGTCTGATCGCCTGGGCCGGTACCGCCGCCGGTACCGCCGGGGTGCTGATCACCGGGGTCATGATGGCCATCTCGATGAAGCGCGGCGAGAGCTCGGAGCACATGTCGCGGCTCGGCATGGTGCTCGGCGGCTGCATCCTGGTCTCCGCCGCTGGTCCACTCGCGGACTTCTTCCTCTGACGTCGACCGGCTGACACGGGAGAGACGCATCATGTTCGGTAGCGGCAGACGACGCTCCGATGAGGATCCGCCGTTCTGGCGGCAACAGGGGTGGATCCTGTCGGCCGCGTTCATCGTGGGTTCCGCCCTGCTCGCCGCGGCCATCGGCCTGACGGGCCGGGACGGGGAGTCGGTAGGGCTTGCCACGGGTGGCGAGACGACCAGGCCACCGTGCGGCTCCGGGACACCGGCGGCACCGACGTCGAGCCTGCCCCCCGAGGACCTGACCTGGCAGGTTCTGGAGAGCGGGAAACGGATACCGACCTCCGCGAGCGACGGCCCGAGAGAGGTTGACGGGCAGGTTCTGCGGTGTTTCGCGCACACCCCGATGGGGGCGGTGTTGGCGGCGCACGTGGTGCCGACCCAACTCGGCGAGCGGGGTTGGCGGGCCACCGTGGAGCACCAGGTGATGGCGGGAACCGGCCGCGACGTCCTGGCGGGACGCCTCGGCTTCGCCACGCCCGGCGCGGGCGGAGGGCACGGCAGCTATGTCGGCTACCGCGTCGTGACGTATTCGCCGGAGGCCGCGCTGGTGCGATTGCTCGTCCAGACCACGGCTGGGCAACACGTCTCGACCGACGTCGAACTGCGGTGGGATGCCGGCGACTGGAAGATCCAGCCATCCCGGGTCGGCGAGGTGCGCACGCCGTCGGAGACGGTCCTGGCGAACGCCGGTTTCACCATGTGGACGAAGTGAGGGTTGGGCGACATGGACTGCGCTCCCGGAGACGCGCTCGACAGCGGCGGCACGGGCTTCTTCGACTTTCTCGGCGACCCGATCGGGACGCTGATGCGGATCGTGGCGAACATCATCCTGGCCGCCGCGATCAAGATCTTCGGCGAGCTGAGCGAGTCGGTGCCGACCCTCGGTCCCGGCTTCAGCGAGAACAACGCCGGCGTCCCGGGCCAGATCAGTGATCAGGTCCAGTGGGTCGTCACCTACCTGGCGATCGGATCGGTGCTCTTCGCCGCGGCCAAGATGGCGCTCGACCGGCGTGGTGAAGCCGGGCGGGTCGCGATCCAGGGCTTCCTGCGGGTCATCCTGGTCGCGGGCGCCGGCACGTACGTCGCCGCCAATGCCGCGAAACTCTCCGACGACTACTCCGACCACCTCTATTCCAGCGCGGCGCTCAACCTCGTCAAGAGTGTCCCGTGTATCGGCCTGGGAACCACCATGGAGGCCTTTCTCCTGCTGTTTCTCGCCTTCCTGTTGCTCCTCTCGGCAATCGTGCACGTTCTCATGCTCTACATCCGCCTGGGCGTGGTGACCATGCTGCTCGGCACGCTGCCGATGGCGGCTGCCGCCTCCATGACGAACTGGGGCACCGGGTGGTGGCGCAAACACCTCGGCTGGCTGATCGCCTGGCTCATCTACAAGCCGGCCGTCGGTCTGATCATGTTCTCCGGCTCCGCGATGATCGCCGAAGGCAATCGGACCAGCCTCGTCCATATGCGGATCGCGGGCGTCGGCGTGCTGCTGCTGTCCGCGATCGCGATGCCCGCCCTACTGAAGATCATTGTGCCGGCCACGGCGGCCCTCGGCACCGGCGATCCGTCCGGCGCCGTCGCCTCGTCCGTCGTGGGCGGAGTCGCGTCCGGAGCGAAGAAGGTCGCCGGCTCCGCGATGTCCTACGGCGGCGAGAGCGGGCCGTCCGGCGCGCGCGGGGCAGGATCCTCCCAGGGTGGAGGCGGAGGACGAGGCCCCTCCGGTAGCCAGGGGGCCGGTGGAGCCCCCGGGTCCAACGGCGACCAGGGCCAGCGGGGTAACCAGGGCCAGCGGGGCAACCAGGGCGCTTCGGGCAGTAGCGGGAGCAGCGGGGCCAGCGCGGTCCGGGCGGCGGGCACCGTCGCCGGGGCCGCCACCGACGCGGCGGTCCGCGCCGGCCGGCACGGCAGGGCCATCGTGACGGGCGCCGTGGACGGCGCCGACGGCAACGCCGGACACAACCAGTGACGGCGCCCGAGCGTCGCAAGGGCCACCGCCGGGCGGCGTCCCCGCTGATCAAGGCAGGTAGACCGGAACGAAAGGATTCACGGTGATGTCGGTGGAAGCCGCGGTCGAACCAACGTACGGCAACTGGCGGCGACCGCGTCGGGCCGGACTCGGCCCGCTCGGGCTGGTCGGTACGGTCGGCGTCTTCGGCGGCCTGGTCGTGGTGCTGTTCGCGTCGATGATTTCGCTCGGGGCGGCGATGGTGGTCGGCGTCCCCTTCGTCGTCCTGCTGGCGCCCCTGGCGATCCGCACCCAGGACGGGCGCAATGTGTATCAGCTCATATCCCTGCGGATCGGTTGGTCACAGCGCAAGTCCCGGGGCGAGCACCTCTACGTCTCGGGCCCGCTGTCGGCGCGCCCCGGTGGTCGGTTCCGTCCGCCCGGCCTGCTCACCCGGGTGAGCGCGCTGGAGGGCCGCGACGGCTACGACCGCGCCTTCGGAGTGCTGCACCACAAGGGACGCAACCTCTACACGATCGTGCTGCGGTGTGAGCCGGACGGCGGCTCGCTGGTCGACCCGGACCAGGTCGACACCTGGGTGGCGCTCTGGGGCGAATGGCTGGCCCGGCTCGCCCACGAGCCGGCCCTGCGGGGCGCCTCGGTCATCGTCGAGACCGCCCCGGACCCGGGAACCCGGCTGGCGAACGAGATCCTGCCCCGCCTCGCCCCGGACGCGCCGGCCGCCGCTCGGGCCGTTATGGAGGAGGTGGTCGGCGACTATCCGTCAGCCTCGTCCGAGATGAACTCCTACATCACGCTCACCTACGGCGCGTCGGGTGGGCCACGACGCGACCCCGAGGACGTGGTCGCGGACCTTGCCGTCCGGGTGCCGAGTCTGCTGACCGGGCTGATCAGCGCGGGCGGCGGTGTGGCCGAGCCGTTGAGCGCCGAGCAGATCGCCGAGATGGTCCGGGTCGCCTACGACCCGGCCTGCGCCGCCGAGGTGCTCAACGTACGGGCCGAGCACGGCCACACCGGTCTGGAGTGGGAGGACGCGGGCCCGGTCGCGGCGGTGGAGTCGGTCGACGCGTACCACCACGACTCGGGTGTCTCCCGGACCTGGCTGCTGACGCTCGCGCCCCGGGGCACGGTGCGGGCCAGCGTCCTGCGCACGATGCTGGACGCCTCCGACGGAACCCGCCGCAAGCGGGTCGCCCTGCTCTACCGACCGCTCGATCCGGCGACGTCCGCCCGGATCGTCGAGTCGGACCGACGTACGGCGCAGTTCATGGCGACATCCAAGCGCGGCATGGTGCAGGCCCGCGCCAGCGCCGAGGTGCGCGCCGCCGAGCAGGCCGCCGCCGAGGAGGCGACCGGGGCAGGGCTGGTGGAGTTCTCGTTGATGCTCACCATCACCGTCGACACCCCGGACCAGCTCGACGACGCGGCGGTGGTGGTCCGCAACATGACCGGTTCCAGCCGGATCGCGATGCGCCCCGCCCACCGTATGCAGGCCGCCGCGTTCAGTTGCACGCTCCCCGTCGGGATCCTGCCCTGGGAGCAGACCCTGCTGCCGCACGAACTTCAGGAGGCGATGTGACAGACATCCGAGCGCGCCCTGCCGGGACCGTTACGCGTGCGGTCGACCTCGGCGCCGGCTGGCCGGCCGGCCACTCGGGTGGGCAGACCGCTCTGACCGGAGTCACCGGCGACCTGGCCGAGGGCGCCCCGGTGACCCGGAATCAGAAGCCCAGGAAACGTCCGGCCGTGCCGGAGTCGACGCGCGGTTGGGCGGGCCGGGGTGGAGGCCGGGTCGGCTATCTCGACTCGCCGACGATGTGGCGGGCGACCACCGTGCAGGCGTGCGGCCTGTGGCCGTTCTCCGCCGGCTCGGGTGCGCCGATGTCCGGCGTACCGATCGGACAGCACCTCTTCACCGGCGCCACGGTCTGCGGCGATCCGCTCTCCTGGTTCACCCGGGCCCGCTATATCTCGAACCCCTCGCTGTTCATGCTCGGCATGCCGGGCTTGGGAAAGTCCACGCTGATCAACCGGATGGCGGTCGGGCTGGCCGCCACCGGCGTGGTTCCGCTGGTGCTCGGCGACCTCAAGCCGGACTACGCGGACACGGTCCGCGCGCTCGGTGGCCAGGTCATCCCGATCGGACGCGGGGTCGGCGGCATCAACGTGCTGGACCCGGGGGCGATGGGCATCGCCGCCGAGCGGATCGGCGGTCCGGCGGGCAAGGCGCTCGCCGCCGAGACACACGGCCGGGTGCTGAACATGGTGGCGGCGCTGCTGACCATCGTGCGGGGCCGGGCGTTGGACGACCACGAGCAGGCAGTGCTCTCTGCCTGCCTGCGTCACCTGCGGGACCGTACGCCGAGCAACCGCGCACCCCTCCTGCCCGACCTGCTGCGGGTGCTGGACGAGGGGCCGGACCGGGTCCGTGCGGTGACCCTCGATCGGGGGCAGGACACCCGCTACCGGGACGCGGTGGACCCGCTGCACCGGTCGTTGCTGGGCATCCTCGACGGGGCGCTGGGGGACACCTTCGGCTCGGAGACCTCCACCCGTATCGACCCGGACGCCCCGGCCGTGTGCATCGACATCTCCCGGATCGGTGAGGCGGACACCCAGCTCACCGCGGCGGCGATGCTCGCGGCCTGGTCCGACGGCCTGGGTACGGTGGCCGCCTCGCACGCCCTGGCCGACGCGGGGTTGGCGCCGCGCCGCTGGTTCTTCACCATCCTCGACGAGCTGTGGCGTCCGCTGCGGGCCGCCTCCGGGATCGTCGACCGGATCGATGCCCTGACCCGGCTCAACCGCTCGCTGGGCCTCGGCGACGCGAAGATCACCCATACCCTCAAGGACGCCGAGGCGCTGGGCACCGACGCGGACCGGGCGAAGGCGCGCGGCTTCGTGGAGCGGGCCGGGATCGTCGCCTGCGCCGGCCTGCCGATGGCCGAGATGCAGGAGCTGGGTCGGGTGGTGGGCATGTCCCGCCGGGAGATCGAGCTGGTCTCGTCGTGGTCGTCCCCGCCCGGCTGGGCGAGCACCGGCTCGAACGAGGATCCCCCCGGTCGCGGCCGTTTTCTGATCAAGGTCGGTGGACGTCCGGGCATCCCGATCCGGGTCACGATCACCGAGACCGAGCGGCGGCTGCACGACACGAACCTGCGCTGGGTGCAGAACGGGTACGCGCAGGAGCAGGCCGCCGAGCGCGCGGCGGCCCGGATGGTGGCCTTCGAGGCCGAGGCCGAACTGGGCAACCTGGCCATCCGTCCCGAGTTGGTGTCCGACGCCGAGGGGTGGTCGTCGTGAGCCGCTCACCCGGTGGCCGTCCGCACGGCGCCGACCTTTTCTTCTGGGCCTTCACCGTGATGGTGCTCGCCAACGCGGGGATCTTCCTGGTGGCCTGGTTCGGCGGCACCCTCGGCGCTGTCGTGACCCTGCACGGTTGGCACCCGCCACCGGTGACGCTGGACTCGTACGTCCTGCTGGTCTCCGGGCGGATCGAGGTGCTCTGGCCGGGGGTCTCACCGTTCGCCGTCTACAGCGGCATGGTGGTGTCGTTCGTGCTGCTCGCCCTGTCCGCCGCGCTGGGCGTCCGCAAGGTCCTGGAGCTGCGGGCCCGTGGCAAGGGACTGGCCGGTACGCACGAGCTGGCGTCGCTCGCCCCCGCGGGGATCGCGGCCCGCGCCCGCGAGTTGCGGCCCTCGCTGGCGGGCATGCGGGAGCTGCCGCCGGACGAGCGGGGCAACCTCCTGGGCGACCTGATGCCGAACGGGCCGGAGCTGCGCTCCTCCTATGAGGACGTGGAGCTGGACCTGATGGCGCCGCGCGCGGGTAAGTCGACCGGAATCGCCATTCCCCGGGTGCTCCGGGCCCGGGGCGCGGTGCTGCTCACCTCGAACAAGTCCGACGTGTACTCGGTGACCAGGGCCGAGCGGGAGCGGATCGGCACGGTCTGGACCTTCGACCCGCAGGGCATCGCGCACACACCCCGCGAGATGTGGTGGGACATGCTCGCCGTCTGCGTGACGATCGAGGGTGCGCGGCGGCTGGCCGGGCACTTCGTGGCCTCGGTCAACGACGACACGACCAAGAAGGACTTCTGGATAGCGGCCGCGCAGAACACGCTGACGGCGCTGTTCCTCGCCGCGGCTCGGGGCGGGGCCACCATCTCCGACCTGTTGGGCTGGCTCGCCGACCCGGCCGACCGTACGCCGATCGACCTGCTCCGCGATGCCGGGATGGGCGCGATGGCCGAGCAGTTGCAGGGAACGGTGCGCGGCGCGGTGGAGACCCGGGACGGCATCTATGAGACCGCGCGCCAGTGCGTGGCCTGCCTGCTCGACCCGGAGATCCTCGCCTGGGTGTCATACGACCCGGATCTGCCGGAGTTCCTGCCGGACCTGCACGTACTCGGTCGGGACACGCTCTACCTGCTCTCCAAGGACGGCGGCGGCTCGGCGGCCGGGGTGATCGCCGGCATCGCGGACGCCACGCTGCGGGCCGGCGTGGTCGCCGCGGAGCGGATGGGCGGGCGGTTGGACCCGCCGATGACGGCGGTGCTCGACGAGGCGGCCAACGTCTGCCGGATCTCCGACCTGCCCGACCTCTACTCGCACCTCGGCTCGCGGGGGATCAACGTGGTGACGCTGCTGCAGAGCTACCGGCAGGGGTCGCGGGTCTGGGGCGATGCGGGGATGGACGCGTTGTGGGGCGCCGCCACGATCAAGCTGCTCGGTGCGGGCCTGGACGACGCCGACTTCGTGGAGAAGGTCTCCAAGCTGGTGGGCCAGCACGACGTGAGCACGCTCAGTGTCTCGCGCAGCCGCGACGGTTCCTCGCGCTCCACCTCGTTCCGGCAGGAGAACATCCTGCCCCCGGACAGGATCCGCGCCCTGCCGAAGGGGACCGCGCTGCTGCTGGCCACCGGCATCCGCCCGGCGGTGATCCGGCTGCGCCCCTGGTACAAGGAGCCCGACGCCGCCCGCATCTCCGCCGCCGCGAAGCAGGAGGTGGCCGCGATCACCGAGCGGGCCACCCGTAAGCAGTTCCCCAGCTCATTCGCGGCGCCGTCGGACTGACGATCCTCGGAAAAACCCCAGATCCTCATGAACCCCGGCCAGGTGTGCCGCGTAGAGCGGGTATCCGGTTCCACAGATGGTAGGAGGAAGAACAGATGTCGGATCTTTACAATGAGTGGGACTACTACAACCAGGACGGCAGCTACGCCAACGCTTACAGTGGCCGGAACTCGCCGACGGCCGCCGGGTCGAACAATTATGCCCAGTACGCTCAGTCGCCGGGGGCTGGATCGGACCCGAATCTGGCTGGCTACCGGTCGGGTGACGTCGTCTCGTACGACCGACTGAGCGTTGACACGCAGTATGTGGACAGCGGTTCGCAGTATGTGGACAGCGGTTCCCAGGGTTACGCGCAGTACGCCGCCGCGCCCACGCCCTACCGGATCGACCCCGTCCCTCGGGAGCAGTTGCTGTTCTCGCAGACGGACGGGCGAACGGTAAATGACTTCTACCCGAATATCGACTACAACTACCGGCTCATGGGAGAGGGAAACTCGCCAACTTCGCCGGTAGCTGAACGGTCGGGCCTGGATCTCGATCGGAACCACAGCGAGTACCGCGGGCTGGAAGCCGGCTTCATCGCCGCCCTTGAGGGAAGGCCGGTCAGTATCGTGTCGACTGGTGATGGCAAGGTCGGTGTGGTTCCCGCTCCGGAGCCCGGGTCTTATCAGCCTTCCCTGCAGGACGGTGGGTCGAGCCTGGGGGTGGGTATGGCTTCGCAGCCCGGGTCTTATCAGCCTTCCCTGCAGAACGCCGACTCCGATGCGAGCATCAGAGGGTTGGCTCCCTCCGATCAGTATCAGATTTCGGAAACCCCAGACCGCCGCAGTCACGATCAATCAAGTGTGGTGCGGATCGATGCGGCCGGCCGAAGGCATTGGGCGACCTGGGAACAGGCCGCCCTGCTCGGGGCCGCCGTGGGATTAACGGGGGAGGCTCTGGCGAGGGCATTGGTGGCCCCTGCGGGCGTTGTCGCCGCTGTTGCCGCGACAAGCGCTCCGGATGTGGTGCACGGGCTGTGGAACGCCAAAGCTGAATTCGTGAAGTACCAGAACGGTCAGAAGCCAAACTGGGACAGGGCGTTGAGTGGTCTTTCGAAGGCCATCGCGTACGGGGCGACCGCTGGCATCCCTGCTCAGATGTACCGCGCCTACCAGCCAGGTGCGGGGGACTCGAACCAGGTCGTGTTCAATCGGGCCGAGATGCGATTGGCGGCTATTCCCGCCAGTATCGCCGCCGGAGGTGCCTTCGCGGCACTCGTGTTCGACAAGCGAGCGCGGGCGCAGCAGGAGAAGGAAACGGGGGTCAATCAGCATCACGGTTTCGCCGGCCTGGAGTCGCAGAGCGCGGAGGGCCGGGATCGAGGGCGGGAAGACAACCCGGGCCTCCACCGCCGCAAGGGTAAGGAGAAGGTGAAGGCCGCGGCCCAAGGCTCGTGATGGTCGCGCTCAGCGTTGTCGCAGAGGAATTGTGAGGACTATCCGTGACAGGCGAAACTCGGCAGTCCGAGTCGCTCCGAGATGACGTTCCCGACGTACAGTCGCCGCGGGAAGCGCCTGCGTCCGAGAAGAAGAGCGAGCCGTTCTTCATTCTCTACCTCAACGGCCCAACCTACCTGGAGGAGATGCGACGGCTGTCGCTGTGGGTGGAGAAGCTCCTGATCCCGGTGTACGGCGAGGAGGTGACATCCGGGGCGCCGTGGTGCCCGCGCTGGCACGAGCACACCGAGGCCGTCGCCTACTTTCACGGGCTGTGGCTGGCCTGGCAGGACAAGACCGGCCCAAAGGCCAGTCTCACCGGCCCCTCCGAGTGGCACCGGGACCACCTCGGCCCCACCATGACCGCGCTCCGCAACCCTTCGGGTCCCTTCGCGGGTTGCAAACCCGGGGCACACCGCGCGAAGGAGCGCCCATCCGTCGAACCGGCCGGCCCCGAGAACTTCGGACCCTGACGCCGCACCCCGTACCGGCCCGCCGAGATCGAACGGCGGGCCGGCCCGGCGTGGCGGACGTGCAACGACGGCTGGGCGGATGGGCCTGGACTTCATCCGGCACTCCCACCGAGGCGTCGGCGGCGGGTGAGGTTCAACAGGTGTGGATGATCCGATCAACACCGGGCCGCGTCCCGCTCCGGCGCGCCCTGACTAGCATGCCCTCGTGATCGAAGAATTGATCAGGAGCGCTGCCGCCGAGGACGACGACGCCATCGAGAAGCTGTGCGTGATCGCCGACGCCGACCCGCAGAGCCTGACCCCGTACCTGGGCGCCCTGCTCGATGCCGACGTGCTGTGGCCCGCGAGGGTGTACCGGGCGGCGGACGACGACGTGGTACGCCGGATCATCGAGCGGATCGACGGCGGGCGCACGCCGGACCGGCTCAACCATCTGCTCGTCATCCTCGCGCACACCGCGCACCCGCTCGCCGAGAGCGCCATGCGTCGCTGGTCGACGCGACCGCCGGCCGGCGCGGACGAGCTGCACGTCAGCGTCCTGAGCTACGCGCTCGAGGGCGGCTGGACGGTCGACGTGGACGGCGGCCGCCGGGATCTCTGCGGGACCACCGCGTACCAGTGGGTCATGCGCGACGCACCGCGACGTGCGGACGGTCCCACCTGCCCGTGGTGTGCGTCGCCACGGTGGATCGCCGCGGACCTCGACACGGCGGAGCCTGCTGTCCGGGACGCGATGGCGCACACCGGCTGGTCCGGCCGGCTGGTGATCGAGACCTGCCAGTTCTGCGCCTGCTACGCCACCCTGTACAGCCAGGTCACCTCGGCCGGCGACAGCACCTGGTGGACCGGCAACACCCGCCCGAGCTACCTCGGTGATGCTCAACCGGAGGACCCGCCGGCGCTGGCGCCGGTTCTGGGCCCGGCGAGGTCGACCCCCTACCAGGCGAGCGCGTGGGACCAGGGCGGCTCGACGCTGGGCGGGCGGCCCGACTGGATCCAGGACGCCGAGCACGCGGACTGCCCCGGGTGCGGTCAACCGATGGACTACCTGGGCCTGGTCGGCGGCGCGGACCTGGACGAGTACGGCGAGGGCGCCTACTACCTGCACCTGCACCAGCCCTGTGGGTTCGCCGCGGTGAACTACCAACAGAGCTGATCGCCGTACCGGCGGAATGAGACGTTCAAGGTGGAGATTCCCGGCCGGGGCGGGAAGGATGCTCTCGTGTCACCGGACGTGCAACCCGCCACGGAGGTGCAGGCGTGGCGGCCGAAACTGTCGGGCGTCACCGAGGTGCTACACGCCCATTTCACCGATCATGCCTATCCGATGCACGCTCACGACACCTGGACGCTCCTCATCGTCGACGAGGGCGCGGTGCGCTACGACCTGCACCGGCACGAGCGCTACGCCTTCGGTGAGCTGGTAACCCTCCTGCCTCCGCACGTTCCGCACAACGGTCGCTCGGCCAGTCCGGAGGGTTTTCGGAAACGGGTGATCTACCTTGACGCGAGCAGTCACCTGTCGGCCGACCTCGCCGGTCGATCGGTCGGCATCTCCAGCTTCCCCGATCCCTGGCTGCGCGACGCCATCTCGGCATTGCACGGCGCTCTTCTGCAACCCGGGGACGAATTGCGGGCCGAGACGCTGCTGACTCTGCTCACCGACAGTGTGCGCGCCCGCCTGGGGGAGCGGATCGTCATGCCGGACGCCGATCCCAGGGCGGCCTACCTGCTTCGCGACCTGATCGAGCAGCACATTGCCGACGGGGTCTCGCTGTACGAGGCCGGTCGGCTGCTGCACTTCGACCCCTCGTACCTGGTTCGGGCGTTCAGCCGCGAGTTCGGCATGTCGCCGCACCGCTACCTGACCTCCCGGCGGGTCGACGAGGCGCGACGCCTGATTCTGGACGGGCACCCCCTGGACCGGGTCGCCACGAGCAGCGGCTTCTACGATCAGCCGCATCTGGCCCGCCACTTCAAGCGGATCCTCGGCGTCAGCCCGGGGGTCTTCGCTCGCACGGCTGGGCTCGCCGCGGCGTCGACGTAGCTGCCGGGAAGTGCCGTCCTTGCCCGTGCCGAGGAGTCACGTCAACTTCGTACAAGACCCCTGAGATGCCCAGGCCACATGATCGAGCCATGCAGCCTGAACCAGCGCCCGTGCGCTTCGACACCAAGATTGCCGTGCTACTCCGCGACGACGTGCTTCCCTGGCAGCGCCTGAACATCACGGCGTTCCTGGTCAGTGGAGTGGGCACGGTGGTGCCCGAGGTGATCGGCGAGCCGTACGAGGACGCGGACGGCGCGCAGTACCTGCCCATGTTCCGCCAGCCCGTCCTGGTCTTTCAGGGCGACCGGGATGTGTTGCGGTTGGCGCACCAGCGGGCCCTGAGCCGCGACCTGCCCATGTCGGTGTTCACGGCCGAGTTGTTCGGCACGGCCCACGACCGGGACAACCGGTCCGCCGTGCGGCGGTACCCACCGAGAAGCTCGACCTCGTCGGGCTGGCGGTCTACGGTCCGCGCAACGCGGTGGACAGGGTGTTGAAAGGCGCCGACATGCACCCCTGACCGGTGGTCGCCGGTGAAGGGGTCAGGCACTAGATCATGCGACGCCGTACCCGCCACACCACCACACCGATCAGGACCCCCGCGACCGCGACGAACAGCGCGGCCTCGATGAGCTGGAACGTCCAGAACCGGTCCGCCGGGTGGTAGACCCCGAACTGCTGGATGCCCCGCGCGTGCAGGAACTGGTTGAGGTTGGTGCCGGCCTGGTTGGCTGCGTCCTCCAGCTCGTGGTACTCGGTCGAGCTCAGCCTGCGCCCGGTGGCGTCCCCGTAGCCGCGCTCGACCACCCAGTCGGCGAACCCGGGCGCGGCCCGTTGCCCCGCCTTCGAACCGCCGACGGGGACCGGCGTCATGGTGGTGAGCGGGGTGGCGTACGCGGGACGGGCCAACAGCGCCACCGTCATCCGGGCGGCGAGGAACGCCCCGAGCGCGACGCCGAACGCGGGCAGGCTGCGGCGCAGGATCGCCCCGGCGGCGGTGGCGACGCCGAACGCGAACAGCGCGTACGCCACCGGAACAAGCCCTTCCAGGTCGAAGGCGTCCTACTGGAACCGCCCTTCCCACGCGTCGAACGGCTGACGGAACCAGGTGAGCAGCCGTGAACATCCCGGTGAGCGTGACGGTGACGCCGGCCAGCGCCACGAGTTTGGCCGCCAGCCAGCGCATCCGCGGCACGGCCTGCGTCCAGGCGAGCTGCCAGGTGCCGTCCTCCAGCTCACGCGCGAGCAGCGGCGCGCCGAGGAACGCGCCGATGACGACGGGGACCAGGTAGAAGGCCGCCAGGAGGTTCTCGACGTAGCCGTACCCCTCGTCGAGCCGGCGGAAGGACGCCGCGCAGGCCTCGTTGACACCGGCGTCTCTCGCACACCGGGCGGGACCGCCGGGGAACAGGTCGTGGGCCTGCGTTCCGAGCACGAGCAGGGCGATGCCGAACAGACCGACGAGCAGACCCAGGACGCAGACCTCGGACCGGACCGGTGCCGGTCCGATGGAAGTACGGCCTCAGTTCCAGGATCTTCCAGCCCGGGTCCACGCCTCCTGGTCCACCGGCCGAGGACCCTGTTGCAGCCACGTGATGATGCGCTGGGCGTGTTCCTCGGGGGTCTCGGCGGATGACTCCAGGCGGAGGGCCTCGTCGAAGTACGGGAACGCATCGGCCCGCTCGCGAACGAGCGCTTCGTCGAGATCCGTGGCCTGATGACGGTCCCGGAATCGGCTCACGGCCTCGTCGGGCGTCACGAAGAACTCGACGACCCAGAGCGATGCGGAGGAGCCGGCCAACGCTTTGCGGAGACTGGCACGCTGGTCACGCCGAGCGTAGGTGCACTCGAGGACGACCGTCTCTCCCTGATCCACGAACATGCGGGCGAGGAGATGCGCGGCGTCGTAGGCGCGCAGGCGATCGTCACGATTTCGATCGGATCCCGGAAACAGGAGGTCGAAGAGGGTGTCGACCTGCAGGTGGATCCGACCGCGACCCGGCCAGGACCGCCCGGCGGCCAGGACCGCCCCGGCCGTGGTCTTGCCCGAGCACGGAGGGCCCGAGAGCAGGACGATCCCGTTGCTGGTCATTCCGCTCGCGTTTCATGATCGTGGAGGACGCGTCCCCAGTTCCGAACGGACACGGTCTCGAAGCGCCCGAAAGTGTATCCACCCGGATCTGCCGCAGTTTGGTCGCCAGCCCTCGTCCAACGATCAATCATCGTGAGCAAGGGAACCGGGCCGCCGGTGCCGGTCAGCCGACGGCCGGGGCGAGCACCGATTCGCACCAGTGGCGGAACGTCGTGCCGACGCCTTCCTCGCGGGCGGGTGGGTAGACACCCGCCGTCTGCGCCTCGGCCATCTCGATCATGGCGTCGACGACGGCCGGGCTCGCTCCGGACGACGCGTACCGGGCGCGATAGTCGGCGAGGGTGGCCTGCTGGTAGGTGACCGGCCGGCCGAGGGTCTCGGAGATGATCTGCGCCATCTCGCGCGGGGTGTGGTCGACGGGTTCGCGCACGGGTACGTCCTGGTGGCCCGTCCAGGTGGTGTCGGCGAGCAGGCCGGTGGCCGTGCGGGCGATGTCGGCGGTGGCTACCGCCGCGAGCGGCGCGTCGGGGTCGGCGGTGAGCACGAACATCCCCTGGCCGCTGATCAGGTCGACCTGGTGCAGCAGGTTCTCCATGAAGAACGCCGCCTGTAGCGAACGGTAGGCGGCGCCGCTGGACTCCAGCGTGTCGTCCATCGCCCAGGCCGCCGAGAGCAGTCCGGCCGGGCCGTCGAATCCGCGGCCGAGCGAGGAGACGGCCACGACGCGGGGTACGGCGTGCGCACGTACCGCCTCCGCGATGGGGCGCGCGAAGCCGAGGTAGTGCTCGGTGACGTCCGGGGCGCCGAAGTTCGGTGGTACGAGCACGAAGAGCGCCGTGGCGTCGGTCAGCGCGGTCGTGAGCACGGCGGGGTCGGCGTGGGAGCCGACGATCACGTCGGCGTGCTCGCGAAGGGGCTCGGGCAGGCGGGAGGGGTCGCGGGCGATCAGGCGCAGCGGTGCGCCGGCGGCGCGCAGGGACTCGGCGACAGCGGCGCCGATCGTGCCCGTGGGAGTCGTGATGACGATCATGGCTCCCATCGTCGCGCGGGTGCTCGCGGGCGAGAAGGACCAGTTCGGGCGGCATTATTATCCTCAGGGTATGAATCCCGTGGAGTCCCGGCCGCTGCGTTACTTCGTGGCCGTCGCCGAGGAGCTCAACTTCAGCCGGGCCGCCGAGCGGCTCGGCATCGCCGCGCCGGCCCTGTCGCGCGCGATCTCCGGGCTCGAGGCGGACCTCGGCGTCCGTCTGCTCGACCGCACCACCCGAAGCGTCGCGCTCACCGACGTGGGCGCGGTGCTTCTCGCCGACGCGCGGGCAGCGCTCGTCGCGCTCGACGCCGCCACCCGACGCTCCCGGCGAGCCGCGGGTGTGCCCGGCGGCAAGCTGGTGGTCGCGGTGAAGGCCGACGTCGAGGGCGGCCTGCTCGAGGACGTGCTCGCGGCGTACCAGGCGGAGCACGCCGCCGTGCCGATCGAGGTCATGTTCACCGGCTGGCGCGAGCAGCCGGCCCTGCTGCGTGCGGGCGAGGCCGACGTGGCGATCGTCATCGAGCCGTTCGATGCCGATGGTCTGGACGTCGAGCCGCTGCTGTGTGAGCCGCAGGTGCTGGCGCTACCGGCCGGGCATCCGCTCGCCGGACGGCCCCGGCTGCGGATGGCCGACATCGAGACCGGGCATCAACGGACTGTTTCCGGCGCCCACGTCTACGTACGACGCGGCGAGCAACCGCCACCGTTCGGGGACATGGTGCAGATGCTGCGTCAGATCGAACTCGGGCGGATGCTCGCCCTGCTCCCGGTCTCGCTCGCCGAGCGCAACGCCAGGCCGCAGCTCACCTGGCGGCCCGTCGACGACGCGCCGGAGGCCGCCTTCTCGGTGGCGTGGTCGCAGAACTCGCACTCGCTCGCGGTCGCCGCGTTCGTCCGGGTGGCCACCGCGATCTCGGCCCGCCGCCGGACCAGCCGGCTGCCGGACGCCGCGGAGACCGCCTGAGCACCCGTCCGGTCAACCACCGTGACGCGGCGCTAGCGGCGGCGACGGGCGTCGGCCTCGGCGTCGAGCAGGCTGTTGAGGGTCAGCGCCGTGTTGATCAGCGACAGGTGGCTGAAGGCCTGTGGGTAGTTGCCGATCTGCTCACCGGTCGCGGCGATCTCCTCGGCGTAGAGGCCGAGGTGGTTGCTGAAGGTGAACATCTTCTCGAACGTGAGTCGGGCGTCGTCGAGGCGGCCGGACCGGGCCAGCGCCTCGACGTACCAGAAGGTGCACATGTTGAAGGTGCCCTCGTGGCCGGGCAGTCCGTCGGGGGAGTGGACCGGGTCGTACCGGTGGACGAGGCTGTCGGAGACGAGTTCGCGTTCGATCGCGTCCAGGGTGGACAGCCACAGCGGGTCGCTCGGCGTGACGAACCCGACCGCCGGCATGGCCAGCAGCGCGGCATCGAGCACGTTCTCGTCGTACGCCTGCACGAAACTGCCGCGTTCGGGGTGGTACCCGCGGGCCATGACCTGGTTGTAGATGCGGTTGCGCTGTTCGGTCCAGCAGGTCAGGTCGCCGGGGCGGCCGGTGCGGTTGGCCAGGCGGATGGCCCGGTCCAGCGCCACCCAGGACATCACCCGCCCGAACGTGTAGTTACGGGGGTGGTGCCGGCTCTCCCAGATGCCGGCGTCGCGCTGGTCCCAGTTGTGACAGAGCCAGTCGACGAGCCGGACGGTGCTCTTCCACACCTGGTGTGAGACGCGGATGCCCTGCTCGTCGGCGAGGTGCATGGCGTAGAGCGCCTCGCCGTGGATGTCGAGCTGGAGTTGGTCGGCGGCGCCGTTGCCGATGCGCACCGGCCGGGAGCCGCGGTAGCCCTCCAGGTGGTCGAGCACCTCCTCGTGCAGGTCGGAGGAGCCGTCCACCCGGTACATGATCTTCAGTGGGTCCTGGTGCTCGCTGGCCGTGCGGATGCGCTCGTCCAGCCAGTCCATGTAGCGGCTGACCTCCTCGGTGAAGCCGAGGCCGAGCAGCGCGTGCACCGAGAACGACGTGTCGCGTACCCAGGTGTAGCGGTAGTCCCAGTTGCGGCTGCCGCCGACCAGCTCGGGCAGCGCGGCGGTGGGCGCGGCGATCATCGCGCCGGTCGGCGCGTACGTCATGAGCTTCAGCGTGATGGCGGAGCGCTCGACCATCTCCCGCCAGCGGCCGGTGTAGCTGGAGCGTTCCAGCCAGCGACGCCAGTAGTCCCGGGTCCACTCGAACATGCCCTGGATCTCCTCCGGCGGAAAGATCCGTGGTTCGGTGCCGCCCGTCTCCAGGACCACGCCGCCGGTGTCGCCCTCGTTCAGGGTGCCGTACGCGACGAGGTCGCCGCCCTCGAGGTGGACGTCGCCGTGTTCGGAGATCAGCCGCCGTACCGGGTCGACCGGGTTGAACGTCAGCGTCGCCGACCGGCTGCGAAAGACGTAGCCGTTGTGGTGGCGCTCGATCTGGTGCTCCTGGCGGGCGTAGTCGAACCGTGGCCGGCACTCCACCCGGAAGCGCATGCTGCCGCGGACCATGGTGACGATCCGGACCAGGCGGTGCGCGTCGGTGACCCGCTCGCCGGTGACCGGCATGAAGTCCATCACCTCGGCCACCCCGTCGGCGCTGATGAAGCGGGTGATCAGGATGGGGGTGCCGGGCAGGTAGAGCTGCTTGGTGACGTACCGGACGTCGTCCGGCGCGATCCGGAAGTAGCCGCCCTTGTCCTTGTCGAGCAGTGCGGCGAAGATGCTCGGCGAGTCGAAGCGCGGCGCGCAGAACCAGTCGACGGTGCCGTCGCAGGTGACCAGCGCGGCGGTCTGCAGGTCACCAATGAGTCCGTGATCTTCGATCGCCGGATAGCTGTCCACGTCTCTCCCCGGTTCGGCCGCGTCCTGCGCATCGAACCTAAGGGGGGTATGTGCCGAGTTACGCGGAAATGACGGTCAACCACCCTGTCGCGTACCCCCGACGGCACATCCCTCTCGGCGGGCCGCTCGTTGGTGCGACGAGGGCGGACGGAGGGGGACGATGTCGGGGAAACGGGGTGCGGACCTCCTGCGTCCTCCGGACAGCGCTGGCCGCGCCACGTTCCTGGAGCTCTTCTTCGACCTCGCCTTCGTGGTGGCGCTCACGCGGGTCTCGCAGCGCTTCGTCGAGCTGGACGGCGACGCGGGGTGGGAGCTCGTCAACGGGCTCGTTCGTACCCTGCTGCTGTTCCTGGCGCTCTGGCTGGTCTGGTCGCACACCACCTGGATCACCAGCCGCTACGAGCCGGAGATCGCGATCATCCAGGCCGTCGTGGTCGGCACCATGTTCGCCGGCCTGGTCATGGCGGTCACGCTGCCCCGGGCGATGGAGGAGCGGGCGTTCCCGTTCGCGGTCGCGTACCTGCTGGTGATGGTGGTCCGGCCGCTGGTGATCGCGGCCGCCTTGCGGGGCCATCCGCGGCGGCTGGTCGCGTTCCGGCTCGCCGCGTGGGCTGCGTTGAGCGCGCCGATCTGGCTGGTCGGCGCGCTCGGCCCGGAGCGACTGCGCCTGCCGCTGTGGGCCATCGCCGTCGGCGTCGACTACCTCGCCTGGTTCCTGGGGTGGCCGCTGCCGCGCCTGGGCTCCGCGGCGGTGGCGCACTGGCGGATCGCCGGTACGCATCTCGCCGACCGTTACCAGCAGATGTTCCTCATCGCGCTCGGCGAGTCGATCCTGGTGATCGGCGTGGTGTTCAGCGGCCAGGACTACTCCGCGGGTCGAGCGGCCGCCTTCACGGTCGCGTTCGTCACCAGCGCGCTGATCTGGCGGATCTACTTCCACCGCGCCGGGCTGCTGCTGACCGAGGCGCTGGGTGGGGCGGGTCAGCCCGCTCGCCTCGGTACGGCGTCGGAGCGGACGCACCTGCTCATCGTGCTCAGTGTGCTCCTCACCTCGGTCAGCTACGAACTGGTGATCGACGACCCGTTCGGCGCGCCCCGGCCGATGTGGCTGCTGTTCGTGGTGGGCGGGCCGGCGCTCTTCCTCGTCGCGCGGTTGCGGTTGGAGTACGAGGTGTTCGCCCGGGTCTCCCGATCACGGCTGATCGGACTGGTGATCCTGCTGCTGGGCACGCCGCTGTTGATCCGGTGGCCGCCGATGGTCGGCCTGTGTGCGGTGGCCGGGGTGCTGGCCCTGGTCGCGGTCCTCGACGCACTCGGCAGCCGGCGGTCCGCGCCGCAGGTGACCACCCGGTCGGGCGGGCGGGAGACGCCCGGCGGCCGCGACTTCGAGGCGTGACGGTAAGCCTCGACCGTGCCGCGACGACGGCGCGAGGGCGAGCGCCGCGGAGGCGGGCGGTCGAGTCGACCGCCCGCCCGGTGTCGTCAGCTCAAAGTGAACGTCACGTCGTCGACGTCGAAGGCCGTGACGCCGTTGCCGGCCGTCTCGCTGCTCAGGAAACTCGCCGTCGCGGTGCGCTCGACCGCCGCCGTCCCGCTCGACATGACGTACTCCCGCCACTGCGCCCCGCCGTCGAAGGCCAGCGAGAACCTCGTCTTCGGCGGAATGCCGGTGACCGCCAGCCCGACGTTCAGGTAGTCACCGCGGGTGGTTTCCGTGGTGATGGTGCGGACCCAGAAACGAACCGTCAGGTCGCAGTTGGCCGGCACGGTGACGGTCGTGCGCAGCAGGTCGCTACGCGTCACGTCCAGGCCGGCGAAGGTGGCGTACGCGCGACCGGTGTGTGCCGGCCGGGTCTCGTCGCCGAGCACGACCATGCGCGGGCCGGCCGTCCAGCCGTTGGCGCCGCGCTCGAACGACGGGTTGGGGTGCACCTGCCCGGCGCAGGGCGCGGCGGGTGCCGGTGGTGCGTCGGATGCGTCTCGTGCGGCGGATGCGCCGCCCGTGACCAGGAGCAGCAGGGCTGCGGCGGTGGTGGCGATTGCCTTCATCGGTCCTCCTCGAATCATAGAAGGTTGCCGATATCTGACCATCCGTTACGGTGGCCGCCACGTCAAGCGGTTCCCGACCCTGGCGGCCCCGGCGCCAACCAGCCGCTGATCAGTGCGGGCCGAGCTGGCTGATCTCGTAACCCTGGGGGTAGGTCCGAGCCCTGATGCCGTCGGCGAACAGCGGCGTGGCCCGGGGCGCCCCGAACCACCGCTGCCACCGCGCGCGCGTCCGCAACGCGAGGCGCAGGCCGACCCGGACCGGCCACGGCGGTGTGTCGACCCGTGTCGCGCGCCGCAGCGGTTCGTCGTACATGGCGCTGACCAGCGCGTTCCCCAGTGGCGCGAGCGGGCGGGGGAGGCGGGCGAGCATCAGCATGCGGGTGGCCCGCTCGATGGCCGCCGCGTCCTCGTTGGGCAGCAGGTGGGCGGCGTCGTGGGCGTCGAACCAGGTCTCGAACTCCTCGAACGACCCGGGGATGTCGGTGATGCCCATCCGCCGGCCGAGCTCCCGGTAGAACAGGTAGGTGGCCTGCCGCTCGTGGCAGCAGGGCTGCCGCCAGCCGTAGGCGCGCAGCCACCGGATCGGAATCACGACGAGGCAGCCCAGGACGTAGCGGAAGTCGTCGTTGCCGATGTCGTACGGGCGATGGATCTGGTTGACCCGCCGCAGCGCGTCACGGCCCCGGGGCTGGTCGAAGCCGTTGAGGACCATCTCGTACATCAGCAGGCCGGTGTCGTCGATGCGCTTCTGGGTGCGGTCGGTCAGCTCGCCGGTGGTGGTGTGCACGGCGGCGATGGCCGGGACCGAGAAGGACCTGTTGAACGCCAGGTTGAGGCCCAGCTTCAGGTCCCAGGGGAACTCGTGGCGCAGCATCGTCTGGTAGATGTCCAGGTAGTCGCGCTGCGGGTCCAGCGTGCGGATCCGCCTCAGGTTGTCGTACCGGCCCCTCATCGGCGCGCGTCTCCTGCAGTCGGTCGCGGGGTGGCCGCGGCGAGCGTCCGGGCCACCACGGGTGATCGGGCGTAGGCGTCGGTGACGAGCGTCAGCCACGCCACCTCGCCGGCATAGCCACCGTCCGGGCGGTGCAGCTCGTCGGCGGGCTGCGGGGCCGCGGCCACCAGCCCGGCCCGATGCCGCCGCAGCGCGCAGGCCAGGTGCGCGGCCTCGATCGCCGCCTGCCGCTCGGTGGCGCCGAGGCCGGCCCCGGCGGCGAACCGCTCGGCCAGCGCCGTCACCCCCACCTCGGTGTACGGGCGCAGCGCCAGGCGGCCGTCGCGGATCTCGGCGACCCGACGGGTGAGCGCGTAGTCGGTGTCGCGCAGGGCCGCGAACCGGCGGCGCAGGGTGGGGTCGAGTTCCAGCTCGGGAAGGGCCGCGACGAGGTCCCGCCAGAGCGGTTCGAGTCGCCGGTAGGAGTGGAAATCCTCCCACCGTTGGCCGATCTTGAGGGTGGGTCCCCATGCCGGCATGGTGAGGCCGATCGTGATGAGCAACGCGCCGATGGTCACCAGCACCGCCGCGATCTGCCGCTCGCCGGTCGGCCGGTAGCCGGCCCAGTAGGCGACGAGGTAGACGATCTTGTTGGTGCTGTAGAGCAGCGCGACGGCGGCGCCCACGGCCGTGATGCGCAGGCCGCGGCGCAGCCAGGGGCGTCCGCAGATCTTCGCGAAACCCCAGCACAGCCGGGTGATGTCGAAGCAGTAGGCGAAGAAGCCGAGCAGCAGGAAGATCAGCAGGTAGGCGGTGACGACCGGGTCGGTCGCGTACTCGACGGTCAGGCGCACCGGCTCGTCGTAGGTGAGGGTGACGGCGAACAGGCCGAACATGACGAGGAACGCGCACGCGGTGACCCAGACCCAGCGGCGGGCCCGGACGGCGGCCGTCGCCGGGGGCAGCGCGAAGTGCAGCAGCATGATCTCGGCGTTGGCCGAGATGGTCAGGGCGCCGGCGTGCGCCATCACCTTGGCGAGGTTGGGCAGGCCCGACACCTCGTCGATCGCGCTCGCGACGGGCGGGATGGCGACCGTGATCCCGGCGGCGAACGCACCGAGGCCCGCGCAGATCGCGCGGCGGGCCCGGCTCGGATGCCGGCGCTGCAACCGCACCATGTACACGAACGCGACCCAACCGGAGGCCGCGCACACGGTGTAGAGGACGGTGTCCATTCCCGCGCTACCAGTGGGGGTGTTCGAGGGAGTGCCGCAGCCGGCCGTACAACTCGGCGTCCGGCCCGTCGACAGGTGCCTCGTCCGCGTCACCGCGCCCGCTGCGGACCCGCCGCAGCAGCAGCGAGCCGATCATCTCGGCTTCGCGCTCCTCGGCCGCGGCATAGTTGCTGCGGCCGAGACTGCGCCGCACGAGTTGCGGGTCGAGGTCGGGCAGCAGCAGCCGGGACGCGTCCGCGTCCAGCACCTCGGTCGCCTGGTGCCCGGCGAGCAGGTGACCCAGCTCGTGGCCGATGATCAGCAGTTGGTGCAGTGGCGAGGTGTCCTGCTCGTAGAAGATCGCGTCGAAGTCGTTCGTCGGCACGCACATCCCGCACACCGTCTGTGCCGGCAGCGCGATCGGTACCAGGTGAATGGGCCGGCCGCGCCGCTCACCGAGGACGTCGCACAGCCTCCGGACGTCGAAGGGGTCCGGCATCTCCAGCTCGGCGACGATGCGTTCGCAGCGTCGGCGTAGGCGATGCAACCTCACGTCGGTGTTCCCCCACTCGTCGGTGTGCTCCCACCGCAGGATCTGCACGGCCACCCGCTACCGACGATCGTCGGACGCGGTCGTGCCGGTGCCCTCTGCCACGGCCCGTAGCCGGGCCACCATCTGTTCGACGAGCCGCGTGTCGGTCGCGGAGAGGCCGTTGTCGGCGAGCACCTGCCGCAGCGCCACCCGTTTGACGTCCATCCGCCGCAGCTCGCTGAGCAACGTGATCTGGTCCTGGATTCGTCGTGCCGCCGCGTCGTCCACGAAGTAGCCCGAGTTGACACCGAAGGCGGCGGCCAGGGCGCGTACGTGCGAGGTACGGGGATCGCTCGCCACGCCACGACGCAGCTCGCCGATGTAGGCGGCGCTGATCGTCACGCCCGTCTCGGCCGCCGCTTCGTTGATCTTGTCGGCGATCTCCCGATTGGTGTACCTGCGCCCGGGCTCGTCGGAGTCGCCGAGCTCGTCAGGCGTGGGACGGATCTTGTCGAACAGATACTCCAGCCGTGCTGCCAACGTGTCGAGGGGCGGCAACTCCCGCTCCGTCCGCCGAACGTCCACCATGCTCTTCACCCTCCGGCGACCTGAACGACAGTGTCGCAGATGTGCCCCGCCGCGAAACAGACGTTGACAGGCACACGGAACGTGAGCGTAAGCTCGCTCCTGTTCGGAGCAACACCCGTTGAGCGTGAACCCGTTGTGCTCAACGCCTGTTGCGCGACGGGCCCGATCAGGGCCGTCCGGGCCGAACCTGGGGGGAAGCGGGGAGGAATCCGCTCCGCGAGGAGCACAACGGGGGATTCCTCCCACGGCCCGCCCAGGTCGTGCCGGTCCTTCTCGTCAGTACGGGTAGCCCGGAACGTTGAGCCGGACGCTGTACAGGCCGGAGTCGTTCCGTGGACCCGAGGTGATGAACAGGGTCTGCCGGTCGGAGCCACCGAAGGCGACGTTGGTCGTGCCGGTGAAGCCGGGCCGGATCGTGCCCAACTGGACGCCCGCGGGGGAGTAGACGTGGACGAGGGAGTCTCCGCCGGAGGTCCAGTACACGTTGCCGGCGCAGTCGATCGTGCCGCCGTCCGGGCCGCCGATGTAGTTCACGAAGACGCTCCGCGCGCCGGTGCTGCCATCGGGCTGGACGGCGTACTTGTAGATCTTGTTCTCGGAGTAGGCGCCCACGTACAGCGTGCTTCCGTCCGGTGAGAGCGAGATGCCGTTGGGCTGACGCAGTTGGTCGTCCACCAGCGACACCTGCCCGTTGACGACGCGGAAGACGCTGGTACGCCCGTTCATCTGGTCCGGGCGGTTGCCGCGCTGGAAGTTGGGGTCGGTGAAGTAGGTGACGCCGTCCGAGCGGACCGCGACGTCGTTGGGCGAGTTGAACGCCCGACCCTGGTAGTTCGCCGCGACGGTGCTGCGGGCCCGGTCACTCAGCCGGTACGCGGACACGTTGCGCTGGTCGTGGGTGGCCGCCACGAGCTGCTGGCCGTCGGCGCTGAGCGCGATGCCGTTGCTGCCGGCGTTCGAGATGAACGTGTCGAACGTCGACGGCGGCGTGAACCTACGGATCGTGGACGGCTGCACGTTGTACGGCCCGGTGCCGGCGGCCATGTCGGAGAAGAGCAGGTAGCCGCCGTCGGCGACCCAGACGGGCCCTTCGAGAAACGAGAACCCGCCCTGGATGCGCGGCGCCGTCACCGAACTGGCCGGCAGTGGTGAGCCGTAGCTGGCCCCCGTCGGGCAGGCGCCGGGCGGCGTGCCGGGCGGGCCGGCGAGCCTGACGTACGCGTCGGCCTGGGCGGTCGCCGATCCTCGGGCGGCGGCGGGAACGGGTGCCGCGCTGACCGCGAGGCAGAGCCCGGCCAGGATGGCGATGGTGGGACGCCGGTTCATCGGGTGCTCCAATCGGCGTCGACGGGTCGCGCGGACCGGCCGACGGTGTCGAGGGCGCGTGCGGGCGCGGTGCGGCCCGCCCGCCGGGGCTATTCCAGGTGGAAGGTGGCGGAGCTTCGCTCGGCGCTCGTACCGACCGCCTCCAGGTAGAGCAGACCGTCGCGGTGCCGCACGAAGCGGCCCGGGTAGTTCTGTGACTCCAGGGAGATGCCGGCGCTGTCGGCCAGGCCGGGCCGGCGTTGGAAACTCGCGTCGCTGGCGAAGATCGACGACCCGTCGTTCGCTGCGATGGACAGGGCGAATCCGTAGTGGCGCAGGTAGTAGCCCGGGTAGTTGGTCGACTCCAACGACACGCTCCCGCCGCCGGCCAGGCCGTTGACGATGCGGAACTGGGAGTCGGCCAGGTTGGTCACGTTCGGCTCGACCCGTGCCCGGTAGTCGTAGTGCCGGACGTAGCTGGTCGTCAGGTCGTGCGACCGCAGCCGGACCGGGGTGGCCCCGTCGGGCACGGGGATGCCGAAGTTGGGGGTGCCGTCGGCGTTCCAGTACAGCTTCTGCAGGCGGGTCCGCCGGTTCGGGTCGTTGAGGGGGTCGCCGCTGATGTCGCGGTAGTTCCGGTCGTGGTAGACCAGGATGTCGCTCTGCCCGTCCTCGGAGACGGTGAACGAGTTGTGGCCGGGGCCGTACTGGCCGGTGGCCGCGCTGGTGGCGAAGACCGGGTTGGGGCTCTTGCTCCAGGCGGCCGCGTCGAGCAGGTTCGCGGTGGTCGAGGCGCTGAGCATCCCGAGGCAGTAGTTGGCGTCGGTGGCGCTGGCCGAGTAGGTCAGGAAGAGACGTCCGTTGCGCTGGATCACGGCCGGTCCCTCGGCGACCCGGTAGCCGCGGGTCTCCCAGGCGTACGTCGGTACGACGAGCCGGGTCACGGTGCCCGTGATCTGCCACGGGTTGGCGCCCATCCGGGCGAGGTAGACGTTCGAGTTGGTGGAGATGCCCGGCTCCTGCTGCGCCCAGGTCAGGTAGCGCACCCCGTTGGCCACGAAGGTCGAGGCGTCCAGGCTGAAGGTGTCCCAGGGCGTCGTGATCCGGCCGCGTTCGGTCCACCCTCCGGTGAGCGGGTTCGCGTTGGCGGTCTCCAGCACGTACATCCGGATGCGCCACACGTCGTCGGTCCGGCCGGCGGCGAAGTAGACGTACCAGCGGTCGTTGATGAAGTGGATCTCCGGGGCCCAGATGTGGGCGCCCATCTCTCCGCTGGTGTGCCGGCTCCAGATCGTGGTCTCCGCCGCCGTCGCCAGACCCTGCAGGGTGGTCGCGCGGCGCAGGACGATCCGGTCGTACTGCGGCACGGTCGCGGTCAGGTAGTAGTAGCCGTCGGTGTGCCGGAAGATGTGCGGGTCGGCCCGCTGGTTGACCAGCGGGTTGGTGTAGTTCACGGCGGGCGCGGCCTGCGCGGGCCCCGCCACGGGCAGCCCGACCGACACGGCGAGCACCACCAGCAGCGCGGCCAGCATCGAGCGGCGGCGGGGGACGCCCGGACCGGCGGTCCTCCGGTCGAGTGGCAGCGGCATCTGTCCTCCGTGAGCTGTGGGTACCGCGCTGGTCGACGCGGCCCTCGGCGGCCGACCTGCGGCACGTCGAGGGCGCGAACGCCCGTGTGCAGGAACGTGTGACGGGAGTGTTGCGCCCAGGTAACGGCCTCAGTGTTGGCGCTAACATCGACGAGTGTCAAGGTCTTCCGGTAGTTCCCGGGCCACCGCGCAGCACCGACCACCACCCGCGACGGCGGGTGACGCGGTCGGTCGCAACGGAGGTTTCACCATCGCCTGGCGGGTACTCAGGCGCACCGACACGGCCGGTGGAAAGCAGTGTCACGAGCGAGGGAGCGCCTGTCATGCCCGATGCGGAGCCCACCGTCGTCCTGGTGCACGGCGCGTTCGCCGAGTCGGCCAGCTGGAACGGCGTGATCGAGCGGCTGGGTGCCGCGTACAACGTCGTGGCCGCCGCCAACCCGCTGCGCAGCGTCGCGGGCGACGCCGCGTACGTGCGGGACGTGGCACGGGGGATCGGCGGGCCCGTCGTGCTCGTCGGCCACTCGTACGGCGGCATGGTGATCACGCAGGCCGCGGCGGGCGACACGTCGGTGCGGGCTCTCGTGTACGTCAACGCGTTCGCGCCGGACACCGGCGAGTCGGCGTTGTCGCTGTCGGGAAAGTTCCCCGGCAGCACGCTCGCCGACACGCTGGTGCAGTACCCGGTGTCGACCGGCGGCAACGAGGTGGCGATCGGCCAGGACGCGTACCACGCCCAGTTCTGCGCCGACGCGTCGGACGACCTCGCCGCGCTGATGGCCCGCACCCAGCGGCCCATCACCGAGCAGGCCCTGGGCGACGGGCTCACCGGCGAACCCGCCTGGCGGTCCCTGCCGAGCTGGTTCGTGTTCGGCGACGCCGACAAGAACATCCCGGTCGCCGTACACCGGTTCATGGCCGAGCGGGCCGCCCCGCGCGGCCAACGCGAGGTGGCGGGCGGTTCGCACGCGATGGCGGCGGCCCCGCAGGCCGCGAGCGAGATCGCCGAGACGATCATCGAGGCGGTCCGGGCCACCTGACCGCGTACGCCGACGGCTCGACGCGAGAGCCGGAACGCGCCCGCGTAGCCTTGCGGTCGTGCGGGACTGGGCGCTGCGGCCGGCGCTGACGGCGGACGTCGAGGCGGTGGCCGAGTTGCGGTCCGTGGTGCTGCGGCCGGATCTGGAACGGCTCGGGCGGTACGACGCGCAGCGGGTCCGGCAACGACTGCGGGACGGGTTCTCGCCGGCACACACCTGGCTGATCGAGGTAGACGGCGCGTTCGCCGGGTGCGTGTCCCTGCGGCCGGGCGAGGACGCCCATTGGCTGGAGCACTTCTACCTGACGCCGCCCACGCAGGGCGTCGGCATCGGCGCCGCCGTGCTGCGCTCGCTGCTCGAGCGGTGCGACCGCGACGGCGTCCGCGTCCGGTTGAACGTGCTGCGCGGCAGCGCGGCCCGGCGGCTGTACGAGCGGCACGGATTCACGCTCGAAACCGAGGATCCGATCGACGTGTTCATGGTGCGCGAGCCGAACCGGGCCGGCCGGCCGACTGATCAACCGCGACCGGTCGTCTCCCGGTACGCCGCGCCCAGAGCGGTCAGGCCGCGTCCCAACTCCGGGCCGCGTACCCCGGCGTAGCCGAGCACCAGCGCCGGCGGGCGGTCGTCCGGCCGTAGGGCGTAGAAGCGGCCACCGCGGACCAGCACCGAGCGACGCCGGGCCGCGTGGACCACGGCCTCCTCCGCGTACCTGGCCGGCAGCAGCAGGTACGCCTGGAGTCCGCCGTTCGCGCCGAGCAGGGTGACGTCGGGCAGGTGCCCGGCGACGAAGTCGCGGACCGCCTGACGGCGCTTCTGCACGTCCGCGCCGAGTCGGCGCAGGTGTCGGTCGAAGGCGCCGGTGTCGATCAACCGGGCGAAGGCGAGCTGTTCCAGGCCGGAGCAGCCGATGTCCCAGCTGGCCCGGATCCGCTCGACCGCCGCGGTCAGGTCGGCGGGGATGGCCAGCCAGCCGAGGCGCAGCGCCGGCGTGAGGACCTTGCTGGCGCTGCCGGCGTAGACCACCCGGTCGGGCGCGAGGCTCTGCACCGCCGGCAGCCGGTGCGCCGGGGCGACGAGGGCGGCGTCGAAGTCGTCCTCGATGACGTAGCCGTCGACTTTCTTCGCCCAGGCCACGAGCTGTGCCCGGCGTCGTGCGGTGAGCGTGACCCCGGTCGGGAACTGGCTGGCCGGGGTGATCAGCACGGCACGGACGCCGCTCGCGTCCAGCGCGTCCACCCGGATGCCGTCGGAGTCCACCGGGATGCCCACCGGACGCAGGCCGGCCTCGGCGACGAACTCCCACTCGCCCGGGTGCCCCGGATCCTCCACCCCGAGCGTGTCGTGGCCACGGTCGCGCAGCACGCGGCAGAGCAGCGCGAGCCCCTGCGCGAAGCCGGACGTGACCATGAGGCGCTCCGGCCGGGTCCGTACCCCACGCACCCGGCCCAGGTAGCCGGCGAGGGTGTGCCGTACGACCGGCAGCCCGGACGGCGGGGCGTAGCCCAGCTCGCGACGGCCGGCCGAGGTGACCACCGCGCTGACCGCCCGGATCCAGTCCTGGCGGGGGAACGTCGAGTCGTGCGGGCTGCCGGTGCGCAGGTCGCAGACCGCCGGGGCGGGCGGGTGGTCGTCCGGGGTGAGCGCCGAGGCGACGTCGGCGCGGGCCGCCGCCGCCACCGAGGTGCCCGAGCCGTGCTGGGAGACGAGGTACCCCTCGGCGCAGAGTTGTCCGTACGCCTCGACGACCACACTGCGGGACACGCCGAGGTCGGCGGCGAGCTGCCGGCTCGACGGCACCCGGGTGCCGGGGCGCAGCGCGCCCTCCTCGATCTGCGTACGGAATGCGTTACGGAGCTGCACTGCCAGCGTTCCACGCGATTGCCCGTCTATTGACAGGCTTAGATTAAGGGACAAGTGGTCCGCTCCGAGATCGTCGAAGTGGTATGGACAGCGTGATCCGTGCCTGTGGAAAGTGTTGGTCGGGTGCACAACCGCCCGGTGGCCGGCGAATCAGGGCGTATGTTCCGAGCGTGTCCAATGTGGACGCCCCGCCGCCGGCGCCGGGGTGGTCGTGCGAAGTCCTTTCGCCTGGGGGAAGGGTCCGACCTGCCGCGTCGTCGGCGGGACCAGCGCCAACGGTGGTGCGGAATCGGGCTGTTCAGAGGGGGTTCCGCAAGTGTCCCTATTGTCAACCGAACCCGCCGCGTGGTCGATCCGAGCACATTCGTCGACCGATACACGTACCGCATTTATGGACTCAATTCCGGTGGAAGTGACATCTGTCACACTGCCGTCGATCGATCCGTTGTCGCTCTACACCGCACTCGCCGACAGTCTTTCCCACGACGACCTGTATCTGTTCGAAAGCCTGGACGGTCCTGTTCGGGACCGATATGCCGCAGCCGTCGGTTGGGGTCTCCTCGCCGAGGTGCGACTCATCGCCGACCGCCTCGAGCTGGCCGCCGACGGTCCGCTGGGTGACGCCCTGGCCGCCGTGTTCACCGCCGTCCTGGGCGAACCGGGCCGGCGGGCCACCACGGCGCGAGTCTGGCCCGTCGCCGGACCGACCGAGGTGTGGGCCGCCGTCCGGGCGGCACAGCGCGCGTTCGCCGTGCGCACGACCGTCCCCACCGACACCTTCGCCTTCGGATTCCTCACCACCCTGGCGTACGAGGCCGCGCGGGACATGGACGAACTCGGTACCGAGCGGGTGGTCGACGACGTTCCCCGCTGCACGCTCGCGCTGTTCCGGCACACCGTCTGGTGGGATCTACGCGCCGGCACGGTCCGGCGGCTCGACGCCAGCGGGCCGCACCTGCCCCCGGACGACGCCGCCCGTCTGCCCGAGCTGCCCGTGCGACCGACCGCCCCGCACCCGCACGTGCCGGCCGCCCCGCCACCGCGTCTGGTCCGGGACACCGTCGACGAGGAGACGTTCGCCGCCCGGGTGAAGCAGTGCCTGCGGCACATCGAGGTCGGGGACAGCTACCAGATCCAGATCGGCCACCGGATCGACGTGGAGACGACGCTGACACCGTTGGAGGTCTACCGGCGACTGCGTCACCGCAACCCGTCGCCGTACATGTACCTCACCCCGTGGGCCGGACGGACCGTCATCGGGGCCAGCCCGGAGCTGTTTCTGCGCATCGAGGACGGCCGCCTCTCGATGCGTCCGATCGCCGGAACGGCCCGCCGCGCCGCCGACCCCGAAGCCGACCGACGGCGGGTGGTCGAGCTGGCGACGAGCGAGAAGGAACGGGCCGAGCACGTCATGCTCGTCGACCTGTGCCGCAACGACATCGGCCGGGTCTGCGTGCCGGGGACGCTCAGCGTCGACAGCATGTTCGACGTCGAGCCGTTCGCGTACGTGCACCACCTGGTCTCGACCGTCTCGGGCCAGCTCGCCGACGACGCCGACGTGTGGGCGGCGATCTGCGCGACCTTCCCGGCCGGCACCATGACCGGCGCCCCGAAGCTGCGGGCCATGGAGATCATCGACGGTCTGGAGGACGAGCCCCGGGGCGTCTACGCCGGCGCGGTCGGGCTGGTCGACGTCCGTGGCTACGCGGTGCTCGCCCTCTGCATCCGGACCGCCGTGCACGACGGCCGGCACTACCGGACCCAGGCCTCGGCCGGGGTCGTGGCCGACTCCACCCCGGGCGACGAGTGGCGCGAGACGCTGGCCAAGATGAACGCCACCTACTGGGCCCTGACCGGTAGGGAGCTGCTGTCGTGAAGGTCCTGCTCGTCGACGCGTACGACAGCTTCACCCACATCATCGACCAGTACCTGCGGACGCTCGGCGCACAGACCGTGGTGGTCCGCTCCCGGGCGGCGACCAACGACCAGCTCGTGGCCCTGCGGCCCGACGCGGTAGTGCTGGGCCCCGGGCCGGGCCACCCCGCCGAGTCCGGGCACGTGGAGCTGGTGCACGCCTTCGCCGGTCGGGTCCCGCTGCTCGGGGTCTGCCTCGGCCACCAGGCGATCGGCCTCGCCTACGGCGGGACGATCGCGGTCGCCCGGCACCTGATGCACGGCAAGACCAGCGTGGTCACCCACGACGGCCAGGGCGTCTTCGAGGGCACGCCCGCGCCGCTCACCGTCACCCGCTACCACTCGCTGATCGTCGCGGACCCGGTGCCCCCGGCCCTGCGGGTGACCGCGCGGTCGTCCGACGACGGCTACGTGATGGGGGTACGACACCACACGCTCGCGGTGCAGGGGGTGCAGTTCCACCCGGAGAGCGTGCTCACCGAGGCCGGCCTGCGGCTGTTCGACAACTTCCTGCGCCAGGCGTCGACGACCGCGCAACGGCCACCCGGATTGGCCTCACCGGATCACCCCGGATTGGCCACAAGCGGTGGTCGTCCCGCTGCGTACGGTCGGGCGGACAATCGGACCCGACTCTCACGAGGATCACGATGACCCAGCTCAGCGACGGTGCGGCCACTCTCACCGTCCGCATCGACGACCGGGTGCTGACCGCGGTGCCGGACTACGTGCTCGGCGTGCTCGCCGTGGCGCTGGTCGAGGTCGTACCGGCGCCTCCCGCCGTGTCGGCGTTGCTCACCGCCGCGGAGGACGCGCTGCACGGCGCCGGCCTGGACAAGGCCGGCGTGGCCGACCTGCCGGGCATCGCGGCCTGGCGCGAGGCGTACCGGGCGGTGGGGGTGAACCCGAACCGGTTCCCCTGTGCCGCCGAATCGATCACCCGCCGGGTGGCCAAGGGCGACCGGCTGCCCCGGATCAACGCCCTGGTCGACCTCTGCAACGCCGTCTCGCTCGGCGCGGCGCTGCCGGTGGCGTCGTGCGCGGTCGACGGCCTCACCGACCTCGTGGTGCGGCCGGCCGACGGCACCGAGACGTACCTGCCGCTGGGCGTTCCCGACGCGCCCGAGCGTCCCGAGCCGGGTGAGGTCGTCTACGCCGACGCCGACGGGCGGGCCCACTCGCGGCGCTGGAACTGGCGGCAGGGCCACCTGGTCCGCACCGACCTGGGCCCGCACGCGTTGCTGCTCACCGTCGAGTCGGCCCACCCCGGCGGACGGGCGGAGGTGGTTGACGCGTTGGCCCGCCTCGGCGGCGTCCTCGCCGGGATGTCCGCCGGCCCACGGCAGGAGGCGGTGCTCGACCGCGACGCGACGAGCGCCGTCCTGGGTACCGCGGGACCGCTGAGCCCGGCGGGCAGCAACGGTCGGAGCCGTCCGTGAACCCCGCGATCCTGGTGATCTACCGCCCGGCGGCCGGGCGGTACGCCGCCCAGTTCCGCGCCGTGGTCGCCGCCGCCGCCGAGCGGGGCGTGGCGACCGTCGCGCTGCTGCCGACCGGGCAGCCGTCCGCCGACACCGCCGGTCTGCCCTGCTACCACGCCGACCTCGACGACCGCGAGGCCGTCCGTTCGATCGTCGCGACGATCGTCGCCGAGCACCCGGTGCGGCGCGTCTTCCCGCTCTTCGAGGGCGACGTGCTGACCGCCGCGCACTGCCGACGGGACCACGGCATCGACGGGCTCGACCCGGACAGGGCGCTGACCTTCCGCGACAAGAACGTCATGCACCGCCGCGCCACCGAGCTCGGTGTGCCGGTGGCCCGCTCCTGCCGCCCCGAGACGGTCGGGGCGGTCGCCGAGTTCGCCGCCGAGGTCGGTTGGCCGGTGGTCGTCAAGCCGTACGCCGGCTGGGCCTGCGGCGACACGCACCGGGTGGACTCCGTCGAGGACCTGGCCCGGGTGTGGCCGTTGATCGCCGACGACCGGCACGACTACCGGGTGGAGGAGTACGTCCGGGGTGCGGAATACCACGTCGACTCGCTGCTGCGCGACGGCGAGGTGGTCTTCGAGCAGCTCTCCCGCTACACGTACTCCGTCCTGGAGTTCCGCGACGAGCCCGGCGGCACGGTCTCCCGCAAACACGACCTGACCGACGCCGAGCGGCGCATCCTGGCCGCCAGCGCCACCGTGCTGCGTGGCTTCGGGATGCGGACCGGCGTGGCGCACGTCGAGTTCTTCCTCCGCGACGACGGCGAGGTGGTCTTCGGCGAGGCGGCGGCCCGGGCCGGTGGCGGCTCGATCGTCCCCGCCATCGAGGCCGGGCGGGGGATCAACCTGGCCGGGGAGTGGTGCCGCCTCGAACTGGACCCGGAGCACGTGCCGACGACCACGCTCGGGCCGGAGATCGGCACCGAGTACCTGTGCTCCGACCGGTACGGGCGGATCACCGCGATCACCTCGGCGGCGCAGTTGCGGGCGCTCGACGCGGTACGCGACGCGGACGTGTGGAAGCGCGTCGGTGACGTGCTCGCCGCGCCGACCGCCTCGAACGACGTGCTCGGCTGGTACGTCTGCGAGGGGCGGGACTTCGACGCCGTCCGCGCCCGCTTCAAGGTCATCCGCGACTCCTTCGAGGTGCGCACCGAACCGGTGGGGGAGTCGTCATGTGGCTGAGCCGGTTCCGGGCCCTGCCCCGCCCGCTGCGGATGCTGGTCTACGCGTCCTTCATCAACCGGGCCGGCATGTTCGTCTTTCCCCTGCTCGCGGTCTACCTGGTGCAGAGCCGGCAGCTCAGCACCGGCGAGGCGGGCGTGCTGATCTCCGCGGGCAGTACCGGTCTGCTCGCCGGCAGCCTGCTCAGCGGGCCGGTCTGCGCCCGCGCCGGCCGCCGCGCCGCGCTGGTGGCGAGCCTGGTGCTCAACGCGGCCGGTTACCTGGGCCTGGCCGTGGTCGACGGTCCCACCTGGACGTACGCGGTGCTGCTCTTCGTCGCGCTGGTCGGCATGGGCATGTTCTCCCCGGCGGCCAACACGCTGATCGCCGACCTGACCGAGCCGGGCGAGCGGCCGTTCGCGTACACCGTCAGCTATCTCGCCAACAACCTCGGCATGGGGGTCGGCCCGCTGCTCGGCGGGTTCGCGGCGGCCCTGTCGTACGAGCTGATGTTCGCCGGGAACATCCTGCTCGGTCTGCTCGCGGCGGCCACCATCTGGCTGTTCGTACCCGCCGAGACCCGCCGTGCCCCGACGACCGCGCCGGTCGTCACGACCCGCTGGGCCGGGCTGCGCCGGGATGTCGACGTGGCGCTGCTGGTGCTGGTCTCCTTCTGTTACGTCGCGCCGCTGATCGGCCTGGAATACACGCTGCCTCTCGCGGTCACCACCGTGCTGCACTCGTCGGTGGCGGTGGTCGGCGCGGTCTACACCATCAACAGCGTCGTCGTGGTCAGCGCCAGCCTGCTGATCGAAAAGCGGATCAAGGCGTACTCGACCCGGGTCCTGCTGATCGTGGCCGGCCTGCTCTGGTCGGCCGGCATGGCCGTCCTGGTGTTCGCCTTCTCGCTGCCCGCCGTGCTGCTCTCCACGGTGGTCTGGACCCTCGGGGAGATCATCGCCTCGGTGGTGGTGCCCACCTACATCGCCGACCACGTGCAGGAGCGTCGGGTCAGCAGCTTCATGGCCCTGAACGCCTTCGTGCTCAGCTCGGCCCGGTTGGTCGTGCCGATGGGTCTCGGCTTCGTCTGGCAGACCCAGGGGCACCAGCCCGTCCTCCTGATCCTCCTGCTGACCCCGGTGGTCGGTGTGGTCGCGTTCGCGGCGCTGCGAATCCGACCGGCCGTCCGGCCCGTGCCGGCGCCCGCCGAACCGGCCACCGCCAGTCCCTGACACCCACCCACCCCTCATCGGAAGGCGCCATGACGACGTCGAAGTTCGTGCTGCCCGAGAGCGACATCCCGACGACCTGGTACAACGTGGTTCCCGACCTGCCCAAGGGGCTGCCCCCGATGTTGCACCCCGGCACCCGGGAACCTCTCACCCCGGCGGACCTCGAACCACTCTTCGCCACCGGCATGATCGAGCAGGAGTTCAGCACCGAGCGGGACGTGGACATCCCCGGGCCGGTGCTGGACATCTACCGCCAGTGGCGGCCCAGCCCGCTCGTCCGCGCCCACCGTCTGGAAAAGGCCCTCGACACGCCGGCCCGGATCTACTTCAAGTACGAGGGGGTCAGCCCGTCCGGCAGCCACAAGCCGAACACCGCCGTACCGCAGGCGTACTACAGCAAGCTCGACGGCGTGCGGCGGCTGACCACGGAGACCGGCGCCGGCCAGTGGGGCAGCTCGCTCTCGATGGCCTGCACGTACTTCGGCCTCGACTGTGAGGTCTTCATGGTGCGGGTCAGCTACGACCAGAAGCCGTACCGGCGGGGGCTGATGGAGACGTTCGGCGCGTCGGTGACGGCGAGCCCGAGCGACCGTACCGCGGCGGGCCGGGCCGCGCTCGCCGCCGACCCGAACTCCACCGGCAGCCTCGGCCTGGCCATCTCCGAGGCGGTTGAGGCGGCGATGGCCAGCGGTGGCGCCGCCAAGTACGCCCTCGGCTCGGTGCTCAACCTCGTGTTGATGCACCAGACCATCATCGGCCAGGAGGCGCAACTCCAACTCGCCCTGGCCGACGACTACCCGGACGTCGTGATCGGCGCGGCCGGCGGTGGCTCGAACTTCGCCGGGCTGGCCCTGCCGTTCCTGCGCCGCCAACTGGGCGGCGGCCCGGCCGTGCGGTTCGTCGCGGTCGAGCCCTCCTCCTGCCCGTCGCTGACCCAGGGCACCTACGACTACGACTTCGGGGACACCGCCGGCCTCACCCCGCTGACCAAGATGCACACCCTGGGCCACGAGTTCCGCCCACCGGCCATCCACGCCGGTGGACTGCGCTACCACGGCATGGCGCCGATCATCAGCGCGCTGCGGGACCTCGACCTCATCGAGGCGCGTGCCGTGCCGCAGACCGCCTGCTTCGAGGCGGGCGTGCTCTTCGCCCGCAGCGAGGGGATCGTGCCGGCGCCGGAGTCCACCCACGCCGTCCGGGTGGCGGTGGACGAGGCGCTGCGCTGCCGGGAGACGGGCGAGTCGCAGGCGATCGTCTTCTCCCTATCGGGGCACGGCCACTTCGACATGCAGGCCTACATCGACTACTTCGCCGGAAAGCTGACGGACTGACCTCGCGGGGGCGGACGCCGTCGTGGCGTCCGCCCCCGCGCCGAGCACCGGGGGCGCCAATGCACAGCGAAGCAGCCACCATCCTCGCCATCAACGGGTCGGAACGGGCCGGCGGCAACACCGACCACGCCATCGCGCACGCGGGCCGGCTGATCGCCGAACGCGGCGCGACCCTGCGCACGATCGTGCTCCGCGAGCACCGCATCTCGCCGTGCAGCCCGTGCGGCGACTGCAACAGCCGAACGCTGCCCTGCCGGCTGGACGACGACGTCCCCGCCCTGGTGGAGCAGATGGCCGCCGCCGACGGACTCATCTACGCGGCCCCGGTGCACGGCTTCGGCCTCGCCCACCTCATGCAGGTCTTCATCGAGCGCGCGGGCGTCGGCTACCTGCGGTTCAACCGGCCGCTGGCCGACAAGGTCGGCGGCATCATCGTCACCGGACGTCGGTACAGCGACTCCTCCGTGCACAACCAGATCGTCAACAACCTGCTGCTCAACAGGATGATCCTGGTGGGCAGCGGATTCCCCGTCCTGTTGCGCAACACCACCGGCAGCCCCGGGCTGACCGACGCCGAAGGCGTCGACGCGCTCGAGCGGATGGTGCACCGGATGCTCGACATGGTGCAGCTGCTCAAGCGGCACCAGCGGGTCGACGGTGGCCCGGTCCTGCCGCGCCGGGACCGCAACGAACGCGTCCCGCGGCCCCGTCGCGCCGAAACCGTCCAGAGCAGAGGAGATATCGAGAATGTCCACTGAGCAGGTCGCCACTCCGGTCGGCATCGACTTCCCGGCCACCGAGTGGGAGAGGTGGGACAAGCCGGGCGCCGAGGGCCGGGTCAAGATGACGTACGTGGGCGGTCAGCGGCTGCGCCTGCTGGAGCTGCCACCCGGCTTCGACGAGCACCACTGGTGCCTGCGCGGGCACACCGGCTACGTGCTCCAGGGCGAGTTCACCATCCACTTCCGGGACCGGTCGGTGCCGTGTCGCCCCGGCATGGGGTTCGTCATTCCCGACGACGAGGAGCACCGGTCGCAGGGCAGCGACGCCGAGCCCACCGTCGTCTTCGTCGTCGACGAGGTTCCGCAGCCGTGAGCGACCAGCAGAGCGTCGCCTCGCCGGCCGGGTCGACGCCGGCCGGCGACGCCGACGGGCCGGCCCGGATCGCCGAGCTTCGGGTCGCCATCGACGGGCTCGACCGGCAGATCATCGCCCTGCTGGCCGAGCGCACCCGGGTGGTGCGGGAGCTGACCGTGCACAAGACGGACGAGGGGACCGTCCGCTCACCCGAGCGGGTGCGGCAGGTCCTCGACCGCGTACACGCCCTGGCGGTCGGGCACGGCATGCCGCCCGAGGTGGCCGTCGGCACGTACCGCGCCCTCATCGAGGAGCTGACCCTGATGCAGCTCGACATGCTGGCGGCCCGCCGCGCCGCCGCCGCGGCGACGGACACCAGATGAGCCACCGTCTGCCCGTCGACCTGCGGCACGCCCTGGCCAGCCTCGACCCGCTCCCCGGCGAGCTGGTGCGGGTCGCCACCGAGCTGCCCGCCCGCTACGGCGTGTCCGCCCACTACGCCCGCTGGGCGGGCGCGCCCGCCGCCCCTCCCACCGGCGCCGGCCCGGCCGTCCTCTTCGACCGGGTACGCCCCGATGACGGACCCACCCGGGCGGTGCTGATGGGCCTCTACGGCACCCGTCGACGAGCCGCCGGCCTGCTCGGCTGCACGCCCGCCGAGCTGCCGCACCGGCTGCTCGACGCGGTGGCCACCCCCCGCCCGGCGGAGTTCGCCGCCGACGCGTCCCGCTGGCTTCGCGAGTCGCTGCCGTTGGACCTGACCGCGCTGCCGGTGCCGGTCCTCACCGACGAGGACGCCGGGCCCTACCTGACCCTCGGCGCGGTGCTCGCCACCGACCCGGACACCGGGGTCCGCAACCTGTCCGTGCACCGCATGTGCGTGCAGGGGCCCGACACGCTGACCATCTGGATGGTGCCGGGGCGCGACCTGGAACTCGCGTACCAGGCCGCCCTGCGCCGGGGCCGCCCACTGCCGGTGGCGATCCACCTCGGCCTCAGTCCGGCGGTGCTGCTCTCCTCCTGCTGCCCGACCTCGCTGGTCCCGCCCGACCTCGATGAGCTGGCGGTGGCCGGCGCGCTCGCCGGCCAGCCGGTGGAGCTGCTGCCCTGCGCCACGGTGGACGCCGAGTTCATCGCCCACGCCGAGTACGTCATCGAGGGTGAGCTGCTGGCCGACCACGCGCCGGAGAGCGCGCACGGCACGGTGGCCACGCCGGAGTTCCTCGGCTACCAGGGTCGCGCGCACCCCTCGCTGCCGCTGATCCGGGCCACGGCGATCACCGCTCGGGAGAGCCCGATCCTGCAGGCGGTCTCCGGGCCCGGGCACGAGCAGTCGATCCTGCTCGGCTTCGGGATGGAGGCCGCCGTGCTGGACGTGCTGCGGCGGCGGGGGACACCGGCGCTCGCGGCGCACTGCCACACCGCCGGTGGCGGTCAGCTCATGGTGGTGCTCCAGTGGTCGGCCAAGCGCGGGCCACAGGACGACGTCGCGGTGCGCGCCGCCGCCGAGGCGGTGCTGGAGCAGTTCCGGATGGCCAAGCTGGTGCTGTGCGTGGGCGAGGACGTGGACATCGAGTCCGACCAGGACCTGTGGTGGGCGATGGTCACCCGGTTCCAGGCCGATCAGGACCTGGTCGTGCTGCCCGACCGGGAGGGCTTTCCGCTCGATCCGAGCCAGCACACCGGCTACTCGCCGTCGCTCTCGGCCGACGGGCGCACGGCCAAGGCGGTGTTCGACTGCACCGTCCCGTACGCCCAGAGCGCGCGCTTTCACCGGCCCCGCTTCACCGAGCCGTCGCGTCCCGCACCGCGGCGGCCAGCAGCGCCACTCCCTCGGTGATCCGAGCGGTGGGCAACGCCGCGTACCCGATCAGGAAGGTCGGCTCGGTCGGCGGCCGGGTGACGAAGTAGCCCGAGGCGGGATAGACCCGTACGCCCCGGGCGGCGGCGGCGCGCACGATCTCGGCCTCATCGACGTCGTGCGCGCCGCCCAGGGTCACGAGCACGTGCAGCCCGGCCGCCGTGCCGGAGATCCGTACTCCCGCGCCGAAGTGTTCGTACAGCGCTTCCAGCAGCCGGGCGCGACGCTGGCGGTAGAGGCGGTCCATCCGGCCGATGTGCCGGGCGTACGCGCCGGAGGAGATGAACTCGGCCAACGCCTCCTGGGTCACCGTCGGGGTCAGCCGGTCGGTGATCCACTTGATGCCCAGGAACGACCGGACGAGGTGCGGCGGCAACACCGCGTATCCGATGCGCAGCGACGGGAAGAGGGTCTTGCTGAAGCTGCCGACGTAGACCACGTCCGCGTCCTGCGGGTCGGCGGCCAACGACGCGAGCCGCTCCTCGGCGAAGGTGAACTCGTTGTGGTAGTCGTCTTCCAGCACCGTCGCCGCGTGGTCGCGGGCCCAGCGCAGCAACGCCCGCCGTCGCCGGTCGGACATGATGAACCCGGTCGGGAACTGGTGCGACGGGGTGACGTAGACGAGGCGTACCCGGGCCGGGTCGAGGCCGTGCGCGCGGACCCGGCAGTCGATCTCATCGACCCGCAGGCCCTCCTCGTCGACCGGGACCGGCACCACGGCGGCCCGCGAGTAGCCGAAGATCTGCCGCAGCACGGTGTGGCTCGGATCCTCGATGACCACCACGTCGTCCGCGCCGACGAGCAGCCGGACCAGGATGTCCATGGCCTGAGTCGCGCCGCTGGTCACGACCGTGTCCTCGCGGCGGGCGTCCAGCGCCCGGCTGCGTCGCAGCAGCGCGGTGATCTGGGTACGCAACGACGGGGAACCCTCGGCCGGGCCGTAGCCCAACGCCACCGCGTCCGCCCGGCTGACCGCGTCGGCGAGCGACTGCCGCCACCGGGTCACCGGGAAGCTGGCCAGCGCCGGGGTGCCGTGCCGGAAGTCGTACGTGCCGTCCGGCCGGTGCATCGGCGCCGGTTCCCAGGGCTTCCAGAGGGGACTGCCGGCGTCGGTGGGCAGCGGGGGCTCGGGTCGCAGGTGCGCGCGGGCGGCGCGGGGGACCCGCGGTGGCGCGTCGGCCGGTGCGGCGCTGACCCGGGTGCCGGAACCACGCCGCGACGTGAGCACCCCGTTGGCCCGCAGCAGCTCGTAGGCGCGGGTCACCACCGTCCGGGAGACCCCGAGCTGGTGCGCCAGTTCGCGGCTGGGCGGCACCGCGTCGCCGGGGCGCAGCCGGCCGGCGCGTACGGATGAGCTGATCTGGTCGCAGAGTTGCTGCTGCAACGGCACCGCACTGGCGCGGTCGAGCGTGACGAGGAGCTGGTCCGAACTCACCTGAGCATGCTCCCCGCTCGAGGTCAGGCTGCCCGGGAGGATCGCCTGCGGGCGGGGCGGTCGGTCTGCACGAATGTCGACAGTCGGCCCTGCACCAGCCGGCCGAGCACGTCCAGGAAGATCGCGCGGTCGCGCGACGGGACCGTGGCGAGGATGTCGTGCTGTAGTCCCGCGACGATCTGCCGCGCCTCGGCGACCAGCCGCTCGCCGTCGGGCGTGACGGTGACGATGCGGGCGCGTCGGTCGGTCGTCGAGGTGCGACGCCCGACCAGGCCGGCACGTTCCAGCTCGTCGAGGGTGACGACCATCGTCGTCTTGTCGATGCCGCACATCTCGCCGAGCTGGCTCTGGGTGAACTCGCCGGTGAGACCGCGATCGAGCACGCAGTAGGCACGCGTCGAGATGCTCAGGCCGGAGAGGGCGGCGGCGTGTTCCTGAGCCAGCGCGTGGGTGGCCCAGGACATCAGGAACATCAGGTCTGGTGTCGCGGCATCGGGCCCGGAGGTTCCGGTGGTCATGGCGGCAGCCTAGCAACTGGTTCGTGATTCGAACTATCTCGTAGCGGAGCATCGTCGTCCCGCGAACAAGTTAAGAACGAGATAGTAAAGAACGGAACCTTCTGATACGGTTCGATCTCGACAGCACGTCCCCTCCACTGAGGAGTCACCCCTGATGTCTGCGGAAGCCTCTGTTCCCCGTGCCGGTGCCAGCGCCTCGCGCGTGCGAGACCGGGCCATCGCCGTCGCGGTCGCCGTGCTCGCCGCCGTGGCCGTGTGGTCGATCGCGACCCTCGCCGGCGCGCAGCTCACCGTCGACCAGGGCGCCGGCCCGCGGGACGTCACGGTGCTCGCCGTCGTCCTGAACTCCGCGATCGCGGCGCTGCTCGGCTGGGGCCTGCTCGCGGTGCTCGAGCGCTTCCGGGCGAGCGCCATCACGATCTGGACGGGGATCGCTCTCGTCGTCCTCGTGCTGTCGCTCGTGCCGGCCTCCCTGGTCGACGCCTCGGCCGGCACCCGGGTCGCCCTCGTCCTGATGCACCTGGTGGTGGGCGCGGTCGTGATCGTGGGCTTGCGCAGGGGCGCGCGGGGCGCCTGACGGCGAGTGGCCCGCCCGTCCCGCTCCCGCGCGGAGCAGGACGGGCGGTCCCTCAACCTCGTACGCGCCGCAACGCGAGACCACCGAGGCCCAGGGCGGCCGACCCCACCACCAGGGCCACGTACGCCCCGCCCCGACCGTTGCCGGTCCCGATTCCGCTGTCGGAGGTCGCCACCACCAGCGCGCCGAGGCCCACGGCGAGCAGTCCGGACGCCAGGGCCACGGTCGCGCCGATCATCCCGCTGCCGGTGCCGACGCGACTGGTCGGGCGGGCCAGGGCCAGCGCGCCGACGATCACCCCCGCCAGGCCCAGCAGGCCGCCGACGCTCGCCCCGAGTCGACCGGTGCTCATGGTGGTGACGCTGGCCGCCAACGGCTGGTCCGGGGCGGCGATCCCCTCCAGCAGGGCGGACGTGGCAGCGGTGAACACCGACATGTGCTTCTCCTTCTCGTACGTCGTGGTGTGCCGTTCGATCGTGTCGCCGCGCCGGCCGCCGGTCGTCCGGCAACCGGAGGCTCTTCGTCCTGCCGCGGCGGGCGCAGGCGGCTGCCGCGTACGACGCACCCGCCGCGCGACTACCACGGACGCGGTAGTCGACGGTCGTTCGCGCGCAGGAGTCGCCCGGTGCGCGCCCCGGGCTAGGGTGCGCGCATGAGCACAGGGCGTGCCGTTGTCCGGGACTGGGTCATCGCCGTCGGCGTGGCGGTGGTGCTGCTGGTCGCCGGGCGGTCCACGGGCCCTTCCACGATGGACCTCGACCTGCTGGGCTACGCGCTGCTGGCCGCCGGTGGTCTGGCGTTGGCGGCGCGTCGCCGCGCTCCGGTCACCGTCCTGGCCGTCACCGGGCTGTGCGCGGTGGGCTACCAGGCGGTCGGTTTCGACGTGCCGGCGGTCGCCTTCCTGTTCGCGGTGTACACCGGTGTGCGGGCGGGCCACCGCGTCGTCACGGTCGTCGCCGCCGTGCTGATGCTCGTCGCGTTGCCGCTCACCGCGCTCGCCCCACCGCAGGGTCTGCCGTTGGGCGACGCGCTCGCGCGGGCCCGGGACGCCCTGGAGGTGGCGTGGCTGATCGCCGCCGGCGCGGCGGGGGAGGCGTTGCGGCAGGCCGAGCGGCGGGCCGACGAGGCCGAGCGCACCCGGGAGGAGACCGCGCGACGCCGGGCCGACGAGGAGCGGCTGCACATCGCGCGGGAGCTGCACGACTCGCTGACCCACCAGATCTCGATCATCAAGGTGCAGGCGGAGGTGGCCGTCCACCTGGCCCGTCGGCGTGGCGAGGCCGTGCCGGAGGCGTTGCTGGCGATCCGCGAGGCCGGCCGGGAGGCCAGCCGCGAGCTGCGCGCGACCCTGGAGGCGCTGCGGGACGACAGCAGGAACCCGCCGCGGGGCATCGACCACCTGCCGGAGCTGGTGCAGCGGGCTCGGCTGGCCGGGCTGGACGCGACGTTGACGGTGCGGGGGCCGCGACAGGCCGTGCCGGTGGCCGTGGATCGGACCGCCTACCGCATCGTCCAGGAGTCCCTCACCAACGTCGCACGGCACGCCGCCGCGGCCACCGCGTCGGTCCACGTCGACTACCGTCCGGACGCCCTCGCGATCCGGGTCGACGACGACGGCGCCGCCACGCCGGCCGCCGCCCCGGCGCCCGGCGTCGGGCTGCTCGGGATGCGCGAACGGGTCACCGCCCTGGGCGGTCGCCTGCACGCGGCGCCCCGCGACGGGGGCGGCTTCACCGTCCGCGCCGAACTTCCCGTCGGGCCGTCCGCGTGATCCGCGTCCTGCTGGTCGACGACCAGGCGCTGCTGCGCAGCGGCTTCCGCGCGCTCCTGGACATCGAGGACGACATCGAGGTGGTGGCCGAGGCGGCCGACGGTCTCCAGGGGTTGGCCCTCGCCCGACGTCACCTGCCCGACATCGCGCTCATCGACATCCAGATGCCGGTGCTGGACGGAATCGAGGCGACCCGGCTGATCGCCGCGGACCCGGCGCTGGCCGGCGTGCACGTCGTCATCCTGACCAACTACGGACTCGACGAACACGTCTTCCACGCGCTGCGCGCCGGCGCCGCCGGTTTCCTCGTCAAGGACATCGAGCCGGAGGACTTCCTGCACGCCGTACGCGTCGCCGCCCGAGGGGACGCGCTGCTCGCGCCGTCGATCACCCGCCGCCTCATCGACCGGTACGTCGCCGAACCACAGCACCTGCGGGTCCCGACCGGGCTGCGGGAGCTGACCAGCCGGGAACGCGAGGCCGTCGTCCTGGTCGCCCAGGGTCTGTCGAACGACGAGGTCGCGGCACGAATGGTGATCAGCCCGCTGACCGCCAAGACCCACATCAACCGGGCCATGGCCAAGCTGCACGCCCGCGACCGCGCCCAGCTCGTCGTCGTCGCGTACGAGTCCGGGCTGGTGGCCCCGCGTCAGCACTGAGGTCGGCGGCCCCCGGAGCAGGGACGGCGTCCAGGCTTGCCGCGCGGCGCCCCGGTCGACCCGTGCCATGATTGCGCCCATGGGCAAGCAGCAGCACGTCGGCGGGGCCGACCGGCACAGCGGGTCGGGAACCACGGCCGACCGTCCGACCGACGGCGGGGCGGACGCTCGACTCGCCCTCGCACAGGACCCCGCAACACCACAGATGACCCTCATCGACCTGGCGTCGGATGCATCGGTCACGGTGCGCAAGGCGGTCGCGGCGCGGCCGGACGCGCCCGCGCAGGCTCTGCGGACGTTGACCCGCGACCACGATCGTCAGGTCCGGGAGGCGGTGGCACGCAATCCCGCCACGTCGGTCGGCAACCTCCTGCGTCTCGTCAAGGACGCCGACCGGTGGGTCCGGTGGGCCGTCGCCAGCAACCCGGCCTGCGACGAGTCGGTCCGCCGGGTGATGGTCGCCGCGCCCGACAAGGAGCTTCGGGGCCTGCTCGCCGAGACCCGCGAGTTGGAGCCCCACCTCGCCGCCGAGCTGGTCGAGGACGCCTCACCCGAGGTACGCGAGCGGCTCGCCACCCACACCCACGACCCCGAGGTCGTCGTCGCCCTGTTGGCCGACCGCACCGTCCGCGTCCGCAAGGGGCTGGCCCGCAACCCGCGGACCACCGCCGCGCAGCGCAGCGCCCTGGCCAGGGACCCGGCGGTGGACGTACGGGCGGCCCTGGTCCGCGCCTTGGAGCTGAGCGAGGCGGATCTGGCAGGTCTGGTCGACGACCGTGCCGTGCAGGTACGCCTGGCCATGGCCACGTCCGAGCTCATCCCGTCGCACGTGCGGCAGGCGCTTAAGAACGACTCCGACGACATGGTGGCCGCCGCGGCACGTGACTATCGCCCCGGCGTCGGCAGCTCGCCGGTGGTGCGGGCACCCCGGATCGGGTCCCGTCGCCCGGACGGCGGCTCTCGCCGGCAGGGACGCGCGGCCACCTGACGTCGGCGGGCCCTAGGGGGTCCGCGCGCTCGGCTCACCGGCGCGATGTTCCCACCCGCGACGGGGCCGGCGGGTGATCCCGGCGCCGGTCGACGACGCCGCCTCGACCGGAAGGTCCCGGCCGGCGAGGCGGCGGAGCAGGTCGCGGATCTGGCGTTTGTCCGCGGCCGAGACGGTGTCGTCCAGCAAACGACGGCGGATGGTGCCCATGTCCGTCTCGACCTGCGCCAGCGCCCGGGGCGTCTCGGCCGCGTCCGGCATCGCGAGCGGCCGGATCGCGGCGGCGATGGAGAGGTCGAGGGTGGCGCAGAGGCTACGCACCTTCGCCAGCTCGGGGTAGCGCTGCCAGTCTCCGGCGAGCCAGCGGAACAGCGTCGAGCGGCTCACCCCGGTGTGGTGGGCGATGTCGCCGACGGTCCAGCCGTGTTCCTCGCGGGCGTCGTCGACGGCTTGGCGGACGAACTGCGCGAAGGCCATCTGAGGTGTCGTGGGGTAGGTGTCCATCCTCAGGTCCTGCCCTCCCATCCGGGTTGATCTGCCCTGCGGTGACGGCGGTACCACTGATCGTCTATCAGCTTCTGCGGCGGCGCAGCGGCGCTCGGGGCGCTGGCCTACTCCTTCGGGGTGGTGCGGATACTCAAATGCCGGTCGTCGCGGCGGATCGGCGGCGCGAACGCGCGGCCCGCCAGGGCGCACGGGTGGGCCTGGTCCCGTTCGCCGTCCCCTTCGGGGCCCACTGTCCCGTTCACGGCCTGTGATGGTCGCCGCAGCGCTGCGGCTACAACGCGTGACCTGAGTTACCGTTCGTCGAATCAGGTACCGTCCCCTGTCACACCGTCTTCGTACCAACCTGGCTGCCCGGCGCAACGGGAAGCCGAACCGGAGGGACACATTCGTGAGGGTCCGTAGCGCAGTCCGCCAGGCCGGCCTCGTCGTGGCGATCGCCGCTCTGGCGGTGACCGCGGGGTGTGCCAAGAAGGACGACAGCGAGGTCCAGGCCAGCGGGGTCAAGCTGGTCGAGGCCGGCAAGCTGACCGTCTGCACCCACCTGCCGTACCCGCCGTTCCAGTCCAAGGACGCCAGCGGCAAGGTCACCGGGTTCGACGTCGACGTGATGGACCTCGTGGCCAAGGAGTTGGGCGTCGAGCAGACGATCATCGACACGCCCTTCGAGGGCATCAAGTCCGGCCAGGACCTGAACACCGGCAAGTGCGACGCGGCCGCCGCCGGCATGACCATCACCGCCGAGCGGCAGAAGGTGATGAACTTCTCCGACCCGTACTTCGACGCGACGCAGGCGATGCTGGTCAAGACCGGGAAGCCGTACAAGTCGCTCGACGACCTGCGGGGCAAGAAGCTCGGCGTGCAGGCGGCCACCACCGGCCGTGACTACGCCCGCAAGTTCGAGAAGGAGAAGGGCCTGCAGCTCGTCGAGTTCGAGGATCTCGCCGCCCTGCAGCAGGCCGTCGCGAACGGTCAGGTCGAGGCCGCCGTCAACGACCTGCCGGTGTGGACCGAGTACCTGCGCAAGAACCCGGGTGGGTTCGCGGTGACCGCCGAGTTCGACACGGGCGAGCAGTACGGGTTCTCGGTGAAGAAGGACGCGAACCCGGAACTGCTCAAGAAGATCAACGAGACGCTGGCCAAGGCCAAGCAGGACGGCTCGTACGACACGATCTACTCCAAGTGGATCGGCAAGCGGCCGAACGCCTGATCGACGCTCCAAAGGGGTAGGGCGCGCGGACCGCGTGCCCTGCCCCGTCGGCACAATCCGGGAAGGCAACGAGCCAACGTGAAGCTGCGCCGCCGCCAGCGGGAACGACTGTCCCTCGGTATCCAGTACCTGGTCTTCGTCGCGATCATCGCCGCGGTGCTCCTCGCCGCGGACTGGGGCCGACTGGCCGACGCGTTCTTCCGCGTCGACATCATCGAGTCGATGTTCCCGACGATCATCACCGTGGCGCTGCGCAACACGATCCTCTACACGTTGGGCGCGTTCGCCTTCGGCCTCGTGTTCGGGACCGTGCTCGCGCTCATGCGGCTGTCCCGGGTGGCGCCGTACCGCTGGCTGGCGACCGCGTACATCGAGCTGTTCCGGGGGCTGCCGGCGCTGCTGGTGCTCTTCCTCGTCGGGTACGGCATCCCCATCGCCTTCCCGGAGCGGCAGATCCCCGGCGGCGTGTTCGGCTCGATCGCGATCGGTCTCGGGTTGACCGCCGCGGCGTACATGGCCGAGACCATCCGCGCCGGCATCCAGGCGGTGCCGAAGGGGCAGATGGAGGCGGCCCGTACCCTCGGCATGTCGCATTTCACCGCCATGCGCACGATCGTCATCCCGCAGGCGTTCCGGATCGTCATCCCGCCGCTGACGAACGAGCTCATCCTGCTCACCAAGGACTCGTCGCTGGCGTACGTGCTGGGCGTGACGGCACAGACCATCGAGGTCACCAAGTTCGGCCGGGACATGCTCAACGACCGGGTGAACGCCACCCCGCTGCTGGTGGCCGGCCTCGCCTACCTGGTCATCACCCTGCCGCTGTCCCAGGTGGTACGCCGCCTCGAACTCCGCTACGCCAAGGCCCGGTGACCCGCATGACGACCAGCCCGTCCCGTCCCGCCGTACAGATCCGTGACCTGCACAAGTCGTTCGGGCCGATCGAGGTGCTCAAGGGCATCGACTTCGAGGTCGGCCAGGGCGAGGTCGTCTGCGTGATCGGGCCGTCCGGGTCCGGCAAGTCGACCCTGCTGCGCTGTGTCGACCTGTTGGAGGAACCCACCGCCGGCACGATCTGGGTGAACGGCGTGGAGATGACCGACCCGGACGTCGAGATCGACGCGGTCCGCCGGGGCATCGGCATGGTGTTCCAGTCGTTCAACCTGTTCCCGCACCTGACCGTGCTCCGCAACCTCACCGTCGCGCAGCGCAAGGTGCTGCGCCGCTCGCGCGCCGAGGCCGAGCGGATCGCGCGGGCCAACCTGGAGCGGGTCGGCCTCACCGACAAGGCCGACGCGTTCCCCGCGCAGCTCTCCGGCGGGCAGCAGCAGCGGGTCGCGATCGCCCGGTCGCTCTCGATGGACCCGAAGCTGATGCTCTTCGACGAGCCGACCTCGGCGCTCGACCCGGAGTTGGTCGGTGACGTGCTCACCGTCATGCGTGGGCTCGCCGAGGAGGGCATGACGATGATGGTGGTCACCCACGAGATGGCGTTCGCCCGGGACGTCGCCGACCGGGTCGTGTTCATGGACGGTGGCGTCGTCGTCGAGCAGGGGCCGCCGCAGGAGGTGCTGGGCGCGCCGAAGCACGAACGGACCCGGGCGTTCCTCTCCCGCGTCCTGGACCCGACGCACGCGCGGGTCGGTCAGCCCGAGCAGCCGCCGGCGCCACCGGAAACCCCCAGCCTGCCGGCCGACGACCGGCACGGTCTCTGACACCACCAGCGCCGGCCGATCGATGGCCATTGTGATGTCGCGGTAATCTTCCTGCAATCAGACCTGTACTTTCGTCGATGGATTACATAAGTTGGGTTCATCCATCGAAAGTTCTGAGTCTTCCGAGCGAAGTCCGCGACGATCCTCACCCCAGTCGTGCTGCCGCCTTGTGCTCGGCGGTCGATGCACCCTGCGCTCGTCGCGTCTTCGCCCGGTCGGGAACGGAGACCCATGGACGATCAGGCCGTTGGCTCCCATCGCCACCTGTCCCGCCGATCACTGATCGCCACCGGGGCGCTCGCCGCCGGAGCGTTGGGCGCGTCCGCCCCCACGCTCGGGAGCGCCTTCGGAGGCAGCCCCGCGCAGGCCGCCGCCGGAGTGACCAGGAAGGTCACCATCTACGCCGAGCAGTTGCCCGGCGGGCTGTACGGCTACGGCCTCGCACCCGGCCAGGCCACCGTGCCCGGACCGGTGCTGGAGATCTACGAGGGTGACACCCTGGAGATCACCCTGGTCAACACCACCGACCAGCGGCTGTCCATCCACCCGCACGGCGTGGACTACAGCACCGACTCGGACGGTAGTCCGTTCAACGACTCCTTCAACGACCCCGGCGAGACACGGACGTACGTGTGGCGCTCGCACGAGATGGTCGCCGCGTCGGGTCGCCGGTACATGCCCGGCAGCGCCGGCTACTGGCACTACCACGACCACGCCATGGGCACCGACCACGGCACGGCCGGCGTCGCGAAGGGACTGTACGGCGCGCTGATCGTCCGGCGTCGGGGCGACATCCTGCCGGAGAAGCAGTTCACGGTCGTGTTCCACGACATGACGATCAACAACCGGATGGCCCCGAACACGCCCATGTTCGAGGCGAACCTGGGCCAGCGGGTGGAGTGGCTCGCCATCGGGCACGGCAACCTGTTCCACACCTTCCACCTGCATGCCCACCGCTGGGCGGACAACCGCACCGGGATGCTCGAAGGGCCGGCCGACCCGAGCCTGGTCGTCGACAACAAGGACCTCAACCCGGGCAGCTCGTTCGGGTTCCAGGTGCTGGCCGGGGAGGGCGTCGGGCCCGGCGCGTGGATGTACCACTGCCACGTGCAGAACCACTCCGACGGCGGCATGGCCGGGATCTTCCTGGTGCGCAACGCCGACGGCAGCATGCCCCCCGGCGCCGAGGAGGCGATCCACCGGTTCCAGGGCCACACCCACACGCACGGAAGCTGACCGAAAGGTGGGGACGGGGATGACAAGAGACCTACGACGTACCCTCGCCGCGATAGCGGCCTTCGCCACGCTGATCCCGGCCACGACCACGGCATCGGCGGCGGTAGCCGCGCCGCGAGCGGCGAGCGCGGCGCCAGCGCCGACGCAGCAGAGCGACACGGCCGTGCTCGTGTTCCACGGGCCGGTGGCCGAACAGCAGGACCCGGTGGCGCGCGCGGTGGACACCATCCGACAACTTGCGGCCAGTCATGACATCGATGTCATGGCCACCACGGACCCGGGTGTGTTCACTCCGACCAAGCTGTCCGCGTACCGGAGCGTGGTGTTCCTCTCCGCGACGGGCGCCGCGCTCAACCGCGACCAGGAGTCGGCGCTTCAGGCCTACCTGAAGGCCGGCGGCGGCTTCGTCGGCATCGCCGACGCCGCCCGCGCGCAGGTCGACTCGACCTGGTTCACCGGCCTGATCGGCGCCCGCCCGGCCGGCGCGATCCCGGTGGCCGAGCCGGTGGCCCGGGTGACCGCCAGCGGCGAGAACCCGCCCACCGAGACCAAGGAGAAGCTGACCGACGGCGACGCCAACACGAAGTGGCTGGTCCGCACGCCCACGGCCTGGGTGACCTACGAGCTGGCCGCACCGAAGAGGATCACCGGGTACGCGCTGACGTCGGCCAACGACTTCGTCGGGCGGGATCCGAAGGACTGGACCCTGCAGGGCTCAACGGACGGCCAGAGCTGGACCGATCTGGACCAGCGCACCAACCAGGCGTTCGCCGAACGGTTCCAGACCCGGCGGTTCGACATCGCTTCGCCGCAGGAGTTCAGCCGCTACCGGCTGAACATCACCGCCAACAGCGGTGAGCCGCTGATCCAGCTCGCCGACCTGCGGCTGTTCACCGGCACGGCCACCGCGCCGCCGCCGACCCCGGTGAACCGGGCGGTGGTCGACATCCTGGACCGCAAACACCCGGCCACCGCGTCGCTGCCGCTGACCCTCACCCGGTCGGACCGCTGGGACAACTGGGAGACGAACCCGATCGGGGCGGTGCACACCCTCGCCCAGGTCGAGGAGCGGCACTACGACCCGGGTCCGGGCGCGAACGGTCCGTTCCACCCGGTGTCCTGGTGCCGGGACTACGACGGCGGGCGGTCGTTCTACACCGGCATGGGCCACACCGAGGGCAGCTACGGCGAGGAGGCGTTCCGGGCGCACCTGACCGGGGCGCTGAACTGGACCACCGGCCGCGTACGCGGTGACTGCCAGGCGACGATCGCCGCGAACTACAAGGTCGAACGGCTGACCGCCGCGAACCAGACCGGGCAGCTCGACCAGATCGGCGAGCCGCACGGGCTCACCATCGCCCCGGACGGCACCGTCTTCTACGTCGGCAAGGCGGCCTGCCCGAGCGGCCCGATCGCGGACTGGAACGACCCGAAGGTTGGCCTGGGCTGCGGCACCATCCACTCCTACGACCCGCGCAGCAAGCAGGTCAAGCTGCTCACCACCCTGGAGGTGATGGGCAACCGGGGCAGCGGCTCGGAGTTGGTCAAGAACGAGGAGGGCCTGCTCGGCATCGTGCCCGACCCGACGTTCGCCGAGAACGGCTGGCTCTACGTCTACTGGATGCCACACGAGTCGATCGACCGGGTCAAACGGGTCGGGCAGCGCACCATCTCCCGCTTCACCTACGACCGGACGACCCAGACGATCGACCAGGGCACCCGCAAGGACCTGTTGCAGTTCCCGGTGCAGATCCACAGCTGCTGCCACGCGGGTGGCGGCATGGCGTTCGACGCCAAGGGCAACCTCTACGTCGGCTCCGGCGACAACAACTCCTCCGAGGGGTCGCAGGGCTACTCCGGCAACAACTGGACCGAGGAGTACCAGGGGACCTCGTTCCAGGACGCCCGCCGCACGTCGGGTAACACCAACGACCTCGCCGGAAAGATCATCCGGATCCACCCGGAGGCGGACGGCACGTACACCATCCCGCAGGGCAACCTCTTCCCCCCGGGCACGGAGAAGACCCGCCCGGAGATCTACGTCATGGGCGTGCGCAACATCGCCCGCCTCCAGATCGACCCGGTGCACCAGTGGCTGACCGCCGGCTGGGTCGGCCCGGACGCCTCGTCGCCCAGCCCCACCCTCGGTCCGGCGAAGTACGAGACGGCCACCATCATCACCTCGGCCGGTAACCAGGGCTGGCCGTACTGCATGGGTAACCGGCAGCCGTACCGGGACCGCAGCAACACCGACGCCAGCGTGCTGACCGGCTGGTACGACTGCGACAACCTGAAGAACACCTCGCCGCGCAACACCGGACTGGAGGACATCCCGGCGGCCCGGGACAACATGATCTGGTACTCGCCGGACGGCGGCGGCCCGGTCTTCCCGAAGCGGACCGACGGCAGCGGCCTTCCGACCTACGTCGCGGCCGACGCCACCTACACGCAGCCGTACCTGCGCGGCGGCGGGCAGGCCATCATGTCCGGCCCCACCTACCACCGCAGCCTCGTCGACACCGACAGCGGCGTCGCCTGGCCGGAACACTGGGACGGCAAGTGGTTGATCGGCGACCAGTCGAACCCGGTCAACCGGGTCGCGGTCACCGTCGACGAGGCCGGCGTGCCGCAGGCCGCCCCGCCGGTGTACGCCGAGTCGCTGCGGGCCATCATCCCCAGCGGCAACGGCGACAACCGGTTGCAGAGCTGGATGGACGCCAAGTTCGGCCCGGACGGCGCGCTCTACCTGCTCGACTACGGAGGCGGCTTCTTCAGCCTGAGCCCCAACCAGAAGCTGATCCGGGTCACCTACACCGGTGGCGCGCCCACCCCGGCGCCCGCAGCGACCTCGGTGGCCGTGCAGAACAAGCCGCTGACGATCGCCTTCACCGGCTCGAAGTCCGGCGGCGTGAGCCACCGGTGGGAGTTCGGCGACGGCGGCACCTCGACCGAGGCGGACCCCCGACACACGTACGCCAAGGTGGGCACCTACACCGCGAAGCTCACCGTCACGTACGCCGACGGCGAGACGGCGACCGTGCGGACCACCGTCACGGTCGGCTGCGCGGTGCCCGACGCCCGGGCCACGGTCTGGCTCGGCGACACCGACACCGGCGTGCCCAGCCGGACGGTCGGGCAGGGCTGCACGATCAACGACCTCGTCGACGACGAGAGCACCTGGCCCGACCACAACGCCTTCGTCCGGCACGTCAGCGCGGTGACCCGCGCGTTGCAGGACGACGGCCTGCTCAACACCCGTGAGGCGGGCACGCTCACCCGGCTGGCCGCCGCCTCCGACATCGGCCGGGACGGTCGCACCGGGTACGAGCCGCTCTACGACGGCACCGCCGAGTCGCTACGCGGTTGGGAGCAGGCCCCGACGGGCTCGTTCAGCATCCAGCCCGACGGGGCGCTGCGCTCCAGCGGCGGCCTCGGCATGCTCTGGCACACCAGGGAGCTGGGCGACTTCTCGCTGAAGGTGCAGTTCAAGGACATCGCGCCGGGCACCAACCGGGCCAACACCGGTGTCTTCATCCGCTTCCCGGACCTGCGGGTGCCGCTGGAGCAGCGGCCAGAAGGCAGCTGCGGCACCATCGGGTCGGCCCGGACCTCGACCGCCTGGATGGCGATCTACTGCGGACACGAGATCCAGATCTACGACGGCGAGAGCGGCGAGCCGCAGAAGACCGGCTCGGTCTACAACTTCGACCCGGTGCCGCTCGCCCAGGCCGGCATCACCCCGAAGAACGTGTGGAACGACTACGAGATCCGGGTGGTCGGGCAGCACTACACGATGATCCGCAACGGCGTGGTGATCAACGAGTTCGACAACACGCCGGGCAAGCAGTCCTCCCGGGCCGGCGACCCGCCGACCGACCTGCGGCAGTTCCTGCGCGGCTTCATCGGCCTGCAGAACCACGGTGACAACGACCTGACCGAGTTCCGCAACATCCGCGTGCGCGAGCTCTAGGAGAGACGATGATCCGACGACTCACGGCCGCGCTGGCGGCGGTCCTGCTCACGGTCGCGCCGTTGGCCGCGCCACCGGCCTCCGCCGCCCCGCGCGCCGCCGCGGACCAGGTGCTCACCTGGACCGCCGACGACAACACCACCCGCTACAAGTCCGTCCCCACCACCGCGGTGGCCGGCGCGACGACAATCGTCTGGGAGAACAGCGCGGCCACCGGCAACACCACCGGAATGCCGCACACGTTGACCTTCGACACGTCCACCGAGGGCTACAACCACGACGTCACCCTCAACATCCTGGCGAGTCCGTTCGACGCCAACAACGGCCGGCACGAGGCGACCGTCACGCTGACGCCGGGCCGCTACCGCTACTTCTGCTCGATTCCCGGCCACAGCCAGATGGTCGGCGAGTTGGTGGTCACCGACGGCGGGGGAGGCGGCGATACCACGCCACCGACCGTCACCGCCGCCGTGTCCGGTGACCGCGACGGCGACGGCAACTACGTGGGCGCGGCGACGGTCACCGTCACGGCCACCGACGCCGGTTCCGGTGTGGACACGGTCGAATACCAGGTCGACGACACCAGCTTTCAGCCGTACACCGCGCCGGTGCAGGTAAACGCGGTCGGCGACCACTCGGTCCAGTTCCGCGCCACCGACCGGGATGGCAACACCAGCGCGGTCGGCTCGGTGTCGTTCCGGGTCGTCGAGCCGACCGAGGAGGACACCACCGCGCCGACGGTCACGGCCGCGCTGACCGGCGACCGCGACGGCGACGGCAACTACGTCGGTACGGCCACCGCCACGCTGACCGCCACCGACGCCGGGTCGGGGGTCGCCACCATCGAGTACGCCCTCGACGGGGCCGCCTTCACGGCGTACACGAGCCCGGTCGTGGTGACCGCCACCGGGATGCACATGCTGCACTACCGGGCCACCGACGTGGCCGGTAACACCTCGGCCGAGCAGATGGCCCACTTCACCGTCGTCGCGCCGCCGGCCGAGGACACCACCGCACCCACCGTGACGGCCACGGTGGCCGGCGACCGGAACGACGATGGCGCGTACGTCGGCGGCGCGACCGTGACCGTCACGGCCACCGACGCCGACTCGGGCGTGGCGCGAACCGAGTACGCCCTCGACAGCGGCGCGTGGACCGCGTACACCGCGCCGGTCGTCGTCCGTACCGTCGGGGCGCACACCCTGCGCTACCGGGCGACGGACACCGCCGGTAACACCGCCGCCGAGCAGTCGGTGACGTTCACCGTCGTGGCCGACGGCACCGACGCCTGCCCCGCCTCCGACACGCGGGAAACGGTGGTCATCGACGGTGTCGACACCGGCGTGGCGAACATCGACACCGGTGACGGCTGCACCATCAACGATCTCATCGACGAACACGCCGACTACCCCGGCCACGCCGACTTCGTCCGGCACGTCGAGGCGGTCACCACCGCGCTGGTGACCGCCGGAACGCTCAGCAAGCGCCAGCAGGGCGCCATCGTCCGGGCCGCGGCCCGATCGGACGTCGGCGCATGAGCCCCCGCATCTCATTCAGAGGGAGAACCACGATGCCCGGACGTACCGTCGCCAAGCTGGCCACCGTGAGCGCCGTCATCGCCGCCTCGGTGCTGGCCGTGGCGCCCACCGCCCACGCCGACCTGGTCACCCACTGCATCGGCACCGGCGGCGCGGTGACCGTGCCCAACGACCTGCTCGTCCCGGCCGGTGAGTCCTGCGCGCTGACCGGCACCACGATCACCGGCAACGTCACCGTCGCCGCCGGCGCCAACCTGGTGGTCACCGGCGGCCGGGTCAGCGGTGAGGTACGGATCGCCGCCGACGGCTACCTCGACGCCACCGAGACGACCGTCGACGGCCAGGTCGTGCTGGCCGCCGGGGGCTACGGCGTCTTCCTGTCCGACGCCCGGACCGGCGCGTTGACCGTCCGGCCGAAGGGCTCGGCGACCATCGACAGCTTCCTGTTCGCCGAGGCGTCGACGATCGGCGGAAACGTCACCGTCGGCGCCGGTGAGGTACGCCTCGACCAGGGCACCCAGGTGACGCGCAACGTCAGCAGCACCGGCACGTACTACACCGACGTGCACGACTCGTTCGTCGACGGCACCCTCTCGGTGCTCAACAGCGCCACCGGCAGTGTCGTGTGCGGCAGCGCCGTCCGGGGCAGGGCAACCTTCGCCGGCAACCTCGGCGGCGTCCAGCTCGGCCCGAACGGCACCCTGGACAGTTGCGCCTCGGGCGGCTACTGGGGCGCGGACGTCAGCGTCACCAACACCACCGGTGGTGTCACCGTCGACGACAACATCATCAACGGCCAATTGACGGTGACGGGCAACGACCCGGCCGCGCAGGTGGCGGCGAACAACCGCATCCGGGGCGGCGTGACGGGCGACCAGGCCGCGCCGACCGCCAACCGGGCGGCCCGAATGTCCGCCGCCGACCGGGAGGACGCGGGCGACGAGCGGGCTGAGGTCCGTCGTACCTCGGCGGTGCAGGACGCCACCGAGGCGGGCGCGGCGAAGCTCTAGCCGATCGACGTGACGGTGGCCGGTCACCCCTCGGGGTGACCGGCCACCGCCGTCATATCGGCCCGGACCGTCGCGGCGGCGTCTGCGTGGTTGATGCGGCGTCGGAAGATCCCGGATTAGAGGTCGCCAGCCAGAGGCAGGTGCGGACGGGCCGGTGTCGGCTGGTCCGCCGACTGTGGCGGGGGTGTGAGCCAGGCGAGTGGTTGTCCGGTGAGGGCGGCGTCGGCGAGGCGGAGGGCGCTGGCGGTCTTGAGCGCCGCTCGTGAGCTGTCGATCCAGCGCTGAACGTTGTCGATGCCCTGATGGCGGTACTCGACGGCCTGGACGAGGCATTCCAACTTGTCTGCGTCACGGGCGACGACGGCTTCACGTGTCTCGCCGGCTTCGTATTCGGCGACTGCGGCGGTGATGACGTCGGCGACGGCCGGTGGGCAGGCGGCGACCTGATCGGCGGTTACGGCGGTGTTGGGTACGGCGGTGAGGTAGCGCCTGGCGATGTGGGGGATGTCGGTGATCCGGGTTTCCTGGGTGTCGTGCAGGGTGCAGAGCATCGACACGCGGGCTGGGTCGGCACCCTCCATGGCGGCGAGCAACATTCCGATGAGCGCGGTCCGGAAGGAGTGTTCGGCGATGGACTCGGGTTGCTTGACGCCAGCGAACCACCAGCCGGTGCGGGCGGCGCGTTTGAGGACGCCGGCTTCGAAGATGAAGCTCATCGCTGCGGCGGCGTCGTGGTCGTCGGTCATCTGCCCGTCCCTGTGCCGGTGAGTCCGTCCGCCCGCAGGCGGTAGGCGATAGAGGTTAGTTCCTGCCGCGACTGCGTGGAGATCCGGTCACTGTCCAGGAGCGGGACGCTGCGGTCGAGAAGTGCCCGAGTTACGGCGGGGTTGTCGAGAGCGAGATTGCGTCGTGCGGCCACCCCACCTGGGGTAACAAATGCGAGGTCGGTGCGCCAGCGGCCGGAGCGCCTCACTGTCCGGCACGTCCCGGACGGCCAGGTTCCGCTGGGGCGGGCGGGCCAACGCCTAAGCGCAAGGTGAGGACCAGTGAACGGAGCCGTCTTGCGCTGGCATCGAACGCAAAGTATGCGCACGGCGGCTTACTGTCAGGGCGCGCACACCACCGCCGACAGCAACGGTGATAGCAACCGGGCCGAACTTTCGGTGCATCAGGCTGGCCCGGCGGTGAATCGTCCGCCGAGATCGCAGACATGCATGGATGCCGCAGCGCATGCTCCGAGGGCCCCACACGCGAGGGGCCAGGGTCCTGATGTCGGCGCGGGAGGCGGTGCGCGGCGTGTGAGGGTTATGAGGCGGTGGGTAAGCCGGTAGCGTTGGGTGGGCACGGCGGCCTGGGCGTCGACGGTACGTCCGCGCCACGAGGAGGTCCGGGATGGATTCCTTGCCGGAGTTGACTTTCGGGCAGCGGTTGAAGGTCTACCGGGAGAGGGCCGGGAAGACCCGTGCGGTGCTCGGGGGATTGGTCGGGCGCAGCGCCGAGTGGGTCAAGGCAGTGGAGACCGATCGCATCCTGCCGCCGCGTATTCACATGCTGGATCGCATCGCGCGTGCTCTCAAGGTCGAGGTGTCTGCCTTGGCCGGGGAGCTGAGCACGCGCTCTGCTGTGGTCAACGGACCGGAACATCCGGCGCTGGCGTCAGTCCGGGACGCGGTGAACCGCTTCGCAATTTCCGACGAGGCATCCCTGGGGTCGTTGACGAGCCTGCGAGAGCGGCTCGCGATGGCATGGCGGGCGCGCCATCAGGCGTCGGATCACCGCACTGTGCTGGGCGGGTTGTTGCCGGGGCTGCTGCGCGACGCGCAGCGCGCCGCGTTGGCGTACGAGGGTGCCGAGCGTCGGCGGGCTCAGGCCCTGTTGGCGGAGACGTTCGGGCTGACGCAGATGTTCCTTGCCTATCAGCCCGCTGCCGAGTTGTTGTGGCGGGTTGCGGACCGCGCGATGGTGGCGGCGCAGGAGTCCGGCGACCCGGAGGCGGTGGCCTGCGCGGGATGGTTCTTGTGCCAGGTGCACCGGGATGCCGGTGACTGGGACACCGCGATGGCGGTGACCCTGGACCTCCTGGCAGCGCTGGAGCCGCGCGCGGCCGACGGGACCACGAACCTGTTGGCGCTGTGGGGGGCACTGAATTTCGAGGCTGCCTACACCGCCGCCCGTGCTGGTGAGGAAGGCCGGGCGTGGCGGTACTGGGATCGCGCGGATCGGGTGGCGCAGCGCCTGCCGCAGGGCTTCTATCAGCCGCAGACGTCGTTCTCACAGGTCATCATGGGTGCCCACGCGGTGACGGTGGCGGTGGAGTTGCAGAAGTCCGGTGAAGCGGTGCGCCAGGCGCGCCGTCATGATTCAGCGGCGATTCCGTCTAGGCCGCGCCGGGCACGTCATCTCATCGAGGTCGCGCGGGCGCACTACGGCAAGGACGACAAGGAAACGGCCGTGCTGAGCCTCCGGCAGGCGTACGAGTCGGCCCCGGAGACGATCCGCTTCAACGGGTACGCCCGGCAGATCACCTTGGACCTGCTCGACGGTCCGCGTTCCACTCGGGACGACGCCCGTGACCTTGCGACCAAAGTCGGGCTGCTCTCGTGATCCAGGGGTAGGAACCTTACCCATTCCGCTCTGCGACCCACCGTACCTTCTCGCTCACGGGATGCGGTGGGCGGTGCGGGTATCGCCTGGTCGCCGCGTCTCTCTCAGCTTCGAGGGCAGGCCCGTCCTCGTGCTCGAACGAGGGAGAGCTCCGTGCGGCGAGTCTCGTATGACGAATACCTCTCGGCCACCGCACTGACTCTCGCCCGCAGGCATCGGCCGGTGTGGTCATGGCTGAGCTGGCGACGCGTCTGCCGCTGCGGAGCCGAGCTGCCCTGCCGTTCCCGGCACCGGATCCCAATCAGTCGTGGCCACTGGCCGCAGGAAGGTGAGCGGTGAGCAACGGGCAGCGGAAGGCGATCATCGCGGTGCACGTCCGAGGGCTGGAGGGGATGTGCGCCGGCTGCCGGGCGTGGTGGTCGCGGCTCACGCCGTACCCGTGCTGGCAGGTGGACTGGGCGACCAGTCGCCGGGCGCGGTCGATGACGGCGGCGCTGCTCGGAGACCGCGCATAACGACGCACGATCCGGTGCTGCCGATCTGGAGTTGCGGCGGCTGCGGCGCGCCCTGGCCCTGCCGCACGCGGCAGCGCGAGCTACGTGCGGAGTTCGACGACGCTCCGCTCTCCCTGGCTTTCTACCTGGGTGCCCACCTGGTGCGGGCCTCCGAAGACCTGACCTGGGTGCCGGCGGGGACGCTGCACAGACGCTTCCTTGGTTGGCTTCGGTGAGCATTCTGCGGTCCGGCGACGAGAAGTCCCACTACAGCGACGGCTCCCACAAGTGGGTACCGCCAGATCCGGACTATGACCAAGAGATCTGGGACGAACAGGTCCGCCAACACAAGCAAGGCCATTTGAGGAACGTGCACCCGAAGGTGCGGGTCCAGCGTCTCGTCTGATGCCAGACCTCCGACTACGCGAGGTCTCCGGTCTTCGATTCCCTGCGGTGGCTGAGCCGTCCACCGGAGACCTCGCTGTGTCGATCACCGGCCCACGACGATCCGCGGGCCAACTCAGATCGACGACCGCTCTAGAAGTTGCCGGCGGAGTTGCACTTCACCTTCTGGTCGAGGCAGTTGCGGACCCTTGCGGCCAGCGCCTCGTCCTTCCAGGCGTTGAAGAAGTCCGCGTGCATCGAGAACGAGGTGCCGGACGCGAGGGTGATGCCGTTCGTGTTCGCGCTCAACGGGTACGAGATCACGAAGGACACCGACGGGACGGGCACCGGGTGACTCTTCGGGCAGGCTCCGGTGTGGTCGCCGTTGGCCATGTGCGCCTTGTGGTCGGGGCTGTCCAGGTGCTTGCCGTCCCAGCAGTCCGGGAAGGTGATCTGCCGGACGACGTGCGCGGTCTTGGCGCAGACGGGGAAGGTCTTGTCGGCGCTGCGGCCGATCTCGCCACCGATGCCGGCGCACCAGAAGTGGTTGCCCTGCTTGTCCGGGGTGTCCACCTGGTTCTTGGCATTGCCGGTGATCATCCGCAGGCCGAACGGGAAGGGCTGGGTCTTGCTCGGGTCCTTCAGGCGGGAACCGTAGTAGACGGTCACCTCGGTCGGGTCGACGACCTTGCCGTTCTGGTACATGGTCGGCACCCAGTAGGCCGACTGGTCGTCCGGCGAGTTGCAGGTGGTCGCCTTCGACGCCCGCAGCGACTCCGCCGTCGAGGTGGCGTCGGTCGACCTGTTGCCCCAGAAGGTGTGGTTGTGCGAGGCGCCGGCCAGCTTGGGCAGGACGATCGGGTCGTCACTGTTGTGGTGGCTGACCGTGCAGCCGACGTTGAACTCCGCGACCTTCACCGGGTTGCCGGTCACCGGCTTCGGCTTGCGCGCGAAGAACGCCCTCGTCGCGGCGGCCTGCGCGGCGGCGTCGACGGTGATCCAACCACCCGACGTGGTGGGCGCGGCGGCGGTCGTGGACGAGGTGCCCGGCTTGGCCGGGGCGGACGGGCTGGTCGAGGTGCCCGGGGCGCTCGGGGTGGTCGCCGGGGCGGTCGTCGGTGTCGCGGGTCCGGACGAGCCGATGCCGGTGTCGCTGGACGGGCCGGAAGCGCCGGGCGTGCCAGGGGACTCCTTGCATCCGCCGGTGAATGCCAGGCCCACCACCAGCAGGGCGGTCAGGGCGCGACGGTGTCGAGGGGTGGATCGCAGATGTGTCAACGAGGGTGCACCTTTCTTCCGAGAAGAAAGAGTACGAGTCGACCCCCTGCGCCTATCCGGCCGCGCCGATTAAATATGCCTTAAATATCGCTCCGGGATTGTCCTGCCAGCTCTGCGCGACGGTCTCTCCTGTCGATTGGATATCGATTTTCGAAAAGACGTAATCGGCGGGTCCGTCGGCAGTCCATCCCCGCCGCCGCGCGGGTGTCGGCGGTGTCGCCAGCCTCCCACGGGGTCGTCCGCCCCGGCGCCCCTCGGCCGCACGAGGCGTCGCGACAGGTGCCGGGCCGGCCTGGGCAGCCGTGGTCGCGTTCGTCGACGACGGGGGGACCGGCGGCTAGCCGGGCGCGTACGGACGGCTGGGTGACCGCGTGCGCGCGACCATGACATCGGAGGCGTGCGCCCAACGGATTCACACAACCTGTTCTAAAGGTGTGTGAGAAATCACCGTAGCGGTAGTGCTGCCCCTATTCACTCACGTGTCCCGGCACCCCCGATGGAGCGGCTGGGGGCGGCAGTCGCAGGTAAGAGGAAATCAAGCGGTCGTACACCGGTCCCTCCTAGTCTTCGAAAGGTCGGTGGGTCAACCGTCACCGGAGCGCGACTCCCGGAGATGGCGTCGCCACCACGTTGTCACCATTGATTACGGAGTAGTTGAAACCCGCTATGCCCGCGACCAGGAAAACCAGAGCCGTGCCACGTCGCCCCGATCAGGCGTGGTCCCGCCGTATCGAGCCGTCCGGCTTCGACGATTTTGCAGCGGCGGAGTACGGGAAGTTGTTCGGATCCTTCACGGTCGACACCGACGGAACGGTCGCGGTGGCGGAACTCGTCGGCCGGCTGCGCGCCGCAGGCATCTCGGAGACGGACCCGCGCCTGGTCGAGGTGCGGTCTGCCACCAGCGGCGACGGTCCGGCCCGCATCGACATATCCCGTTTCATCGCGTGGTGCAGGACGGGTGGCGGTGTCATCGAGAGGTCCCTTCGCGGAGACCTCGTCATTCCGGACTTCGCCGCCTTACAGACGGAGATCTTCTCGATCTACGAGGGCCTCAGGGGTGTGGACGGGGGGCGGGTAGCCGATTACATCCCGCAGCTCGGCCGCGTCGATCCGGAGAATTTCGGGATCGCGTTGTGCACGACCGACGGCCAGCGTTTCGCCGTGGGGGACGCGGAGACCCCGTTCTGCGTCCAGTCGGTCTGCAAGCCGATCAACTATTGTCTGGCGCTGGAGCAGCACGGCGCCGAACAGGTCCATCGGCACGTGGGGCGGGAACCCAGCGGTCGCGGGTTCAACGAGCTGACATTGAACAACGAGGGCCTTCCGCACAACCCGATGATCAATTCTGGGGCGATCATGTGCTGCTCGCTGCTGCGCCCGAGATGGGAGATGGCCGACCGTTTCGACCACGTCGCCGAAACGTGGCGCAGCTTGGCCGGCGGCGGGACGGTCGGCTTCAACAATGCCGTCTATCTCTCGGAACGGCGTACGGCGGATCGGAACTTCGCGCTCGGGTACTTCATGCGCGAGCATCAGGCCTTTCCGGACGGCACCGACCTCACCGAGACATTGGAGTTCTACTTCCAGTGCTGTTCCATCGAGGTCGACGCGCGGTCGCTGTCGGTCGTTGCCGCCTCACTCGCCAACGGCGGCGTCAACCCGCTCACCCGGGAGCGGATCTTCTCGGCTGACACCGCACGCAAGTGCCTGTCGCTGATGTCGTCGTGCGGGATGTACGACTATTCGGGGGAGTTCGCCTTCACGATCGGTCTGCCGGCGAAGAGCGGTGTCTCCGGCGGACTCATGATCGTGGTTCCCGGCGTGATGGGCGTCTGCGTCTGGTCGCCCCGCCTCGACGCGCTCGGCAACTCCGTCCGGGGAGTCGCGTTCTGCAAGGAACTCATCAACCGGTTCAACTTCCACGTCTACGACTCGTTGGCCGCCGGGGAGGACTCCGGCAAACGCGATCCGCGACGTGGCAGGAACGAGGACGAGGTGGCGTCGACCACGCGGTTGCTGTGGGCCGCCAGTCACGGCGATCTGGAGTACGTCCGGCTCGCGCTGGCCGCGGGGAAGGATCCGAACTCCGCCGACTACGACCGGCGGACGGCGCTGCACCTGGCCGCCTCCGACGGAAACCTCGACGTGGTCCAGTACCTCCTGGACCGGGGGGCCGATCCAACTCTGCGGGACCGTTGGGGAGGCACGGCGCTCTCCGATGCCGAACGCGGAGCGCATGACAACGTTGTCGCACTGCTCACGTCGACGGTGGGCGAGGGCCCGGCGTCAGCCACCCTCGTGCGAACCGACGCGCCGCTCGCGGCGGTCTGAACCGTCTGTTCCACCGATCACGATTTCGTGGGCCATCCGGCCCGATCACAGGAGAAGAGACCCATGGCGTACAAGGCTGAATACATCTGGATCGACGGCACCGCGCCGACCGCGAAGCTCCGGTCGAAGACGAAGATCATCGAGGACGGCGTCACGCCGGGCACGTGGGGCTTCGACGGCTCCAGCACCAACCAGGCCGAGGGCAGCAGCTCCGACCGGGTCCTCGAACCGGTCGCCACCTACGCCGACCCCATCCGCGGCGGGGCGCACCTGCTGGTGCTCTGCGAGGTGTTCAACACCGACGGCACCCCGCACGAGTCCAACACGCGGGCGCTGCTGCGCCCGGTGGCCGAGCAGTTCGCCGGCCAGGAGTCGCTGTTCGGCATCGAGCAGGAGTACACGTTCTTCAAGGGCTCCCGCCCGCTGGGCTTCCCGGACGGCGGCTACCCGGCTCCGCAGGGTGGCTACTACTGCGGCGTCGGCGCGGACGAGATCTACGGCCGCGCCGTGGTCGAGAAGCACCTGGACAACTGCCTCGCCGCGGGACTGTCCCTCTCCGGCATCAACGCCGAGGTCATGCCCGGCCAGTGGGAGTTCCAGGTCGGTCCGCTGTCCCCACTGGAGGTCGCCGACCAGCTGTGGATCGCCCGCTGGCTCCTGCACCGCACGGCCGAGGACTTCGGCATCTCCGCGACCCTGGAGCCGAAGCCCGCGCGGGGCGACTGGAACGGCGCCGGCGCGCACACCAACTTCTCGACGCGCGCCATGCGCGAGAACTATTCGGCGATCATCGAGGCCTGCGAGGCCCTCGGCCGGGGCGACAAGCCCGCCGAGCACATCCGCAGCTACGGCGCCGGCGTCGAGGCCCGTCTGACCGGCGCGCACGAGACGGCGCCCTGGAACGAGTACAGCTACGGCGTCTCGGATCGCGGTGCTTCCGTCCGCATCCCGTGGCAGGTGGAGATCGACAAGAAGGGCTACATCGAGGACCGCCGGCCCAACGCCAATGTCGACCCGTACACCGTCACCCGCCTCATCGTCGACACCTGCTGCAGCGCCCTGAAGGCCGCCGACCTCGTCTGAGGCGGTCGGACCGACATTCACCACGCCGCACTGCTGCGGCAGCTACCACGACATGGAGTGCATCTCGATGCCAGACGGCTTCGACGCGGGGGATACCGCATTCGTTCTGATCAGCGCCGCGTTGGTCATGCTGATGACCCCCGGCCTGGCGTTCTTCTACGGCGGCATGGTTCGCGTGAAGAGCGTTCTCAACATGCTGCTGATGAGTTTCATCAGCCTGGGCATCGTCAGCGTGCTCTGGGTGACCTACGGATACTCGCTCGCCTTCGGCGACGACGTCGGTGGACGCGGACTCGTCGGCGACCTGAGCAACGTGGGCCTGGGCGGCATCTCGGACACCACGTTGACGGGCAGCATTCCGGTGCTCGCGTTCGCGGTCTTTCAGATGATGTTCGCCGTCATCACGCCGGCCCTGATCAGCGGGGCGATCGCCGACCGTGCCAAGTTCGGCGCGTGGATGCTGTTCGTCGCGCTCTGGGTGACCGTGGTGTATTTCCCGGTGGCCCACTGGGTGTGGCAGGCCGACGGTTGGATCTTCAAGCTCGGCGTGAAGGACTTCGCCGGAGGCACGGCGGTCCACATCAACGCCGGCATGGCCGCCCTCGGCGCGCTCCTCGTCCTCGGCAACCGGGTCGGCTTCAGGCGTGAGTCGATGCGGGCGCACAGCTTGCCGCTCGTGATGCTCGGCTCCGGCCTGCTGTGGTTCGGGTGGTTCGGGTTCAACGCCGGATCGGCCCTCGCCGCCAATGGCACCGCCAGTGTCGCCTTCATGAACACCCAGGTGGCGGCCGGTGCCGGCATGATCGGATGGCTCGTCTGGGAGCGCGTACGCAAGGGTGGCTTCACCTCCCTGGGCGCCGCGTCGGGCGCGGTCGCCGGCCTGGTGGCGATCACCCCCGCGTGCGCGGTCGTGAACACCTGGGGTGCGATCGCCATCGGTGTCATCGCCGGTGTCGTCTGCGCCGGGGCCGTCGGCCTCAAGGACCGCTTCGGCTACGACGACTCACTGGACGTCGTGGCGGTTCACGCGGTCGGTGGTTTCGTCGGCACGCTGCTCATCGGAGTGTTCGACACCGCCGACGGCCTCGTCGCCGGCGCGGGTGCCGGGCAACTGGGGAAGCAGGCGGTCGGCGCCTTCGCCGTCGCCGCGTATTCGGTGGCGCTGACCTGGCTGCTCGTCAAGATCATTGATGTGACGGTCGGCTTCCGGGTGCCGCGATCGGACGAGGTCGCCGGCATCGACCAGGTCCTGCACGCGGAGAGCGCCTACGACTTCGATGTCAGCGAGGGGCGGGCCGACCCGGTCGGCTCGACCGGCGGCCGGGCGCAGGACAGGACGACCCAGCATCCGATCATGGACGTCGTCAACGGCCCGTACACCCGCTGACCGACTGCGACGGACGTCGCCGTGGTCCGGACCGGGAGGGGTGCGCCAACCCTCCCGGTCCGCCGGCGTACGTCGACGGGAGCCGTCGCACTGGCAGCCGTCGCGTGGACGACGCTAGAATCTGACGCTGACGTCAGAGGTAAGTGTTGTCGGCGTCACCACGTGAGGGGGGAGGGGCCGTGCGGATCGGAGAACTCGCCACCAACACGGGAGTGTCGGTGCGCGCCCTGCGCTACTACGAGGAACAGTCGCTGCTGATCCCCGAGCGCAGCGGCGGCGGCCAGCGCCACTACGGCGAGGGAGCGATCGACCGCGTCCAGCTCATCCAGACGCTGTACGGCGCGGGTCTGTCCAGCCGGACGATCCTGGATCTGCTGCCCTGCGTCGACGCTCAGGTCAACACCCCGCAGTCCCGTGCCCTGCTGAACGCCGAACGGGACCGCATCACCCACCAGATCGACCAACTCGTCCAGGTCCGGGATCGCCTCGACGCGGTGATCAGCGCCAGCGAGGACCCGGGCAACGGCTGCGTCTACACGGACGCCGTCCCGCGGTAGGCGACCGCTCGGTCCCGGGGTCGCTCAGCGGGTACGAGGTCACGAACGACACGCAGGGGTCGGTAACGACTGCACGGCGACGCCCATGTCGTCAGCAACTGGCGCGGGCCTTGCGCAGGAAGGTCTTCCGCGAAACGATCTTCGTCGAATCCCGGCCGCGCGGCGCCAGCACCTGGTCCGGCCCGATTCGCGGGAGATCCGCGAGGGTGAAATCTACCGAGATGGCATCACGCCCACCAGACCCCCCGACGCTGTAGGTGACCTCGGGCCTGAGTTCGGTGAGCGGCTCGACGTCCACCACTGTGCCAAGTCCTTCGGCGAAGAAGTCGGTAGCCTCCTCGACCTCCCAGCCATCCGGCGGCTGACCGAGCAGGACAACCTCCACGGTCCCGCTTGTGGGTCGACCGCTGGCGGCCCACAAGACCAGCGGACGCTCGGTCCCGTCGTCCGGGGGGTCCTCGTAGACACGGACCCGGGCTGACATCCCGCCGCAGGTCACCAGGACACCTACCGGCCGACCGTCGTGGACGGCTAGCGCGACAACAGGCTCGTCGGGTGGACTGCAGGCGGTAAGAAGGCTGAGCAGCGGCAATGACAACAGGACCCATGGGGCTCGTCTTCTGCGCATGCCGTCAGCATCCCGACGCGGCATCACCCTCCGATACCTCGGTGGTCACGAAAGGTGTACAGGTTGGCTCGGCGGCTCGCCGCATCCGCCCCCACGCGGGTGACTGAGGGTCACCCCGGCCACCGGCCGCGCCCACCGCCCCAGCGAGGTTAGGCACTACTCGTCTAGCTGACCGGGGCCAGCGCCGGGACGCCGTACTGCTGGCCGAGGACCTGGATCGCGGCCCCGGCGGCGATCACGTCCGCGCCGAGGCTGGAGAGGGTCACGGTCGGGGCGAGCCAGTCCGTACGCCGCACGTCGGTACGGACGGCCTGCTCCACGGCGGCGCGGTAGACCTCGGCGTGGCGCAGCAGATCCGCGCCGGCGAGGACCACGCGGGCGAGGTCGAGGGTCTGGAGCAGGTTGACGACGCCGATCGCCAGGACCCGGGCGGCACGCGGGACGTCCCCCGTCTCGACGGCACGGAGGTGGACGACCTCCAGGCAGCCGTGGCGTCCACAGACGCAGACGGGCCCGTCCAGGTCGACGACCGTGTGGCCGAACTCGCCGGCGTTGGTATGCGCCCCCCGATGGGCCGCGCCGCCCAGCCAGAAACCGCCCCCGATGCCGGATTCGACCATGATGAGGGCCGCGTCGCCGAACGTCGCGCCGTACCGCCACGCCTCGGCGGTGACACCGGCGGTCACGTCCTTGTCCAGGTGCACCGGCAGGCGGAGGCGCGCCTCGGCCAGTTCGCGCAGCGGTACGTCGTGCCAGTGCCGTAGGCCGTGCGCGTCCCGGACCAGCCCGTTGGCGTGGTCCAGGGGGCCGATCATGCCGAGGCCCACGCCGGTCAGCCGGTCCCGTAGCGCGGGGTCCGCGGTGATCGCCCCGATGCCGACGCACAGGGCGTCGAGGAGCTGTTCCGGGGTGAAGTCCGCGGGCAGCGGTCGGACCGTCGAGTGGCGCACGGCGCCGGCCAGGTCGACCAGGACCAGTCGCAGCGTGCGCCGGGCGACGTGCGCGCCGATCGCGTACCGGCTGTCCGGGACCAGCTCGTAGACGAGCGCGGGTTTGCCGACGCCCGGGCGGCGGACACCGGCGGGGCGGATCAGGCCGTCGGCGCCCAGGCGCGCGATGACCTTGGAGACGGCCTGCGGGGTCAGGCCGGTGGCGGCGACGACGGTCGACCGTTCGAACGTCCGTGCCGTACGCCCCACGGCCAACACCTGCGCCTGGTTGTAGCCGCGCAGGAACGTCACGTCCGCTGTGGTCCGCGTCATCTCGCCACTCTATTACGCAACGCTGTTGCTAAATTCGCTCGGTGAACGCACTGAGCAGAGGTCAACGCCTCGCGGCGCTTGCCGCCCTGGCACTGGGCGGCGTGGCGGTCGGCCTGACGGAGTTCGTGGCGATGGGCCTGCTCCCCGAGATGGCACGCGACCTGCTCGCCCAGGATTACGCTCGATCCTCGTCGGACGCCGTCGCGCGGGCCGGTTGGATGATCACCGCGTACGCGCTGGGCGTCGTCGTGGGCGCCCCACTGATCGCCGCGCTCAGCGCGCGCCTGCCCCGCCGCCGGCTCGTGCTCGGGCTCCTCGTCCTCTTCGTCGCGGGCACGATCGCCTCGGCGACCGCCCCGAACTTCGAGCTGGTGCTGGTCGCGCGGTTCGTCGCCGCGCTGCCGCACGGCGCGTACTTCGGCGCGGCCGGCCTGCTCGCCGCGACCCTGATGGGTCCCGGCAACGAGGCGCGGGGCTTCGCCACCGTGCTCGGTGGCCTGACCGTGAGCAACGTGGTGGGCGTACCGCTGATCACCCGGCTCGGTCAGGCGGCCGGCTGGCGTACGGCGTACCTGGTCATCGCCGGTGTCTTCCTGCTCACGCTGCTGGCCGTGCTGGCGGTCGTGCCGGAGGTCGCCGCGGCGGCGGACGGCTCGCCGGCCGCCGAGCTGCGGGCCCTGCGCACCTCGCAGGTCTGGCTGGTCGCGGCCACCGGCGCGATCGGCTTCGCCGGGTTCTTCGCGGTCGACTCGTACATCGCGCCGGTCACCACCGACGTCGCCGGACTCTCCGCCGCGACCGTGCCCTGGGTGCTGGTCGCGGTGGGCCTCGGCATGACCGTCGGCAACGCCCTGGGCGGCTGGCTCGCCGACCGGGACCTGCGTCGCAGCCAGATGATCGGCTTCGTGGCGATGATCGTCAGCATCGGCGTGTTCAGTCTCGTCGCGTCGCACCCCGTGGGCCTCTTCGTCGGCGCGTTCCTGGTCGGCGCGACGAGTCTCTACCTCGGTCCGGTCCTGCAGGCACGCCTCATCACGGTCGCCCCCGGCGCCCAGTTGATGGGCGCGGCGCTCAACCAGTCCGCCATGAACATCGCGAACAGCCTGGGCGCGGCGCTGGGCAGCGTCGGCATCGCCGCCGGGCTCGGCTACCTCGCGCCGGCCCGGGTGGGCCTGGTCCTGGCGGTCATCGGGCTGGGCCTGGGAATCGTCAGCTACGCGGGGCGTCGTCGGGACCGGGAGCCGGCCGCCGTGGCGGGTTGACCGCCGATGGCGTCGGTCAGGTGACCGACGAGGCGAGGAGGTCGCCGACGGCCGCGCGGACCGGATCGGGATTCGCCCAGGACCAGTTCGGGTGGGCCCGGTTCGTGAGCAGGGCGAGGACCAGCTTGCGGCCCGGGTCGACCAGCAGTGAGGGACCGGCGAACCCGGTGTGGCCGAAGGTGCGACCCGACGCGAGCCGGCCCATGAACCACTGCTGGTTGAGCACGACGCCGAGACCGTGGGCGGCCGTGCGGTGCGGACGCTCCGGGTCGACTGCCGGCTTGCCCGCGTTGTGGTTGGTCAGCATCCGGCGCACGGTGTCGGCGGCGAGGACCCGGCGGCCCTGGTAGGTGCCACCGTCGAGGAGCAGCTGGCCGACCGCCGCGAGATCGCTGGCGCTGGCGAACACCCCCGCGTGACCGGCGACGCCCCCGAGGTGGTTGGCGACGTCGTCGTGCACGGTGCCGCGGAGCAGGCCGCGGGACGAGCGGGCGTCGGTGGCGACCATCCGGGCCGCCCTCTCGCTGGCCGACAGCCAGGTCGTGGGGGCGAAGCCGGTGTCGCGCAGGCCGAGCGGGCCGGTGAGGTTCGCCTTGAGCGCCTGGTCGAGGCGTTTGCCGGTGATCTTCTCGACGATCTTGCCGGCGACCATGAGGCCGACGCTGGAGTAGCGGAACGTGTCCCCGGGCACGGCGCCCGATACCAGCGGTGTGGCGAGGACCGCGTTCCACCGGGCCGCGTTGTCCGGCAGACCGGTGACCTTGGCGCCGACCGGGAGGCCGCTGGTGTGGGTGAGCAGCATCTCGACGGTGACGCGGTCCTTGCCCGTGCCGGTGAACCCCGGCAGGTAGTCGCGTACCGGTGCGCCCAGGTCGACACGGCCCCTGTCGACCTGCTGCAGCAGCAGGATGGCGGTGTAGACCTTGGTGACCGAGGCGAGGTCGAAGATGGAGTCCGGGCGCATCGCGACCCGGCTCTTCGCCGGGAGCAGTTTCGGGCCGGCCGCGTAGCGCAGGGCCTCCCCGACAGCCGTGTGCACGGTCGTCTTCCCGTTGACCAGCACGAGAGCGACCGCACCGGGAAAGCCGTGGTGCGTGACGGTCTGCGCCGAGGCGGGCAGGTGTCGCCGCAGCAACGCGGTCACGTCCGCGGCGTACCGGGCCTGGTTGCCCGGCACGCCCGCGCCGGCCGTGGGGGAGGCGCTCGGCGTGCCCGACGAAGGGGCCGTGGGCTTCCCGGCCGCGCCGAATCCCACCCTGTTCCCCGCCGCGTCGGTGGCCGTCACCGTGCCGCCCGGGTCGGCCCCACCCGCCGACTCACCGCCGCTGTCGCCACAGCCGGTGAGAGCGGAGGTCGCAGCGGCCAGGCCAACCCCGAGCAGGGTACGACGGGCGACGGGCATGCCGGTGATGCTGACAGATCCGACTCGCGCGCGCCAAGCCCAATCAGCCGTACGCTCACCTCGTCCAGCGGTGTGGCCGGTTTCCGACACCCGTGTGGGCCGTACGGACTACCGACACTGCCTGTGCAACGATCGTCAGGCATCCTGTCGAACGGCCGGCGCCGCCGGTCTGTCCGTGCGGCAGACTCGGGGGAGGGTGCCCTGCCTCGTACTCCTTTGGAGAGCACCATGTCCCTCTCCCCGGTTCGGGTCTTCGCCGCGTTGAACGCCGTGCGACCTCCCGAACAGCCAACTCCGGTCCTGGGTAAGGCGGTGGTGGTCGGCGGCAGCGTTGCCGGCCTGCTGGCCGCCCGGGTCCTGTCCGACCACGCCGAGAGCGTGATCCTCATCGACCGGGACGACCCGCAGGTCAGCGGCGCACGGCCCGGCGTGCCCCAGGGCACCCAACTGCACGCGCTGCTGCCCGGCGGTCTTCTGCAACTGGAGCAGTTGTTCCCCGGGTTCCGCCAGCAGGCGCTGGCCCACGGCGCGGTCGAGGCGCCACCCGCCACCCGACGCAGCTACCTCGACGGTCGACGCAAGGTGGTCGTACCCGACGACGACGACAGCCTCGCCGGCAGTCGGCCGCTGCTGGAGGGGCTGATCCGCCAGCAGGTGCTCCGACTCCCCAACGTCAAGACCGTCACCGCCCGCGCCACCGGGCTCGTGATCGAGGGCGACGCGGTCACCGGTGTGCGCTGCGAGGTCGACGGGGTGGCCGGCGTCGAGGGCGGCGACCTGGTGGTGGACGCCATGGGCCGGTCCAGCCGGCTCTCCGACTGGCTGGAACAGGCCGGCTGGGAGCGGCCCGCCACCCGCCGGATGCCGGTGCACCTCAACTACGCCACCGCGCTGTTCCGACGCCCGGAGCAGACCCCTCAGACGCGCGTCGTCATGGCCCTGCACACCCCACGGACCATGACGGACGTCGCCGGCGCCGCCTTCTTCGCCATCGAGGACGGCCGGTGGATGGCCATGATGGCCGGCTACGGCGACGACCGGCCGGGACGCACCGCGCAGGACTTCGTCCGACGGCTGCGCGAGCAGTTCCCGCCCGAGTTCGGCGAGGTCGCCGACCAGGAGATGCTCGGTGACGTGCAGACCTACCACCACGCCGACAGCCGGCGTCGGGACTTCCACGCGCTGCGGCGCTTCCCGGCCCGGCTCGTCAGCGTGGGCGACGCCGTCGCGTCGTTCAACCCGGTGTACGGGCAGGGGATGACGGCCGCGGCCCTGCACGCGGCCTGCCTGTCGGCGTACCTACGCCCCGGCCCGGACCTGAGCGTGCCGGCCCGCCACTTCCTCGGCCTGCAGAAGGTCGTGGTCGACGCCGCGTGGTCGACGTCGACCTCCGCCGACCTGGCGCTGCCGCACGTCGACGGCCCCTACCCACGCGGCTACCGGATCTCCAGCTGGGCGAGCCGGCAGATCCTCACGGCGACCGTGACGGACGTGGCGATCGCACGCCGGTTCAACGAGGTCGTCTCGATGCGCGAGCACCCGCTGTCGCTGGCCAAACTCGGCGTGATCCTGGGCGCCGTGCGCGCCAACCGTCGGGCGGGCTGACGGAGAGACCCCGCCGCCCGTCCGACGCCGGACGGGCGGCGGGTTCGCCAACTACTGCGCGGCCGACCGCAGGATGTCGACGACGAAGCGGTGGTCGTCCAACTGCGGAAGCCCCGAGACGCCCATCCAGCCCACCACGCCGGTGCCGCGCACCCGCAGCGGCACCGCGCCCCCGGCGGCGGCGTACTTGGAGGCCGGCAGCCCGTAACGTTCGGTCAGCGTCACGTTCTTGTCCTGGCAGAGCCGGGCCACGTAGAGCGACGAGTGCTCGAACCGCATCACCACCCGGCCCTTGCGGCGCAGCCAGGCGTCGTTGTCCTGGGTGGAGCCGGGCAGGCCACAGTGGAACAGCTGACGCCCGGCCCGCCACACGCCCACCGCGACCGGCAGCGCCCGCTCGCTCGCGGCGGCCACGGCGCGCATGCCCAGCTCGTACGCGTCCGTCTCGGACAGGCCGGTACGTTCCAGCTCCGCCTCCTCGCGGAGCAGCTCGTCCAGGGTCGGCCAGGAATCGTGGTCGGATGGCATGGGTTTCTCCTCGTCGTTCACCAGGCGCACGGCGCGTAGTCCTTCAGGAAACAGCCGTACAGGTCGTCGCCCTGCTCGCCGCGGACGATCGGGTCGTACACCCGGGCCGCGCCGTCGACCAGGTCCAGCGGGGCGTGGAACCCCTCGTCGGCCAGGCGCATCTTCGTCGGGTGCGGCCGCTCGTCGGTGATCCAACCCGTGTCGACGCTGGTCATCAGGATGCCGTCGGTCAGCATCTCCTGGGCGCTGGTGCGGGTCAGCATGTTCAGCGCGGCCTTGGCCATGTTGGTGTGCGGGTGCCCCGGCCCTTTGTAGCCGCGACCGAACTGACCCTCCATCGCCGAGACGTTCACCACGTACTTCCGGCGGGCCGGCGCGGCGGCCATCGCCGGACGTAGTCGGCTGACCAGCACGAACGGCGCGGTCACGTTGCACAACTGCACTTCCAGCAGCTCGACCGGGTCGACCTCCTGCACCCGCTGCACCCAGCTGTTGACCGGATCGAGGTCCGGCACGAGACCGCCGGCGTCGATGGCGGTGGACGCCGCGATCCGCTCCGGCGAGGCGGAACGACTGGTCAACGCCAGTGCGGTGAGCGCGTGCGGGGTGAGGGCCGGCGACTCCGAGCCGGCGGTGAGCGCGTCACCCGCGCCGGCCGGCTTGGTGAACGTGATCAGCTCCGGCAGGGGACCGTCCGGCAGGGCCGCGGCCTCCGCGGCGACGAGCTGGGCGTACGCCCCGGGCGAGCGGCGGACCGTCTGCGCCGCGTTGTTGATCAGGATGTCGAGAGGGCCCTGGCTGCTGACCGAGTCGGCGAGGGCGATCACCTGCGCCGGGTCGCGCAGGTCGATGCCGACGATCCGCAGGCGGTGCAGCCAGTCCGCGCTGTCGGGCATCGCGGCGAACCGGCGGACCGCGTCGTGCGGGAACCGGGTCGTCACCGTCGTGTGCGCGCCGTCGCGCAGCAGCCGCAGCGCGATGTACATGCCGATCTTCGCGCGCCCGCCGGTGAGCAGGGCGCGCCGGCCGGTCAGGTCGGTACGGGCGTCCCGGCGCTCCCGGTTCAGCGCGGCGCAGGACGGGCAGAGCTGGTGGTAGAAGGCGTCCACCTCGCGGTAGCGCTGCTTGCAGATGTAGCAGCCGCGCGGGTTGTGCAGGAGCCCCGCCGTCGTGCCGCTGGTGGGGGAGGCGAGGGGGATGCCCTGGGTCTCGTCGTCGATCCGACCCGGGGCGCCGGTGGCCGTGGCCTCCGTCACCGCCCGGTCGGCCGCCAGGATGGCGTCGCGCCGCTCCTCACGTCGCCGCTGCTTGATCACCTTGTAGAGCCGCGCGGTGGCCCGCTGCACCCGCACCACGTCGGGGTGGTCGGGAGGAAGGGCCTCCAACGCCTCGAAGACGCTCAGGCAGGTCTCCAGCCGGTTCCGGTCGATGCCGCCCTGAGCGTTGTCGGGAATGTTGTCCACCGTCATGCGTCGTTGTCTCGTCCCGTTTCCTGTGCCGGATTTCGCCGGCCCACCCCAAGTCCGACCCGAAACTGTACGCACCGCGGCGTCCCGGCCGCACCCCGCGCCGTCGGGCACCCTGCACAGCTCTGTGGTGCGCGTGAGGGATGCTGGTCCCGTGCAGATCACCATCCTCGGTCCCCTCGCCGTCGACGGCCGGCCGGTCCGGGGCGAGCGGTTGGCCGCGGTGCTCCGCGCGCTCGTCGAGGCGCGCGGGCGGGCGGTCTCCACCAGCCTGCTCGTGGACGCGGTCTGGGATGGCGCCCCGCCGGACGACGCGACCGGCGCCGTGCAGGCGCTCGTGTCCCGCGTACGTCGTCTCGGGCTGCCCGTGGTGGCCGTGCCGGGGGGTTACCGCCTGCCGGCCGAGGAGGTGACGGTCGACGCGGTCGAGGCACGGGCGCTGGTCGAGGGCGGTCGGGTCGCGCTGCGGGCCGGTGACGCGCGCGCGGCCCGCGACGCGGCCGACCGGGCCCGCGCCCTGTTTCCCGAGGTGCCGGAGATCGCCAGCGCGGACGACGCGCGCCTGTTCGCCACCGTCGCCGCGCTGCGCGCCGAGGCCGCGCTCGCCGGCGCGGGCCCGTACGACGAGGCCGACCTGCGCCGGCTGGCCGCGCGGACGCCCCCGGACGAGCCGTCGGCCGCCCTGCTCGTGCGGGTGCTCGCCGCGCAGGGGCGGGAGGCGGAGGCGCTGGAGGTGGTCGAGCGTCTCCGCGACGAGCTGGCGGACCGCTACGGGACCGACCCGTCCCCGGTGATCACACAGGTCCACCTGGCCCTCCTGCGCGGCGAACTCAACCAGCCGGCAGTCGTGGCGTCACCCCGTCCGCCGGCACGCGTCGTCCTGCCCGCCGCGTGGCGCCGGCCGATGACCGCCCTGCTGGGCCGCGAGCGGGACGTGGAGGCCCTGGACGCGGCGCTCGACGAGTCGGCCCTGGTGACGATCGTGGCGACCGGCGGCGCGGGCAAGACCCGCCTCGCCGCCGAGGTGACCCGGCGCGCGGCGGCGGCCGGGCAGGGGGTGCGGGTGGTCGAGCTGGCCGGTCTGCGCTCGCCCGACGAGGTGCTGCCCACCGTGCTCGCGGCGCTCGGCGGCGCGGACACCTCGTCCACCGGCGGCAGTCTGGGCCTCGAACGCCGGGTGCTCAGCCCCGAGGAGCGGATGCGGGCCGTGGCGCCGGACCTCGACGGCCTGGTCGTGCTCGACAACTGCGAGCACGTCCTCGACGCGGTCGCCGCCGTCGTCGCCGATCTGCTCGCGGTGGTCTCCCCGGAGGTGGCGGTGCTCGCGACCAGTCGCGCCCCGCTGGGCCTGGCCGGCGAGCGGGTCCACCGACTGACCGCCCTGCCGGACGCCGACGCGCTCGGGTTGGTCGAATCCCGGGCACGGGCCGGTGGCGCGGTGCCGACCTGGGACACCGCGCGGGTTCTCGCGCTGTGCAACCGGCTCGACAATCTGCCGTTGGCCCTCGAACTGGCCGCCGCGCGGCTGCGGCACATGCCGATCGACGACGTGCTCGCCGGGCTGACCGACCGGTTCGCGCTGCTCGACGACGCGCTGCGGGGTCTGCCGGAACGCCACGCGAGCCTGTGGGCGATGGTCGACTGGAGCCGGGAACTGCTCGCGCCCGACGACCGGGCGCTGCTGGAGCGGGTCGCGGTCATCCCCGCGCCGTTCACCGCCGACCTCGCCGCCGCGGTCGCGCGGACCCCCGACGTACGGCGAGGTCTGGCGAGGCTCGTCGAACAGTCCCTGCTGACCCTGGTTGAGGGGGACGGGCCGCCCCGCTACCGGATGTTGGAGACCGTCCGCGAGTACGGCGAGGCCCGACTCGGTGCGTCCGGCGACCGGGACGCGGCGATGGCCGGCCTGGCGGGGTGGTGCCGGGACGAGGCCGTCGCGCTCGGCGACCGTTTCGTCGGCCCCGACCAGGTGGAGGCGCTCGACCGTTGCGCCGTCGAGCAGGACAACCTGGTCGCGGGCCTGCGGTGGGCGCTGGGTCAGGACGACGAGCCGGCCGCCGTCGACGTCGCCACCGCGCTGCTGCACCTCTGGACGGTGCGCGGCCTGCACCTGGAAGTCCTCGTCTGGGCACGCGGGATGCTGCACGTCGACGAGCCGCATCGGCGTCGACGCTCGGCGATCCTGCGGGGCCGGGCCAGCGGCCGGCCCCTGCCGCACGGGGACCGACTCGCCTGGACGTGCCTGTTGATCAGCGCGAACGGCGGCATCAGCGCCGACCTGCGGCCCGCCGTGCTCGCGCGGCGCGCCCTGCGCACGCTGCTCGCGGAGCGGCCCGCCGAGGTGTCGCCGCGGCTGACCGCGTTCGCGGTGGCGTTGCCCGGCTTCGACGAGTCCGACCCGGAGAAGAGCCTGAAGGCCGCGACCGAGTTGATCGCGCACCCGGACCCGTACGTGCAGGCGCTCGGCCTGATCGCGCGCGCGGCGGTACGGGAGAACAACGGCCTGCCGGAGGCGTCGATCGAGGACGCCGAGCAGGCGTACCACCGCTTCGAGGTGGCGGGCGACCACTGGGGCATGGCGATGGCCGCGGGTGCCGTCGGGCAGTTCCTGCTCCCTGGCAGGGAGGGGCGGTCGGCCGAGTGGCTGGCGCGCAGCGTCCGGCACATGGAGATGATCGGCGCACAGCAGGACGCGCGGTCGATCCGGGTGCGGCTGGACGTGCAGCTCGCCCTGACCGGCGACGCGGACGCGGAACGGCGACTCGGTGAGACGGCGACGCCGGGCCAGGCCGAGCAGATGGACGTCGCGCAGGCGCTTCTCGGCCTGGCGCACCTCGCCTGGCAGCGCGAGCGCTATGACGAGGCACTGGCCCACGCCGACGAGGTGAACCGCACTCTCGCCGGCTGGACCGGCCCGCCACCGCAGCCGCGGGTGATGCTGCGGGCCTCGGTGGCGGTCCTGTACCTGCGGGTGGCCGAGGCGCGGGGGGCATCGGGCACCGACGCCGCCCGCCAGGCGGCCACGTTGTTGGCGCTCGCCCGCGACGACGCGCTCAACTCGAAGGACCTGCCGGTGATCGGGGCGTGGGCGTCAGGCGGCGCGGACCTCGCCGCGTACCGGGACGACATCGCCACCACCCGCGAGTTGTCCGCGCTCGCCAAGCGGCTCGGGACGCACATGGAGCTGTTCTTCCCGAGCGAACGCAGCGAACGACTCGACGCCGCCCTCGGTAACGAGGAGCAGCGTGAGTCGTTGCTGGCCGTCTGGCGTGCCCGGCCGGTGGCCGCGGCCGTCACCCGGGTCCGTGAGCTGATGGAGGACCTGCTCGCCTAGCCCGGGTCAGACCTTCTTGCGGTAGGCCCGCAACGCCATCGGCATGAACACCGCCACGAAGCCGGCGCACCAGGCGAGGGTCCACCACACGTGCGCGTCGAGCGGGGTGCCGAGGAACAGGCCGCGTACCGAGGCCACCAGGTGGGTCATCGGGTTGACCTTCACGAAGGCCTGCATCCAGCCGGGCAGGGTGTCGGTGCCGACGAACACGTTCGACCCGAAGCTCAGCGGCATGATCAGGGCGAACATCAGGCCCTGCACGGCGCCCGGGGTGCGCACCTTCATCGACACCCAGACCGGCAGCCAGCTCAGGCAGAGCGCGAACAACACCGCGAGCACGCAGCCGGCGATCGCCCGGAACGGGTCGGTGTCGATCCGGAAACCCATCAGGTAGCCGATCGCGAGGGTCGAGACCGTGACGATCACGTACCGGACGACGTCGCCGAGGACCGCGCCGACAAGCGGTGCGGAACGGGGGACCGGCAGCGACCGGAACCGGTCGAAGATGCCCTTGGCGATGTCGGTGTTCAGGTTCACGCCGATCGCGATCGCCCCGGTGGCGATGGTCTGCGCCAGGATGCCCGGCAGCAGGAACTGCAGGTAGTCATGGGTGGAGCCGGCGACCGCGCCGCCGAAGATGTAGACGAAGATGACCAGGAACAGCACCGGTTGCAGCGTGACATCGATCAGCGCCTCGGGCGTACGCCAGGTCTTGATCAGGCTGCGTTTGGCGAGCGCCAGCGAGTGCCGCACCAGCCGGAACGGTCGTGGGTTCACCGCTGCCGTCGACGGTGTGGAGTTCGGTGTGGTTGGTGCGCCGACCAGGGTGCTCATGCCGCTACCTCCGTACGCGAAGTGGTGTCGTCCTCGGACGCCGTACGCCCGGTGAGGGTGAAGAACACCTCGTCGAGGCTGGGCAGGTGCAGGGAGAGTTCGGTGACGGCGATGCCGGCGGAGGCCAGGCGCGCGACGCTCTCGGTCAGCGCCGTGTCGTCGGCGACCGGCACGGCGAGGACGCCCCTGCGGATCTCGTCGGCCGGCCCGCCCGAGCCGACCTCGGTCAGGATCGCCGCGGTTCGGCGGAGCTGCGCCGGGTCGGTCGGCCGGACCTCGAGGGTCTGCCCGCCGACGATCCGCTTGAGCCCGTCGGGTGTGTCGTGGGCGATGACCCGGCCGTGGTCGATCACCGTGATCGCGTCGGCGAGCGCGTCGGCCTCCTCCAGGTACTGCGTGGTGAGCAGCACCGTCGAGCCGTTGGTCACCAGCGACCGGACCACGTCCCACATGTCCTCGCGCTTGGCCGGGTCCAGCCCGGTCGTCGGCTCGTCCAGGAAGATCACGTCCGGCGAGCCGACGAGGCTCGCGGCCAGGTCGAGCCGTCGGCGCATACCCCCGGAGTACGTCTTGGCGGGCCGGTTGGCGGCGTCGGTCAGGTCGAACCATTCGAGCAGTTCGGTGGCCCGCCGCCGGGCACCGGCGCGACCGAGGTCCAGCAGCGTGCCGAACAGCTCCAGGTTCTGCCGCCCGGTCAGATCCTCGTCGACCGAGGCGTACTGGCCGGTGAGGCCGATACGCTGCCGGACCCGCCCGGCGTCGCGGACGACGTCGAAGCCGCCGATCCGGGCGCTTCCGGCGTCCGGGGCCAGCAGGGTGGAGAGGATGCGGACGGCCGTGGTCTTGCCGGCGCCGTTGGGGCCGAGTACCCCGAGCACCGTCCCCCGGGGTACGGCGAGGTCCACGCCCTGCAGCGCCCTCGTCTTCCCGAAGGTCTTGACGAGGCCCTCGGCCTCGATCACCAGATCGCTTGTCATGCCGACCAGCGTGCGCGGCGCGCCTGACACGGCCCCGACACGCCGCTGACAGCCCCGCCGACGCGGGCCGACACCGTGCCGACGCGAGGGCGGCCGTCGGCGCGGGCGTCGCGATATGCTGGCGGCGGCAGAGCGCCTGCCCGCGCCCGATGTGGTGGCCCACGCCCGACCACATACCTGGGCCAAGAGTCGCCGACTCCGCGCGGTCGTGTCGATTCTCGGCGTGCCGGTCACGTCGCCCGCTCCGTGGAGCGCGTGGGGCTGCACCGGAGGCGTCATGTCCGATCACCCGTCCCACCGTTCCCCCGTCGCGGGCCGCGCCCGCAGGCGCGCCATCCGGGAGGAGGCGGCCCGCACCGGCGTCGGCTACTCGGTGGCCGCCCGGCAACTCGACTCGGCCGGTCTGAAGCCCGGCGAAACCCTCGCCAGGTACGGCCGGACGATCTATCCGACCAGCGCCGACCCGTACCGTCAGGCCCTCGTCGACCGCCGCGAACGGCGCTCGTTCGGCGAACGGGTGGCCGACACGCGCCGCGCGGCGACGCTGCCGGAGGGCCGCGCCGCGCACCTCGTCGAACGTTTCCCGCCCAGCCGTGGGCCGGCCGGCTCCGGCGTCGGTCGGCTCTACCACGGCGAAGGTCGGCAGGAGTTGCTCGCCATGCTGTACCTCGTGGTCGCGGCCGAGTCGCCCGGACTGCTCCCGGAGGTGGGGGACGTCGCCTGGATCGCGGAGCTGGGCGAGGACACGGCGGTCGACACCGCCTGCTCCGATGTCGACCGGGAGGCCCGCCGGCTGCTCGACGAGACGCCGACGCGGCTCTGGTCGGCGATCGAGGAGGCGTTGGCCGTCGTCGAGGCTGGCGTGGACGGGCAGCTCCGCCACGCGGCGGTCCGCCAGGCCGCGCTGCTGCGCACGATGATGACGCCGCGCCTCGGCTCCGTGGACGAGCCGTACGTGCCGGGACTGCCGGCCGCCGGCGTGGGACAGATCCTCGACGCGCTGCTCATCGTGGCCGACGACGGGCATGCCCCGGGCACCCGGGTACGACGTGTCGCGGGGGCGGACGACGCGCGACTGGCCACGATCGTCGGGGCGCGATGGGGATCGGCGGGGCCACCGGTGGGCTACCTCGTCTGGCCCGACGGCGCGACGGCTTCCGTTTCCGTTCCGGCCGACGGCCTGGTGGTGCTGGCCGGGCAGGAGTCCGTTCCGCGGTGAGCCGGCCGCCGTCCGGTCACCGCCTCGGAATCCGGGGTTGGTGCGCTCGCCGGCCGCTGCCATAATGGTGGTGGCGCCCGTCGATGTCCGTGGGCCCGGGGGAAGCCCTCCGCAAGGCGCGGATGGTGGGGGTCGAAACCCGGAGGCCGCGATGGACCTTGTCCCCGACGCTACCGCCCTCTCCAGCCTGGTCGACCTGCTCGGCGCGGTGCTGCAACTGGCCGCCGCGGTGGTCAGCCTCATGGCGGTCGTCGCCGCCCGTGGGCGTCGCCGTCGGCGGGACCGCGATGTCTAGCGCGATCCATAACCCTGGAGTACGACCCAGAGGGGATGACCCGGAACATATATTCCCATCAATACGATAGCCGCTATCGATCAGGTGCGCCCACAAGGCGTGCCGTACCGAAGCGGAGGAATGCATGGTTCGCTGGCGTACCCTCACCGGCCTGGTGGCCGCCGCGCTGGCCGCGGCCAGCCTCACCCTCGCGGCACCCGCCGCCGCGGCCGACAACCCCGTCACGCCGAACGTGGTCGGCGGCACCCGCGCCGCCCAGGGCGAGTTCCCGTTCATGGTGCGGCTCTCGATGGGCTGCGGCGGGGCCCTCTACAGCTCCCGGCTGGTGCTCACCGCCGCACACTGCGTGGGCGCGACCGGCACCAACACCAGCATCACCGCGACCCTCGGGGTGGTCGACCTCCAGTCGTCCAGCCGGATCACCGTCCGGTCCAACTACGTCTACCGCGCGCCCGGCTACAACGGCAACGGTAAGGACTGGGCGCTGATCCGGCTGGCCACCCCCGTCACCGGGCTGAGCACGTTGAAGATCGCCACCACGACCGCGTACGACAGCGGCACCTTCACCGTCGCCGGCTGGGGCGCGGCCCGTGAGGGCGGCGCGCAGCAGCGGTACCTGCTCAAGGCGAGCGTGCCGTTCGTCAGCGACTCCACCTGCAACTCCAACTACGGTGGCGACCTCATCCCGGCCGAGGAGATCTGCGCCGGCTACGCCAGCGGCGGCACCGACACCTGCCAGGGCGACTCGGGTGGCCCGATGTTCCGCCGCGACGCCACCAACGCCTGGATCCAGGTCGGCATCGTCAGCTGGGGCAACGGCTGCGCCCGACCCAACTACCCGGGCGTCTACACCCAGGTGAGCTACTTCGCCTCGTCGATCGCCTCGGCCGCGGCGAGCCTCGGCGGCTGACCGCGCGGCACGAGGGGGCGGCCCGGATTTCGGCGGTCCGGGCCGCCCCCAAGTGCCGTGTGGCGTCCGGGCGAACCGCAGTGGGCCAGCCGACAGAATCGGTGGCCCGCGCGTCCCGGGGCGGACGGGGCGGCCAGAATGGGTCCGTGCAGATCCTGTCCATCCAGTCGTCGGTCGCCTACGGCCACGTCGGCAACTCGGCCGCCGTCTTCCCCCTGCAGCGTCTCGGGCACGAGGTGTGGCCGGTGTTGACCGTCCACTTCTCCAACCACACCGGGTACGGCGCGTGGCGCGGCCCGTTGCTGGCGGCCGCCGACGTGGCCGAGGTGATCGCGGGCATCGCCGACCGGGGCGTTCTCGGCAGCGCCGACGCGGTGCTGTCCGGCTACCAGGGCGACCCGGCGATGGGCGCCGTGATCCTCGACGCCGTCGCCCAGGTCAAGGCCGCCAACCCGGCCGCCGTGTACTGCTGCGACCCGGTGATGGGCGACGTCGGCCGGGGGATGTTCGTCCGGCCCGGCATCCCGGAGTACCTGCGCGACACCGTCGTGCCGCGCGCCGACATCATCACGCCGAACCACTTCGAGCTGGACTTCCTCGCCGGCCGTACGACCACCACCCTCGCCCAGGTGCTGGAGGCGGTCGACGTCGTCCGTGCCACCGGGCCGAGGCACGCCCTGGTGACGAGCGTGCTGCACGACGACGTGGCGGCGGGTTCGCTGGAGGTGGTGGCGGTCTCCGACGAGGGGGCCTGGGCGGTCACCACCCCGCTGCTGCCGATCAACCCGAACGGCGGCGGCGACGTCACGGCGGCGCTGTACCTGGCGCACCTGTCGACCACCGGCTCACCGGCCACCGCGCTGGAGCGGACCGTCTCCTCGGTCTTCGCCGTCCTCGAAGCGACCCTCGCGGCGGGCACCCGGGAGATCCAACTGATCGCCGCGCAGGACGCGATCGCCGAGCCGCCGGCCCGGTTCACGGCCCGCCGGTTGCGCTGACCACGACCCGGACCGGCGTCAGCTCAGCGCAGCGCGTCGTCGCGCAGCACGGCGTGCGCGCCGACGGTCTGGTTGACGATCTGGGTCACCCGTACGTCGACGAGGACGCTGGCCAGCGCCACCGCGTCCGGCCGGCTGAGACCGTGCAGCCGTTGCAGCAGGGTCATCATCGCCTCCAGGGCACGGAGCGTCGCCTCGTCGAGGGTCGCTCCCACGCCCAGCGTCAGCCAGGCGTCGGCGGTACGGGCCACCGGGCCGGTGACCGGGAAGTCGTCGCGGACGTCGAAGGTCAGCGTCACCTCGTCCATCGGGCACTCGATCGCCGTGCCGCCCACCTCGCCGTCGCCCTGGGCGGCGTGCCCGTCCCCGACCGAGAACAACGCTCCGTCGACCGTGATCGGCAGCAACAGCGTGGTCCCGGCGGTCAGGTCCTTGCAGTCCAGGTTGCCGCCGCACTCGCGAGGTGGGGTGGTGGAGTGCCGTCCCGGCTCCGCCGGCGGCATGCCGAGCACCCCCATGAAGGGACGCAACGCCACCGTGTGGCCGTGCTGGTTGCGGCCGGTCATCGTCGCCGGGTCCAGCTCCCAGGCGTGTACCACCTGTGTCGACTCGACGTCGTAGCGCTCGTTGAAGGCGCTCGGCCACCCGCCCGCCACCGTCGTACCCCAGGTGCCCGGGACGATCGCGTCGATGCGTACCGCGAGGGTCTGGCCGGCGCGAGCGCCGCGGACCGCGACCGGTCCGACGAGCGCGTGCCCGTCCTCGGGCCGGCGTTGCGGGACCCGGGGGCGGTCCCGGTTCGCGCCGCCGGGGTACGGGCCGGCCGACCACCAGCAGTCCAGGGTGCGGTAGGTGACGGTGTCGCCGGAGTCGATGGTGAGCACCGGCGCGAGGTCGGGGGAGAAGTGGCCGTGCAGGGTCTTGTCGTCCGGTGCGAGGGTGTGTCGCATCTGCGCAGGCTACGTGTCGATCCGGCGTGGCGCGACCGCCGGTGGGCGTGGGTGCGCGGCCGAACGGGTCGGCCGCGCACCTGCGCGGATCGGGTCAGTCGACGGTCGGCGGTGCCGTGCGGGCCGCCTCAGCCAGTGCCTTGGCGGCAGTGGCGTACGGGTTGTAGCTGTAGCTGCGCGCCAACCCGGCCGGGACGGTGAAGTAATCGGCGGACAGCTTCGCCGGGTCACTCGCCAACTCGCCACGGGCGGGTACGTCGTTGCCGTCGTCCCAGCCCCAGGGGGCGTTCGCGGAGTTCGACGAGCAGCTCCAGGTGCCGACGCCGCAGTCGCCGGAGGTGTCGCCGGCGAAGGTGCCCAGGCTGGCGAAGAGATTCGCGTTCGTCCGCTGCGCCCACAGGCCGCCGGCGGCGAAGATGTCGATGAGCTGGTAACGGACGTCCCGGTCGTCGCCGTTCTCCGGCGTCTCGGCCACCGTGGACGGGTAGTAGACCAGGCCGTCGCCGTTGATGGCGTACTGCGGGTACGCCTTCAGTCCGTGGCCCTGCGCCTCCTGGGCGGTGACCGGGTGGGTGAAGGAGTCGTGCGGCGAGGACTGGAACTGCAGGGTGCCGTCGACGCTCTCCCGGCCGCTGGTCCAGCTGCTGCCGGCCGGGGTGTACGAGTAGAAGTCGCTGTGCGCGACGGTGACCGCCCCGCGCAGGACGCCGTACGCGGAGCCGTCCCGCTCGATCGCGAAGAGGACGCCCTCGCCGTCGTTCTCGTGCTCGGTCTCGAAGAACGGGTGGTCGGTCCAGTCCCGGGGGTGGAAGAACAGGTACGTGATGTACCAGTGCGTGCTCGTCTCCACGACGGAGTAGTACACGTGCGCGGCGAGCGACGTGCCGGACGCCCCGGTGCGGTCCCAGTTGTTGCGCCCGTTCAGGTCGCCGTCGAAGTCCACGGCGGTGACGTAGTCACTCCGGCCGCCCAGGGCGTGGGTGCCGGTGGCGTCGACGTCCTGGTAGTGGATGGGCGCCCAGCGCAGGGCCAGGTCGGCCCGGCTGGGAGCGGCGGCTGCGGGTGACGGCGTCGTGAGGGGGGCCAGCGTCAGCGCCGCCACGGTGGCCGCCGCCGTCAGTGCCCTCGTCACCCGCCGGTTCGTGTTGCTCCTGTCGCGCATGGTGTGTGCTCCCGCGTCGAAGTGACATACCACTATGGATGATCGTCGATCCGGGGGCCCGGCGCGTGTCCTCGCGGCGACGGGCAGGCGGCGGGCGTCCGACGGGCTCGCGACACCCCGCTTGTATCGACAACCGTCGAATGCGATGCTGTGGTTCGGCCGCGCTCGGGAGCCGGCGTGGTCGATCTCTGCTCCGGAGTCGGGGACGCGCGAGGTGGCCCCACCACCCGCGCGCGGGCAGTCCCCGTCAGCGGCCGCATGCCGATCGCCGTCGGGCGGCCGCCGCGCAGGTCCGGACCCGTACGGTCGGCTGCCCATCCGTGGCCGCGACGGCGACGGCTTCTCGGAGGTACGGATGCGTCGCATCTTCCTGGCTCTCACGACCATCGCCCTGACCACCGCCACGACCGGCTGGGCCGCGACCACCGGCGTCGCCCAGGCGGCGCCGACACCCACGGCGTCGGTCACGGCGGCGCCGACACCCACCCCGGTCTGCCCGCCGGCACTGCCCATCGGTGGTCGGGTGTCCGCGGCCACCACCACCAGCCTGACCGTCGTCTACTTCATCGCGCTCAGCCCGCCGTGCGGCTACCGGCCGCCGATCACCGTCGGACTCTTCGCCAGCCGCGAGGACGCCTACGCGTGGCGGAACCCGGTGGCCGAGTTGGTCTCCGCCGAGCGTGACGGCACCGTCACCTTCGACCGGCTGACCCCCGACACCGAGTACTGGTTCGGGTTCCGCGACTCCGAGGGCCGGTGGGAGCCCTACTACGGGGGGAGCGGCCGGACCGCCGCGCTGACGTCCTGCCGGGCGACCGCCACCATCGACTCGCGCTGGGGCACCGGATTCGTCGCCACCGTGACGGTCCGCAACGTCGGCACGCAGCCGTTGGACCAGTGGCGCGTCTCCTGGCGCTGGGCCGGCGACGAGCGGATCCAGGCGGTGTGGGGCGGTGTCGTCGACCCGGCCGGCGCTGACGTGGTGGTGCGCAACGCACCGTACAACGGAACGCTGGCGCCGGACGGGTCGACGACGTTCGGTCTGCTCGCGACGGCCAGCGCGCCGCCGGCCGGGCTGACGCTGACCTGCGCGCGCTGATCCGGGCGACGTACCCGGGGGTCGGCGTCGCGTCAGGGCTTGCGGGCCACCGCGCCGTAGGCGTCGATCCCCCGGGCGTCGGCCTCGTCCGGACGCCACAGCGGGATCGGCACGAGACCGGGCTCCACCAGCGTCAACCCGGCGAAGCAGCCGGCGAGATCCGCCGGGCTGCGCAGGATGTACGGGACACCGCCGTTCTCGGCCAGCCGCTGCGCCCCGGAGACCACCTGCGGGCTGGTGTTGGTGCCGTCCCAGAGCACCAGGTGGCTGCCGGACGCCGTCGCGTCCATCGTCCGCCCGACGATCGAGCGCACCACCTCCAGGTCCGGCTCGTACCCCAGCACGCCCATGAACATGACGGCGATCGGCTGGTCGAAGTCGAGCGTCCGCGCCGCCTCGGCGAGGATGGCCTCCGGGTCGTGGTAGTCGGCCGGCACGTACGTCGTGACACCCTGGACGGTCGTGCTGGCCAGCAGCGCGCGGGCGTGCACGAGGACCATCGGGTCGTTGTCGACGTAGACGACCCGCGCGTCCGGCGTGATGCCCTGGGCGACCGCGTGGGTGTTCTGCATGGTCGGCAGGCCGGTGCCGATGTCCAGGAACTGCCGGATGCCGGCCTCGGCGGCCAGGTACCGGACCGCCCGGACCAGGAAGCGGCGGGACTGCTGCGCCATCAGGACGATCTCCGGGTAGACCTCGGCGACCGCGTCACCGGCCGCCCGGTCGGACTGGAAGTTGTCCTTGCCGCCCATCCAGTAGTTCCAGATCCGTGCCGCGTGCGGCACGTCGGGCTGAAGCGTCGCGGTGAGTTCGGCGTCCGGGCCGGCCATGCCAGGCTCCTATCGAGGGGTCCGTCGGGGTGAACCGGATTGTCCACTATCGACGGCGTCGGCCCCGACCGGGTCGCCCGCCTCGGAAACGGGCGACCCGTCGACGTGTCACGGCGCTTCGACGACCTCCCGGCCCAGCGGCCAGAAGGCGGCCGGGACGAGCTTGAAGTTGGCGATGCCGAAGGGGATCCCGATGATCGTCACGCAGAGCGCGATGCCGGCGAGGATGTGGGACAGGGCCAGCCACCAACCGGCCAGCACCACCCAGAGCACGTTCGCCAGCCCGGAGCCGACGCCCGCGCCCGGTTTGGGCACCAGCGTGCGGCCGAAGGGCCACAGCGAGTAGACGGCGAGGCGCAGCGCGGCGACGCCGAACGGAATGGTGACGACCAGCAGGAAGCAGATCAGCGCGGCGAAGCCGTAGCCGATCGCCAGCACGAGGCCACCGCCGAAGATGAGCCACAGGACGTTCAGGACGAAGCGAATCACCCCTTCAGCATGAGCGATGCTCGCCACCGCGTCCGGGCCGCCGTCGGGACCGACTCGGCGGCCGGGGCTCAGCTCGACAGGCCGCCGCAGGCGACCCCGTCGATCGTGCACGCCGTCGGCGTCGCGCCGACCACCGCGCCGTTGACCCGGAAGGTCACCCGCGTCGAGGCGCTGCCCGGCACCTGCCCCACGCTGCCGTCCGGCACGAACGTCCACACCGCGCCGTCCTGGGTGGCCCGCGCGCCCTCGACCGCGCTGACCCGCAGCGACTCCCGGGGCAGCGTGATGGTCAGCGTCCACCGCGTCGCCGGCACCGGCCCCGGATTGCTGATCGTCACGGTCGCGCCGTAGCTGAGCAGCGCGTTGTCCTCGACGACGAAGTCGGCGGCGAGGGCGGCCGGGGTCGGGGAGGCCGACGAGGGGGTCACGGCCGGCGCGCTGGACGGCGGCTCGACGGGTGGCGGCGCGGCGCTGGCCGAGGGCGACCCCACGGTGGTCGGGCTGGTGGCGGCCGGCTGTGCCTGCCCCCGGGGCGTACCGGGGCCCGGCGTGCCCAACTGGTCCACCGACGGGGGCGCGTCCAGGGTCACCGGCGCGAGCCGCTCCGGGGTACGCACCACACTGACGATCGAGACCACCGTCGCCACCACCACCCCGAGCGCCGCGAATACGGCGACCCAGGTGGCCCGCGACACGTCGGCCCGGCCGGTGACCACCCGCCGTGCGGCTGCGGCAGCGGCCACGATCCGGTCCAGCAGAATGATCGCCACAGTACGCCGTGGCTGCGGCGGTGTTGCCGGCACTGCCTGTCTCCCCTTCACTTCGTCGCCGGACGCCCGCCCGCGACCGCTCGGTCGCGGTGGCACCCGAGCGGTCACAGGGCGCGCAGCCCGACGAGTATCGACTCGAGCAGCTCCTGCGACGGCAGATCCGACAGCGACGGCGGTTCGTGCGTCTCGACCAACCCCGCCCCCAGCAGGTCACCGAGGAGGACCCGAACGGTGCCGAGGGGCAGATCCAGCTCGGCGCTGACCTCAGCCACCGACACTGGATGGTGACACAGCTCGACGATCCGCGCCTGTTCGGGGAAGAGCGACGTGGGCGACGTCGCCGACCGCCGCGCGACGACCAGCGAGATCAGGTCGAATCGGCCGCGCTCGGACGTCGTACGCCCACCGGTCATCGTGTACGGACGGGCGACCGGGCCGGCGTCGTCGTCGTACCACGCCTCGTCAGCTGAGCCGGCGCTGGGCACCAGAATCTCCGCTCCTCGCCGCGGCGGCGGTCTCCAGGCGGATCGGCAGGTGCCGTTCGGCCTGCCCGACGAAGAGCGCGACCTCGTACGCCATGTCGCCCACCTCGACCTCGTCGCCGGAGATCCGCACGGTCAGGATGGTCCCGTTCGAGATGGTGGCGACGAAGAGGAACGCCCGCGACATCTGCACCACGATCTGGCGCAGCCCGCCCGCGTCGCACGTCCGGGTGGCGGCCAGTCCCAGCGCCAACAGGCCGGCGACGATCCCGGAGATCTCTTCGGCCAGCTTCGCCTGCACCTGCCGGGAACCGCCGAGCGGGAGCCCGTCCGGGGAGAGCACCACGGCGAACTCCGCACCGCGTACCCGGTCCACCAGGCGGTCCAGCGCGCCGGTCAGGCTGTCCTCGGTGACCACTGCGTGCGTCATCGATGTCTCCTCGTTGTTCTCGTGATCGGCAGCTCGACGGTCTCGGGGCCGGCGTTGCCGGGGCCGGGCACGGGCGCCCCGGATTGGCGGATCCGCATCGGCAGCCCGTCGGCGCTGCCCGTCGGCCTCGCGTCCGGCACCTCGACCGCTCCGGGCAGCGGCCGGTACGCGGGCCCCGGCGACGTCGCGTCCGGGCCGCCGGTCACGGTGACCAGCTCGGCCGGCAGGTGCACGATGGCAGCCGTCCCGCCGCGTCGGCTGGGCCGCAGGACGACCCGGGCACCGCACCGGGCGGCCAGCAGGGCGACCGCGTACAACCCTCCGGCGTCGCTCGGCGGGTCGTTCGGCGGGCTGGCGAGCAGACGGTTCGCCTCGTCGAGCGCGGTGGCGTCGAGGCCGGGACCGTCGTCGACCACCACGATCGCGCAGCCGTGTGGCCGGTGCTCGCCGGTGACCCGGACCGTGGTGTCGGTCGTCGAGAAGGTCAGAGCGTTCTCGATCAGCTCGGCCAGCAGGTGCACGACGTCCGTGACGGCGGGGCCGGCGAGCGACCACGGCCAGTGCGGCGCCACCAGGACCCGGTGGTACTCCGGCACCTCGGCGACCGCGCCGCGCGTCACGTCGAGCAGGGGGACCGGGCGTCGCCAGCGGCGCGCGGGCCGCGCCCCGGCGAGGGTGATCACCTTTTCCACGTTGCGGCGGATACGGGTGGTGAGATGGTCGAGCTGGAACAGCTCGTCGGCCTCCGCGGCGTCCTGCTCCCGCCGCTGCATCGCGTCGAGCAGGTCGAGCTGGTCGCGCAGCAGAACCTGGTTGCGCCGGGTGATCCCCAGCAACAGGTCGGCCGCGTGACGTTCCCGCGCCGGCCCGCCACCCTGCTGATCGCCGCCGTTCTCGGCAACCGGCGGCAGCCGGTCGACGGGTGCGGTCGGCGGTTCCGACCGAGGCTCGTCGGCGCCCGGCGGCGTCTCGTGCTCGGGCCCGCGGCGTACGGCCCTGGCCCAGCCCAACAGCACCGCGATTACGGCGATCAGCCCGAGACCCACCACCACGCCGGTCCGCCCCACGATCACCGCGGCGCCGGGTGTGGCCCGTTCGACGCTCGCGCGGGCGGTCGTCGTCACCAGCTCGTGCAGCGCGCCGAGGGCGGCGTCCGCCGCCGCGCGCCACTTCTGCGCGCTGACCCCACGCAGCGCGTCGACCCGGTCCGTGCGCAGCAGCGTGTCCTCCACGGCGAGCAGGCCCGCGAACTCGGGTCCCGCCACGAGTCGCTGGTACGCGCCCTGGCCGTCGCCCGGCAGGCCGGCCGTCGCCTCGGCCCGGGCGTACCGCTGGACGGCCACCAGCTCGACCAGCCGGCGGCGCTCCTCGACGCCCAGTCGACCGCTCAGGACGGCCGCCGTGACCAGGGTGTCCTCCCGGGCCAGCAGCTCACGGGCACGGGCCAACGCGATCACCGCGCGGGTGTCGACCGCCAGCCTGCTCTCGTGCGCGCCCCACTCCGGTCCGTACACGTCGAAGGCGGCGTCGACGAGCTGGTCGTACCCGTCGACCGCGCCCGCCTGGTCGAGCTGCCTGTCGTCCACCCGGGACCGGATCGCCCCCAGCCCGTTCAGCCTCCGGACCAGGGTCTCGGCCCGGTCGCGGACCGCCCCCGCGCTGAGCAGGCGCAGGTCGTGTCCGTCTCCGAACGCCCGGACCTGCGCCGCTGCCACGTCGGTCGCCGCCCGCGCCCCGGCCAGCGTGGCCCCTGCGGGCGCGGCGTCGGCCAGCGTCTCGGCGGTCGCCCGGCGCTCGGTCTGCAGGCTCAGGACCAGCCGGTCGATGGGCTGGCCCAGGGTGTCGGCCAGGGCCCGCACCCGCAGCAGGTCGAGGGCGTCCTGGCCGGTCAGACAGGCTGCGTACGACCACAACGCGAGCAGCACCGCCGCCGTCGCGACGAGCCGGACCCCAGGTCGTCGTGCGCGCGTCACGTGGCGCTCCGCCGGGTGCGCCGGCTCATCGGGCCGACCGCTGCGGCCACGGCTGCCCGGCGGCGTCGCTGGCCCGGTCGGCGACCATGGTCCGCAGCAACGCCAGCAGCTCCGCCCGATTGGCGCAGTGCAGCCGGTTGCGCATGCGCGCCACGTGGTGCTCCACGGTCTTGGCCGAGATGAAGAGCCGGTCACCGATCTCCCGGTAGGTCAGCCCGGCGAGCACCAGCTCGGCCACCTCGTACTCGCGGTCGCTCAGCCCCTGCTGGGTGGGGCCGGCCGCGGTGGCGGCCGGCGTGGCGGTCGCGCCGTCGATCGGGCGCTGCCCACCGGTCGCGCCGGCCGCCCGACCCTGGAGCACCCGGGCGCACTCGAGCAGGGTGGTCATCGCCCGTCGGTCCGCGGTGCGGATCGCGGCCTGACCGGCGAGGCGGGCGCCGTCCCAACACAGTCCGGTGTCGTGCAGGCCCCGGGCGGCGGCCTCGACCCGTACCGGGTCGACCACACCCCGTAGCACCTCGACCCAGCTCTCGGCGGCCGCGGCGACCACACCGGCGTAGCGGCTGTGCTCGGCGGCGGCGAGCAGGGCGGCGACGTGGTCGTCGGCGGCCGTCGGCTCGCCGGTCAGGATGGCGGCGTGCAGGCCGCTCCAGTGCAGCGGGACGCTCCACAGCGTCGGTGTGTCGAGCCGTTCGAGCAGGGTGGCGCCCTCCCGCAGGTAGGGCGCCAACCGGGCCACGTCACCGAGCCGCGCGCCCGCGATGGCCAGTTCGCCCAGCGGCAGCAGCGTGAACAGGTCGACCCCGTGGCGGACCACCGCCTCCAGCGCCTGGCCCCACCCCCGCTTGAGCGCGCCGAGGTCGCTGGTGCGCCGGGCGATGCCCATCCGCAGCGCGGCGGCGAAGAGCAGGTCGCGGGATTCCAACGGGCGTTCGTCGGCGGTGACCGTGGCGAGGCGCTCGGCGGCGGCGAGCGTCTGACCTCGAACCATCAGGATCCAGGCCTGCAACAGCCGATGCCGGCGGGCCATCAGCGGGCCGCCGACACCGCCGGCCTGCGCGCGGTGCAGGACCCGCTCGGCGATGTCCAGCTCGCCACAGTGCACGGCGGTCAGCGCGGCCAGCGCCGCCGGACTGTCCGGCAGGAGGGCCGCCCGACCGTCCGGTTCCAGCAGGGCGGCGGACTGCACGAGCGCGGAGAGCGCCGCGCTCGGCGTGCCGGTGACGCCCTCGCGTACTCCGTCGGCCATCAGCCGGGCGGCGCTGGCGTGCAGGGTGGGCGGTGCGCCGGTGGGCTCGTCCACGCGCGGCCCGTCGGCGGTCAGGTCGCCGATGGCGAACCCGCCCACGGCGGCGAACGCCACCGACGAGGCGGTGCCCGACCACCGGTACAGCTCGACGCTGCGGCCGGCGTGGCCCCGGTGCGCCAGCGCGGTCGCCGCCACCGCGGCCGCCTCGGCGCGGACCGCCGGGTCGGCGGTGGTCAGCAACCGGTCCGCCAGGCGCAGCGCGTCGTCGAGGTCACCGGCGAGCGCGGCCGCGAGAGCCTGGCGGGCGCCGGTCGGGTGCCCGGCCGCGGTGGCGGCGGCGAACAGCTCGGCGGCGAAGGCCGGCTCGTCGGCAAGCGCCTCCTGGGCCGCCGCGGCGAGTGTCGGGGCCGGACAGTCGCCGAGGACGCCCACCGCGAGCAGCGAGCGGACCAGCGGTAGCACCGGACCACCCCGGGCGAGCTGCAACTCGGTGAGGCGACGCCAGACGGCGCTGCGCTCGGTGGCCGGGCTGAGCGTGGTGACGGCCCGGCGGACCAGCGGGGTGAGCCGGCCGTCCGCGCCGATCAGCCCGGCCGCCCGGGTCGTGGCGATCAGCTCGTCCACCGCCTCCGGCTCCTGATCCAGGAGCGGGCCGAGCATGGCCACCGGCAGCGGTACGCCGGCCGCGACCGCGAGCAACAGTCGTCGTACGGGGGCGGGCTGGATCTCCAGCTCCGGCGCGAACTCGAGGACGACGGGTCGGGGCGGCTCGGTCGGGGCGGTGGTCAGGCTCGGTGCCGCGCGCAGGCCGCGGGTGAGCCGCTCGACGTCGCGGGGGACGCCACCGGTCTGCGCGTGTACGAAGTCGACAAGCTCGGCGCGCTGGGTCAGCTCGGGGACGGCGGCGACGCAGGCTCCGGTCTGCTCCCGGGTGAACGGCCCGAGCAGCACGGCCTGCCCGTCGCGGCGCAGCGTGTCGACCAGCTCGGTGAGGGCTGCCGACCGGGGCCAGGGGCGGTGGGCGACGACCAGCCGGTGCCGGCGGGTGGCGACCAGGCGCAGCAGCACGCCGATCCGTTCGTCGTCGAGCAGGTGCGCGTCGTCGACCAGGATCAGGTCGTCCGGGTCGACGGGCTCGCCGGGCCCGGGAACACCCGTGCGCACGGTGACGCCGGCCCGTTGCTGGATGTTCGTCAGCTCGGTGAGCAGGGCGGTCTTGCCGTGCCCGGCGGGGCCGGCCAGGCCGACGGTGAGCGGCGCGACCGGATCGTCGGCGACCCGGTCCAACAGGGCCCTGGACGCCCGGCCCAGCACCAGTCGGGAGTCGACGAGGTTATTCATGATCATTGTGGTCATCCTTCGCGTCCCCGGCTGAGCGTCAGTGCCAGGCGGGACGCCTTCGGCAGGTCGAGGGGGAGGATCCGGACCGGCGGTCGGGGTGGCGGTTCGCCCGGATCGGTGGCGTGGTCCCGGGGTCGCCGCAGGGCCGGGAGGCTCGCCCGGCCCTCACCCGGGACCGGCGCCGGATCGCGGACCGGGGCCGGGGGTCGAGGGCGCGGCCGGGGTGACACCACCTGGCAGGCGGCGCTCGCCGCTCCGGTGGCGGCGGTGAGCTGCGCGTCCGGCTCGACCTCGACCGGCACACCGAGCGCCGTGCTGATCAGCTCGGTGACCAGCGGGATGCGGGTCGAGCCGCCGGCCAACAGGACGCCGTCGAGCTGTGTCGGCGTCAGGCCGGCGCCCTGCACGGCGCGCAGCAGGAGGTCCACGGTGGCCTGCACGGTGGGGCGGATCATCGCCTCGAACTGCGCGCGGGTCACCGGTATGCGTGCCGGACCGGTCGGCAGGCTCAACACCACGTCGGCGGCCGGCTCGACGGTCAGCGCCCGCTTGACCCGGTCGCACTCGGCCGGCAGGCCGCGCAGGGCGGCGTGGTGGTCCCGCCGCCCGATGGCGGCCAGCTCCCGGGACAGCACGGTACGGACGTGGCTGGCCAGCAGCTCGTCGAAGTCGGCCCCGCCGATCGGGTCGAGACCCTGGGGCGTGCCGAAGCTCTCGTAGGTGCCGCGCGGGGTGCGCCGGACCAGGGCCGCCTCGAAGCTGGCGCCGCCCAACGCGTAAACGGCCGCCGTGGTGCCCGCGAAGCCACGCGCCGCGTGACTCTCCGCGACCGTGACCGTACGGGGGAGCAGCGTCACCGTGCGCAGCCCGAGGTCGACGAGCGCGCGGCGCAGCAGCTCCCGGCGGTACGGCCGCCAGCCGGCCGGGTGACTGAGCACCACCGCCTCGGCCGGGCCGCCTTCCGCGGCGTGCGCCTGCTCCACCACCCAGGCCGCCAACTCCGCCGTGAGGGTCTGCGGCGCGCACGCCTCGCCACCGAGCAGCAGGGGCACGTCGTCACCGATCCGGCGGACGAAATCCCTGCTGGTGCGACTGCCGTCGTCGGTCGCGGGCCCGCCGATGTGCAGCGCGCCGTCCTCGGCCAGGTGCAGCACCGACGGTACGAGCGGCGAGCCGGCGTTCAGCGGGACAGCCTCCGGACGCGTCCAGGTCCGGCCGTCGCGCCGAGCGACGGCGGCGGCGGTGTTGGTGCTTCCGATGTCTATCCCCAGGACGTACGGCATCCGTCTCTTCTCTTTCCGCGAGTGGCCGGCTGATGGCGATGGCGTCGGCGCTGTCCGGCGACCCACCCCCGGCGAAACCCGCGGGCCCCTACGTTCGTACCAGAGATCACTGCGTGGTCGGCACCCTAATCTGACCGGGACGGTTTCCCCCAGTCCCCCTAACGGGGGAGCCGGCGAACGCCCTAACGCGGCGTGATCGATTGCGGGCGCAGCCCCGATGTCCGGGGCCGCCCCCCGCCATAGCGTTCCTCTCGACGAACGACGGTCGCCGATGCCAATCCGAGGAGAACCGGCACATGGACTCGCAACAGACCCTCCACGACTTCGTGCTCGACCTGCTGACCAACCCCGACGCGCGGTCGGCGTTCGACCTCGACCCGGAGGGCGCGCTGCACGCCGCGGGGCTCAGCGACATCACCGCCGCCGACGTGCAGGACGTGGTGCCGCTGGTGGTCGACTACGCGCCGGGGCAGGGCCTCGCGCCGCTGGCCCCGGTGGTCGGGCAGCTCGGCTTCGACCCGCTGGTGACCGACGCCACCGACGTGGTCGGTCAGTTGCAGAGCGTGGCGCAGCAGATCAGCGTCACCAGCTCGCCGTCCGGTGTGGACGTCAAGGCCGGTGTGCTCGGCGCCATCGCGGTCGACCCGTCGACCGTCGCCGCCGGGGTGAGCGTGCTGCCGGGTGTCGGCCTGGGTGTCGGGCCGAGCGGCCTCGACACCGACCTGACCGGGGTGTCCGACGTGGCGCACACGCTCGACGCGGACGTGGTGCAGCCCGTCGACGGGATCGTCGACCCGGTGCTCGGCGGCGCGACCGGCACGGTCGGCGACCCGACCGGCGTGCTCGGCGTCACCGACCCGGTGCTCGGCGGCGACGTGACCGGTGGCGTCCTCTCCGGCGTGCACGGTCAGGTCGACGGCATCGTCGGCTCCCTCGGTGTCCACGACACCCTGGGTGGCCTGGGCCTCGGCGAGGGCGCCGTCGGCGGCGTGGTGCCGCCGGTGGACGTTCCGTCCGTGGTGGGCGGTGTCACGCACCACGTGGACAGTCTCCTTCCCGGGGTCACCGGCACGGTCGGCGACGTGACGGGTGGGCTCACCGACGGTGTGACCGGCGACTCGCACGACGGGGGGCCCGCCTCGTCGGACCACGGGTTGCTGGGCATCACCGGCGGTCTGCTCTGACGGGATTTTCCGTCGGAAGCGGGGGGTCGGGTCGCGTCGAGCGGCCCGGCCCTTCCCGGTTTCCTCTCCGACACCTCTTGCTAATTAAGCCGAAATCCGCACACTTGGTGCGGTGATGGCGGGGATCTGGCTGGATGTACTGGACGAGATCGCCCGGACGTGTACGACACACGGTCGCGGCGATCTGCTGCAGACGGTCCGGCAGAAGCGTGCCCAACTGCTCGAACCGACGTTGCGGGTCCTGGTCGTCGGCGAGCCGAACCAGGGCAAGAGTCAGCTCATCAACGCGATCATCAACGCGCCGGCCTGCCCGGTCGGGGACGGTCGCACCACGGTCCTGCCGACCGTGGTGCAGCACGCCGAATCCGCCTGCGCCACGATGGTCCAGGCGTCGGCCGGACGACCCGCGGGAGGGCCGGCGGTGACGCTCGCCGAGCGGACCTCCCTGGCGCTCGACCAGGTCGCGGCCGGCGTGTCCGGCGCGGTCGGGCGTCGGCCGGGGGGCGGTCCGGCGTACGTCGAGGTCGGCCTGCCCCGGGCGCTGCTCGCCGCCGGACTCGTGCTGGTGGACACTCCGGGTACCGACGAGGTCACCGCGCTCGGCGCGGCCGTGGAGGTGGCCGCCTCGACCCGCGCGGACGCCGTGCTGCTGGTCTCCGACTCCACGAGGGAGCTCTCGGTGGCCGAGCTGAACATGCTGCTGCACGTCATGCGCTCGCAACCGAACGTGGTCGTGGTGCAGAGCAAGACCGACCTGGTGGCGGACTGGCGGACGGTCGCCGAGCGCAACCGGCAACACCTCGCCGATGCCGGCGTCGCGGCGCCGCTGATCCCGGTGTCGGCGACGCTGCGGCTGCGCGCGGCGGCGGCCGACGACCGTGGTCTCAACGCCGAGTCCGGCTTTCCGGCGCTGATCGCCCGCCTGCAACGGGACCTGGCCGGCAAGGCCGACCACCTGGCGCGGGCGTCGGTGCAGGCGGTGGCCCGTACGGTGGTGGAGCAACTGGCCGCGCCGCTGCGCGCCGAGTTGGCGACGCAGGAGGCGGCGGAGCAGTCCGGGCCGATCTCGCGGCTGCACGCGGCCCAGCGGGAGGTCGACGAGCTGCGGCGCTGCTCGACCCGCTGGCAGAACACCCTCAACGACGAGATGGCCGACCTGCTCTCCGACATCGAGTACGACCTGCGGGACCGGACGCGCCAGATCCTGCGGGCGGTCGACGAGGCGTTCGATGAGGCCGACCCGCTCGTCGCCTGGGACACCTTCGACGAGTGGCTGTCACGCAGCCTGGTCGAGGCCGCGGAGGCCAACCACGAGTGGCTGGTCCAGCGCTGCGACTGGATCGCCCGCCGGGTGGCCGCCCACTTCAACCGGTACGGCTACGACGTGCTGCCGCCCTGGTCGATGACGATGCCGGAGGATCTCGGCGACCGGCTGCCGGACCTGGAACGGCCGCGGATCGACCGGTTCACGACGGGTCAGAAGCTGTTCACCGGTATGAAGGGCTCGTACGGCGGCATGCTGATGTTCGGCCTCGCGACCACCCTGGCCGGGATGCCGATGATCAACCCGGTCTCGGTCGGCATCGGCGCCCTCTTCGGCGGCAAGAGCATCCGCGACGAGAGCAAGCAGATGTTGCGCCGCCGGCAGGCGACCGTGAAGACGGCCATCCAGCGGCATGTCGACGAGTTCTTCGTCCGGATGGTCCGGGACTGCCGGGACGCCACCCGGCAGGTGCAACGGATGCTGCGCGACCACTTCACGGGTCTGACCGAGGAGTTGCAGGAGGCCATCGTGCAGTCGTTCCGCAGCGCGAAGCAGGAGGCCGACACCGACGTCGCCCTGCGCGAGCAGCGGCAGCGGGAGATCCGGTCGAAGATGACCCGCCTCGCCGCGCTCTACGAGCAGTCCCAGCACCTGACCGCCGCCCGGTCGACCCCGGTGCTGTTGGAGCCCGGGGCATGACTGTCGGGGTGCGGTTGGACGAGGCGGCCTGGGGGCTGCTGCACCAGGCGCTGGAGGTCTACCAGCACGACGCGCGGGCGGTCGGGCGGTTGCGGCACCAGATCGCGCGGTTGGAGCAGCCGCTGCGGATCGCGGTCGCCGGGCCGTGGCGTGCGGGCAAGTCGACGGTGCTCAACGCGCTGATGGGGGAGGAGGTCGCGCCGGTCGAGGGCGCCGACGGCGCGTTCACCTGGTACGAGGACGGCGCGTCGCCGGGCGCCACCGCCTACCCGGTGGGGCAGCCTCCGCAGGAGCTGACGGTGGTCAAGTCGGCGACCGGCATGCGGGTGGATCTCGGCTGGCGTGCCGGGGAGGTACGCGACATCGTGGTGCGGTGGCCGACGCGGGCGCTGCGGCAGGTGACGCTCGTCGACACCCCGGCGCTCAGCACGGTCGACGAGCAGGGGCACGCGCCGGTGCTGGACCGGGTGCTGGCCGACGCGGACGCGGTGTTGTTCCTGACCCGGGACGGCCGCGACAGCGATCTGCGGGTGTTGGAGTCCGGTCGGGACAGTGCCGTCGGGCAGGCCGCCCCGGTCAACGTGATCATGGTGTTGTCCCGGGCGGACGAGGTCGGCGGTGGCCGGATCGACGGGCTGCTCACCGCCCGACAGTTGGCCCGTCGGCACCACCGCGATCCCCGGGTGGGCGCGTTGGCCGTCAACGTGGTGGCGTGCAGTGGAGCTGTCGGCCTCGCGGGTCGGCTGCTCAGCGAGTCCGAATTCGCCGCGCTGGCGACGCTGGCCGGGGTGCCCCGCGCCGGGTTGGAGCCCCACCTGCTCTCCGCCGATCGCTTCGTCCGTGGCGACCTTCCGGTGCGCCTCGATCCCGAGGTGCGCGCGGGCCTGCTGGACCGGTTCGGCCTCTTCGGTATCCGGCTGGCCACGACGTTGGTCCGCGGTGGGTTCGACACCCGGGTGGCGATGTCGGCCGAGCTGATCCGGCGCAGCGGCCTCACCGAGCTGCGCGAGTCGATGACCCGTTGTTTCGTCGATCGGCGCGACGCGCTCAAGGCGCGCTCGGCGCTGGCCGCGGTGGAGTCCCTGGTGCGGGCCGAGCCGGTCCGGGGCAGCGACGAGTTGGTCGGCGCGATCGAGCAGATCCTGGCGGGCGCGCACGAGTTCCGTGAGTTGCGCCTGCTGGTGGCGTTGCGCAACGCCCGTCTCGGTTTCGACGCCGAGTTGGCCGCCGAGGCGCGGCGGCTGGTCGGCGGCGAGGGCGTCTCCCTGGCCGCCCGGCTCGGTGTCGAGCACGAGGCGACCACCCAACGGCTCTGGGAGACCGCCGCCGACGCCCAGTGGCGGTGGCGGGACCGGGCGGAGGATCCGCTGCTCCCACTGACCCAGCGGCGCGGTGCCGAGGTGGTCGTGCGTAGCTGCGAGGGAATGCTGGCCGAGCTGGCGGCGGGCGGTCGCTGAGCGGCCGCGAGTCCACCTGCGCCTCGCCAAGGCCGAGTAAGGAAGGGCACCTTCCTAACGCCTCGTGTATAGGAAGGTGCCCTTCCTTACGAACTGGAAGCGCTGGGCGCGTTTCGCGGCGATCAACCCATTGACAGGCCGTTGGTTGCCCGGAAACATCTGGCCAACATCCACCGGATCTGCCCTCGCTTGTCAGGCACGCCCGATGACAACGATGTCAGAGCCGGTCCACCCTCCACTGCCACCCAGACGCTCGACGTACTCGACCGGATCGAGTCGAAAGGTCCCGCCCCCATGCCGTATCTCCCCCGTACGCGCGCCGTCTCCCTGCGGATAGCCGTGGCGACAACCGCCGTCCTGCTGCCCCTGGGGATGGTCGTCGCCGCGCCGCTGGCCAGCGCCGCGCCGAGCGCCCCGCCACCGGGCGCCTTCCGTTCCTCGTTCGAATCGGCCGACCCGCAGCCCGCCCCGAGCACCGTCGAGGTCGACCGCTCCGGTCGGCCCGTGCAGGGCAACCTCAGCGGATCGAGCGACGCGAACCTGCCCGGCAGCCTGCTCGGCCAGGTCGAGGCCGTCACCGCGAGCGCCCAGAACCCGCCGAACGAGATCGCGGCGAACCTCGCCGACGGGAAGCCGTCGACCAAGTGGCTGGCGTTCGAATCGACCGCCTGGGTGACGTACCAACTGGCCAAGCCGGCGGTCGTCAAGCGGTACGCGCTGACCTCGGCAGACGACGAGCCGGGCCGCGACCCCCGCGACTTCACCCTCCAGGGGTCCACCGACGGCAGCGCCTGGGTCGACCTGGACCGCCAGACGAAGCAGGGTTTCGCCAAGCGGTTCGCCACCAACAGGTACGGCGTCACCAACACGACGGCCTACGGCTGGTACCGGCTGGTGGTCTCCGCGAACTCCGGCGACACTCTCACCCAGCTCGCCAGCTGGGACATCAGCGACGGCTCGGACGTCCGACCGCCGGCCACGCCCATGGTCACCGAGATCGGCCCCGGCCCGGCCGGCGGTTACACGACGAAGCCGGGCGTCGGCTTCACCGGGCTGGCCGCGCTGCGCTACTACGGTGGCGCCCAGACCGGTGGCCGCTCGTACGCGACGAACAAGCTGTTCGACGTCGACATCCCGGTCGGGCCGAACACCCGCCTGTCGTACCGGATCTTCCCCGAGTTCACCGGCCAGGACGCCCGCTACCCGTCCACCTACGCCTCGGTCGACCTGCACTTCACCGACGGCAGCTACCTCAGTGGACGCTCGGCCGTCGACCAGCACGGCAACCCGCTGACCCCGGCCGGGCAGGGCGCCTCGAAGGTGCTCTTCGCCGACCAGTGGAACGCTGTCAGCGCCGACGTCGGCGCCGTCGCGCGCGGCAAGACGATCGACCGCGTCCTGCTGGCGTACGACGACCCGCAGGCCACCGAGGAGACCCTCTTCCAGGGGTGGCTCGACGACGTCGAACTGACTCCGAACCCGGCGACGATCGACGGCTCCCGGCTGACGAACTACGTCGACACCCGCCGCGGCACCAACTCCACGGGCGGGTTCTCGCGCGGCAACAACCTGCCGATCACCGCCGTACCCAACGGGTTCAACTTCTTCACCCCGGTGACCGACGCGACCTCGGACTCCTGGGAGTACGACTACCACCGCGCCAACAACGCCGCCAACCTGCCCACCTTGCAGGGCCTCGCGATCTCCCACGAGCCCAGCCCCTGGATGGGCGACCGCAACCAGATGTCGGTGATGCCGGTGGCCGGCGACGGCCCTCTCACCGGAGCACCCGCCAGTCGGGCGCTGGCCTTCCGGCACGAGGACGAGACCGCACGGCCGGACCTCTACCGGGTCGCGCTACAGAACGGCCTGGTCGCCGAGATGACGCCGACCGACCACGCCGGCATCATGCGGTTCACCTTCGGGCCGGGACCGTCGACCGGAAGTCTCGTCTTCGCCAAGGGCACCTTCACCCTCGGTACCGACAGCACGTTCACCGGCTGGGTCGACAACGGAAGCGGCCTCTCGGCCGGACGTAGCCGGATGTTCGTGTCCGGTGAGTTCGACCGCGCGCCGGCAGCCGTCACGGCGACGTCCGCGACCTTCGACGTCTCGGCGAATCGTCAGGTGACGATGCGGATCGCGACCTCGTTCCTCTCCGTCGAGCAGGCCCGTCGCAACCTCGACCTGGAGGTGACCGGCCGGACCTTCGACGCGATCCGCGACGCCGCCACCGCCGCCTGGAAGGACCGCCTCGGCCGGGTCGAGCTGCGGGGCGCGACCGAGACGCAGCTCGTCACCATGTACTCGAACCTGTACCGGCTGAACCTCTACCCGAACTCGCAGTCGGAGAACACCGGCACCGCCGCCGCCCCCCACTGGCAGTACGCCAGCCCGGTGTCCGCGCCGACCGGCACGTCGACCGCCACCCGGACCGGCGCGAAGATCGTCGACGGGCAGATCTACGTCAACAACGGGTTCTGGGACACCTACCGCACGGTGTGGCCCGCGTACTCGCTGCTCTACCCGGACGTCGCCGCGAAGATCTCGGACGGGTTCGTCCAGCACTACCGCGACGGCGGCTGGATCGCCCGCTGGTCGTCGCCCGGCTACGCCGACCTGATGACCGGCACCAGCGCGAACGTGGCCTTGGCGCAGGCGTACCTCACCGGGGTCAAGCTGCCCGACCCGCTCGCGGCGTACGACGCGGCCGTGAAGGACGCGACCGTCGCGTCCGGACGCGGCGCGGTCGGCCGCAAGGGCATCGAGACGTCGCTGTTCCTCGGCTACACGCCGACCAGCACCGGCGAGTCGGTGTCGTGGGCGTTGGAGGGGTACATCAACGACTACGGCATCGGCAACATGGCCGCCGCGCTCGCCAAGGACCCGGCCACGCCGAAGTCGCGGCGCGACCAACTCAAGGAGGAGTCCCGGTACTTCCTGGAGCGGGCCCGCAACTACGTTCACCTCTTCGACGCCAAGACGAAGCTCTTCCAGGGCCGCGACGCGGCCGGCACGTTCCTCGCCGGTGACCCGCTGGACTGGGGTGGCGTCTACACCGAGACCAACGGCTGGAACTTCGCGTTCACCGCACAGCAGGACCCCCAGGGCCTGATCAACCTGTACGGCGGGCAGAAGGCGCTGCGGGACAAGCTCGACACCTTCTTCGCGACGCCCGAGAACGCCGACCACCCCGGCGGCTACGGCGGCGTCATCCACGAGATGATCGAGGCCCGCGCGGTGCGGATGGGACAGCTCGGCATGAGCAACCAGCCGTCGCACCACATCCCGTACCTGTACGACGTCGCCGGCGCTCCGGCGAAGACCCAGGCGGCCGTGCGCGAGATCCTGCGGCGTCTCTACGTGGGCAGCGAGATCGGTCAGGGCTACCTGGGCGACGAGGACAACGGCGAGATGTCGGCCTGGTACGTCCTCAGCTCGCTGGGCATCTACCCGTTGCAGGCCGGGTCGACCCACTGGGCGATCGGCTCGCCGCAGTTCACCCGGATGACCGTCCACCGCCCGACCGGCGACATCGTGGTCAACGCCGCGAACAACAACAACCGCAACGTGTACGTGCAGAGCGTGAAGGTCAACGGCAAGAAGCAGCGCGACGTCTCCGTCGAGGTGTCCGCGCTCGCCAGGGGCGGAACCATCGACTTCCAGATGGGACCGAACCCGTCGTCGTGGGGCACCGGTCGCGACGCCACACCCCCGTCGCTGACCAGGGGCGACGCCGTACCGCAGCCGTTGCAGGACGTCACCGGGCCGGGCCTCGGCACCGCCACCGTCAGCGGCGGTCCGGACGCGTCGACGCTGTTCGACGACTCGTCCACCACCCAGCTGACGACGTCGTCGGGCACGCCGCAGATCGGCTGGACGAGCCGTGGCGGACGGCAGAAGCCGACCTACTACACCATCACCTCCGGCGCGACCGCGGGCGACCCGGCGGACTGGCGGTTGCAGGGCTCCACCGACGGCCTGACCTGGAGCACGCTGGACGCGCGGGCGGGCGAGGTGTTCCGCTGGCGCAACCAGACCCGGCCGTTCCGGATCGACAAGCCCGGACGGTACTCCCAGTTCCGCCTCGTCGTGACGAAGACGGTCGGCGCGGCCCAGCCGACCCTCGCCGAGATCGAGCTGCTCGCCGGGGGCGACCTCGACCTGGGCGGCGGTGACATCACGGTGACCGCCACCGATGGCGTGCACGCCCGCTCCGGCGCGCCCGCCACGGTGGCCCTGGCCACGGTCACCGGTGGCGTCGCCGACGACTACCGGGCCACGATCGACTGGGGTGACGGGTCACCGGCCACCGAGGGCACCCTGACGCTGAGTTCCCGGGAGGTCTACCGCGTCAGCGGCGAGCACACCTACGCCACGCCGGGCTACCACCAGGCGAGCGTCACGGTGACCGACGGCGTCGGTCAGGGCTCGGTGACGGTCGGCGTCGACGTCGCGTACGCGGCGAACTCCGGCCTCACCGCGGCGTTCGACAGCGTGTGTGTCGGCGACGAGGGCACCCTCGCGGCGGACTGCGACGCGAAGTCGTGGGCGTACTCGCGGGCGGCCCTCGCGGCGGCCGGCGTGACCCAGGGGCAGCGGCACCAGGTGCCGGGCACCGCGCTGGGCTTCACCCTGCCGCAGGTCCCGGCCGGGCAGCCGGACAACGCCACCGGCAACGGCGCGACGATCGCGCTGCGCCTGCCGGCCGACGCCAAGAGCATCTCGTTCATCGGTGCCGGTACGCAGGGCAACCAGGCAACGACCGGCACGGCGACGTTCAGCGACGGCAGCACCGCGAGCATTCCGATCCAGTTCAGTGACTGGACGCTGGGCGGCAACGCCAACGGGACGCCGTCCTACGGCAACATCGTCGTCGCGAAGTCCGCGTACCGGCTCAGTGGCACGAGCCGCGACGGCGCCCAGCCGTTCCTGTTCGCCACCACGCCGTACCAGATCCCGGCGGGTAGGACGCTGGTCTCGGTGACCCTGCCGACGCAGACCGGCGACCCGCGCTCGGCGGGCCGGATCCACGTGTTCGCCGTCGCCGACGACGGCACGCCGGCCGCCGCGCTGGTGACCGCCGCCCCGGGCGACCAGAGCGTCGACGCCGGGCAGGTCCTCACGGCGAACCTCGGATCGGTGACCGGCGGTCTTCCCGACCCGACCGGCTACCACGCCCGCGTCCAGTGGGGTGACGGCACGGTTCCGGACGACGCCACGATCGGTGCGGACGGCGCGCTGAGCGGCCGGCACACCTACGCCCGTGCGGGCGCCTACACGGTGCGCGTCACCGCGTGGGACACGGTGTCCAGCAGCACCGCGAGCTTCACCGTGACCGTCCGGCGGGCCGGGGCGGCCACCACCCTCGCGGTGTCCGGCACGCAGTCGGTCGCCGCTGGGGACGCGGTCACGGTCGTCGGCAGCGGGTTCGCCGCCGGCGAGCGGGTGACGGTGGGCCTCGCGGCCGGCACGACCCGCGAGGTGACGGTCTCGGCGTCCGCGACGGGCACGGTCCGCGCGACCGTCGCGACCTCCGGGGACACGCCACCGGGGCGGTACGCCGTCCGCGCCACCGGCGCGTCCTCCGGTACGCCGGCGACGGCAACCGTGCAGTTGACCGTGGGCTCGACGGACCCGGCCTACCAGCCGCGCCTGTCGTTGCCCACGCCGTCCGCGCCGCGCGGCACGTCGATCACGGTCGACGGCTCCGGCTTCGCGCCGAACGAGGAGATCACGGTCAGCCTCGGCGACGGCCGTCGGGTCGGCACGGTACGCGCGAACGGTGACGGCATCGTCGCCGGCGGGACCGTCGGCGTCCCGGATGCGACGGAGCCCGGGGTCACCAGCGTGACGCTGTCCGGGTCCCGCTCGGAGGCGACGGTGTCCCGACCGTTCACGGTCACCGTCACGAAGTAAGCCGGAAGCACATCAGTCGGGCGGGCCGTGCTCCAAGGCCCGCCCGACACCCGTTCCGGGCCCGCTCGACCGCGCTGCCCCGGATCTGGGGCAGCTCGACAGGAGCCGTGGTAGACCCTCGTCACCCGTTCGCCGGTGCCGGCGCCGCGTCCAGGCGGAACTGCCAGCTCGGGCCGTGGCCGGTGAGTCGGACGATCGCCAGCGGCGCGACGTCGAACTGCCGGTACGTGGCCAGCGGCAGATCCAGGGCGTGCACGAGCGCGACCCGGATCACCAGCGGGTGCGTGACGGCGGTGACCCGTCGGCCGACGTCGCGCTGCGCGTCCAGCCACCGACCGACGCGCTGGCGTACCGCGAGGATCGACTCACCGCCGTGCGGCGCGGCGTCCGGCGTGGACAGCCATTCGCGCAGCGCGTCCGGCCGCGTCGCGGCGATCTCCGCGAGGGACCGGCCCGACCAGTCGCCGTAGTCACAGTCGGCCAGGGCCGCCTCGACGGTGGGCGCGAGCCCGAGAACATCGGCGGTCTCGACGGCCGCCGCCGCGGGGCTGGACAGGCACGCCACCGCGTCGCCTGCACGACGGCCCGCAGCGGCGGGGGACAGGGCGAGGGCGGCACGCCGGCCGCCCTCGTCCAGGCTGTCGTTCCCGCCGAACCGGGCCTGCCGCAGGGCGGCGGTGTGACCGTGGGCGACCAGCCGCAGGCTGGTGGCGCTCACCCGGCCAGTCGTGCGTCGGCGACCGCGCGCTGGCGGTGCATCAGGGCGGCGAAGAGCAGGCCTATCCCGGTCCACAGCACCATCTGGGTGCCGAGCGAGGCGAGGCGGAAGCTCCACAGCAGCGTCGCGGGGAAGTCGCCGGGGACCTCCTGGAACGACGGCAGCGCCACATAGGACACGACGGTGACCAGCAGGAAACCGCCGACCGCCGCGCTGGCCCGCAGCCACACGGGCGCGCGCTCACCCACCGACCGGTAGCCGAGCGAACCGGACCAGACCGCGACCAGGCCGAGTACCACCATCAGCAGGTAGGTGACCGTGCGCTGGTTGATGGTGGACGGGTCGCCGACGGCCGGCGGATTCGGCGGGTACTTGAGGAACGGCACGATCACCGCGCCGAGCAGCGCACCGCCGGCCAGCAACAGCCCGGACCGCCCGTCGTCGGCGGTCCGCCGACGACGGGCCAGCAGGACGTACGCGCTGGCCAACAGGCCGCCCATGGCGGCGCCGAACAGGCCGGTGGCCAGGAACAGGCCGCCGCGTTGGCCGTTGCGGCCGATCAGGGCCTCCTCGCCGTGCTGGTGCCCTTCGGCGGCCTCCTCGGCGTGCTGGTGCCCGTCGGCGGCGGCCTCCGCGTGCGTGGCCGCCTCCTCGATGGCGATGGCCGCCTCGACGTGTGGTTCGCCGACGACGTAGGCGAACGTCCCGGCGATCAGGCCGGCCACCAGGCCGGCGAGCAGCCCGCGCAGCAGGACCGTGACGAACGTGGGTGCGGTGCCGGTGTCGCTCAGTGGCACGGGACACCGAGCAGGTGCCGGCCGTCGTGCATCAGCTCGTGCAGGTACATCCCGCTGCGCGAGACCGCCCCCTGATCGAAGGCGACGAGGTAGGCCAGCAGGGCGAGCACGGCGACGGTGGCCAGGACCGTCCAGAGGAGACGGGTCGGGACAGCGGGGTGCGACAGCGGCTGGCTGGACGTGGAGCTGGACATGCGTGAACGAACCTCCTCGGGGATGACGCGTCCCCATCGCAAGGCTGCGGACGACCGAGCGTCCTGGCTCGCGCCCCCCGGGCTGGGGGCCGCTCACAGTGGCGCGACCGCGCCGGATTCTCACCGGCTTCCCTCGCGTCGCCGCAGATAGTGGGTCGACCGTATCGGTGCCGGTTCGCCTCGGTCAAGCCGATGGCGACGGTCGGGGCGGCACCGCCTCGTCGGCCGGCTCCGAGCCGATCGACGAGGGTCGTCATCGGCGACCGCGACACGCCGGGACCCGACATGTGGGGTGTGACAAACGTGCTCGCCCCTATATATGGTGTCGACCGCAGCTGGTTCGTCCACTCCTGGTGAGTGGTCGAGGCAAGAGGGAACCCGGTGCAAGTCCGGGACTGTCCCGCAGCGGTGAGTGGGAACGACCGCCGTCATCAGCACTGGGCCAACGGCCTGGGAAGCGACGGCCAGTAGGTGACCGGGCAGGCCCGGTCGCGCCCGCGAGTCCGAAGACCTGCCAGCGCGCCGCGTACCCGACCCTCGGGTGCGCGGCGGTCCGAGGCCGCGCGGAACGGCTGACGCCACCTCGCCCACGCCCGCGCTGGCCTGGCGTCGACGGCGTCCGTCTCCCCGCGTCCGAGGGCCCTTGAGGTCTCGAACTCCCGAGGAGTGAGTGGTGACAGTCACCCAGGTGGTCCCGGTCAGCGGCGAGGCCGCGCGGCGGACCCCGATGCAGGTGCGCAAGCGCGACGGCGGCACCGAGGCCGTGGACGTGAACAAGATCGTCCGGGCGGTCGAGCGGTGGGCCGACGACCTGACCGAGGTCGACCCGATGCGGGTGGCCACCCGCACGATCAGCGGCCTCTACGACGGCGCGACCACCGCCGAGCTGGACCGGCTGTCCATCCAGACGGCGGCCGAGATGATCGGTACGGAGCCGCAGTACTCGCGCCTGGCCGCGCGGCTGTTGGCCGGCTACGTCGACAAGGAGGTGCGGCGCCAGGGCATCACCTCGTTCAGTGCGGCGATCCGGGCCGGCCACGCCGAGGGTCTGATCGGTGACGAGACCGCCGCGTTCGTCGCCGCGCACGCGGAGACGTTCGACGACGCCGTCGACCCTGACGGCGACCGCCGCTTCGAGTACTTCGGCCTGCGCACCGTCTACGACCGGTACCTGCTGCGTCACCCCACCACCCGGCTGGTGCTGGAGACGCCGCAGTACTGGCTGCTGCGGGTGGCCTGCGGCCTGTCCCGTACGCCGGACGAGGCGGTCGACTTCTACCGGCTGATGTCCAGCCTCGCCTATCTGCCCAGCTCGCCGACTCTGTTCAACTCCGGCACCCGACACACCCAGATGTCCTCGTGCTATCTCGTGGACTCGCCGCGCGACGAGTTGGACTCGATCTACGCGCGCTACGCCCAGGTCGCGAACCTGTCCAAGTTCGCCGGTGGCATCGGCATCGCGTTCTCCCGGGTCCGGTCCCGTGGCGCGCTGATCCGGGGCACGAACGGGCAGTCCAACGGCATCGTGCCGTGGCTGCGCACACTGGACGCGAGCGTCGCGGCGGTCAACCAGGGCGGGCGGCGCAAGGGCGCGGCCTGCGTCTACCTGGAGCCGTGGCACCCGGACATCGAGGAGTTCCTCCAGCTCCGGGACAACACGGGCGAGGACGCCCGGCGTACGCACAACCTCAACCTGGCCAACTGGGTCCCGGACGAGTTCATGCGCCGGGTCGAGGCCGACGAGATGTGGTCGCTGTTCGACCCCGACGAGGTGCCCGAACTGCCCGATCTGTGGGGCGAGCGGTTCGACGCCGCGTACCGGGCCGCCGAGGCGCAGGGCCGCTACGTGCGGCAGCTGCCGGCCCGCGAACTGTACGGGAAGATGATGCGGACCCTGGCCCAGACCGGCAACGGCTGGATGACCTTCAAGGACGCGGCCAACCGGCTGTGCAACCAGACGGCCGAGCCGGGCAACGCGGTGCACCTCTCCAACCTCTGCACCGAGATCATCGAGGTGTCCAGCGACGACGAGACCGCAGTCTGCAACCTTGGCTCGGTGAACGTCGCCGCCCACCTGACCGATGAGGGCATCGACTGGGAACGGCTGCGCGCCACGGTGCGTACGGCGGTGACGTTCCTCGACCGGGTCATCGACATCAACTACTACCCGACCCCGCAGGCGGCGGCGAGCAACCCCCGTTGGCGGCCGGTCGGGCTCGGGCTGATGGGGCTGCAGGACGTGTTCTTCGCGCTGCGGCTGCCGTTTGACGCACCGGCCGCGCGGGAGCTGTCCACCCGGATCAGCGAGGAGCTGTACCTGACCGCGCTGGAGACGTCCGCCGACCTGGCCCGCGACTTCGGCGCCCACCCGGCGTTCGCGCAGACCCGGGCCGCGCGGGGGCGCCTGCAACCGGACCTGTGGGGTGTCGAGGGTACGCAGACCGCGCGCTGGACCGCGCTGCGTCAGCGGGTGCGGGAGTACGGGCTGCGCAACTCGCTGCTGGTGGCGGTCGCGCCCACCGCGACGATCGCGTCGATCGCCGGCTGCTACGAGTGCGTTGAGCCGCAGGTGTCCAACCTGTTCAAGCGCGAGACGCTGTCGGGGGAGTTCCTCCAGGTCAACACGGCTCTCGTACGCGAGTTGAAGGCTCGTGGTCTGTGGACCGAGCAGATCCGGTCGGCGATCAAGCGGGCCGAGGGCTCGGTGCAGTCCGTCATGGAGCTGCCGGCCGACGTGCGGGAGCTGTTCCGTACCGCCTGGGAGCTGCCGCAGCGGGCGCTGATCGACCTGGCCGCCGCCCGCGCGCCGTTCATCGACCAGTCCCAGTCGCTGAACCTGTTCCTGGCCTCGCCCACCATCGGCAAGCTCTCCTCGATGTACCTGTACGCCTGGAAGACCGGTCTGAAGACCACCTACTACCTGCGGTCCCGGCCGGCCACCCGGATCCAGCAGGCCACCGTCAGCGCGGTGCCGCCCGTCCTCCCCGTCGCGGTCGACGCCGAGGCGCTGGCCTGCTCGCTGGAGAACCCCGAGTCGTGCGAGGCGTGCCAGTGACCGTCGCCGACACCACCACGGACAGCACCACCGACGCGAGGACCACGCACATGCTGCTCGACCCCGGGATGGACCTGACTCTCCGTCCGATGCGCTACCCGCACTTCTTTGACCGGTTCCGGGACGCCATCCGCAACACGTGGACGGTCGAGGAGGTCGACCTGCACGCCGACCTCGCCGACCTGGACCGTCTGTCGCCGGCCGAGCGGCACCTGGTCAGCCGCCTCGTCGCGTTCTTCGCCACCGGCGACACGATCGTCGCCAACAACCTCGTGCTCAACCTGTACCAGCACGTCAACAGCCCCGAAGGTCGGCTCTACCTGTCGCGGCAGCTGTTCGAGGAGGCCGTGCACGTCCAGTTCTACCTGAACCTGCTCGACACGTACGTGCCCGACGAGACCGAGCGGTTCGCAGCCTTCGCCGCCATCGAGAACATCCCGTCGATCCGTCGCAAGGCCGAGTTCTGCTTCCGCTGGATCGACTCCCTGCACGACCTGCGGGAGCTGCGTACCCGCGAGGACCGGCGGACCTTCCTGCTCAACCTGATCTGTTTCGCCGCGTGCATCGAGGGGTTGTTCTTCTACGGCGCGTTCGCGTACGTCTACTTCCTGCGCTCCCGTGGCCTGCTGCACGGGCTGGCGTCGGGGACCAACTGGGTGTTCCGCGACGAGTCCATGCACATGGCGTTCGCGTTCGACGTCGTCGAGACCGTACGCGCCGAGGAGCCCGATCTGTTCGACGACGACCTGGCCGACCAGGTCCGCCGGATGCTCACCGAGGCGGTCGAGTGCGAGGTCCAGTTCGCCGAGGACCTGGTGGGCCAGGGGGTGCCCGGCCTCACCCTGGCGGACATGCGCCAGTACCTGCAGCACGTCGCCGACCGCCGGCTCGCCCAGCTCGGGATCGCGCCGCACTACGGGTCGGCCAACCCGTTCGCCTTCATGGAGTTGCAGGACGTGCAGGAGCTGTCCAACTTCTTCGAGCGGCGGGTGTCGGCGTACCAGGTCGGGGTGACCGGCACGGTCGCCTTCGACGACGACTTCTAGAACCCCCACCCCACCCCCGGCCCCGCCCCGTCGATCATGAAGTTGTTGCTCCCCTATCGGCGTATCGGGGGCATTGACTTCATGATCGACGTCGGCGGCGGACGGGTGTGGGGATGGGGTGGGGGTGTTTTTGGGGGTGGGAACCCGGGGGAGTTAGGCGGGGGTGCAGGTGGGGGTGGTGGTCGGAGGGCTGGTTGAGGTGGTGGAGCTGAGGTAGCCGGCGGTGGTCGAGGTTCCGGGCGCGAGCTGGCCGTTGTAGGCGGCGTTCGCGACGGTCACCTGGCTACCCGACTGGGTGAGGGTGCCGTTCCAGACCTGGGAGACCGTCTGCCCGCTGGCGAGCGTCCAGGTGACCCGCCAGCCGTTGAGCGCCGACGATCCGGAGTTGGTGACTGTCAGCCGTCCCTCGAACCCGCCCTGCCAGGTGTTCACCACGGCGTTGGTGACCGCGCAGGACGTCCCGGCCGGGCTCGTCGGCGTGGGAGTGGTCGTGGGCGTCGGGATGGGCGTCGGCGTCGGGTCCGCGGTCGGACTCGGCGTCGGGGTGGGCGTCGGAGTGGGCGTGGTGCCGTTGGCCTGGAACTGCCACCAGTTGAGGTTGAACAGGGTGCCGCTGCCGCCCGTGAACCGCAGGTACAGGTCCTGGGTGCCGGTGGCGCCGGAGACCGGGCAGGAGACGGTCTGCCACGTCTGCCACGCACCGGTGCCGGGTACCGCGCAGCTGCCCACCCGGGTGCCGGTGGGGCTACCGAGGCGCAGTTCGATGGTGCCGCCCGACGTCGCCGAGGCGACCCGCGCGGAGAAGGACGTCGCGCCCGTACCGAAGCCGACGCCCTTGACCTTGATGTAGTCCCCGTTCTCGATCCACCCGACGTTCATCCCGCCCTCGCTGGCCGGCTCGGTCTCGATGCCGGAGCCCCAGGCGATGGTCTCGGCCTCCTGCCGCACGTACGGGTTCAGCGTGCCGATCTGCGGCGCGCCCGTCGTGGTCATGTTGATCGTCGGGATGGTGCCGTTGGTGTTGTACGTGAACTTCTCCACGGCCACCGAACGGGTGTAACCGCCACCGCCCGGCAGCGCCCCGTTGTGGTAGAAGAAGTACGAGCCGCCGTTGAAGTCGATGACTCCCGGGTGGTTGGTGAAGCTCGCGCCCTGGCGGGGCATGACCGTGCCGCGATAGGTCCATGGGCCGGTCGGGCCGGTGGCGGTCGAATATCCGATGAACTCGGAGCAGCACTCCGCCGCGAACACGTTGTAGTAGGTGCCGTTGCGCTTGTAGACCCAGGGGCCCTCCTCGTAGAGGGTGGGCCGGCTCGCGTTGCCGCTGCGGGCGCCGAACCCGGCGGTGGTGAGCGGGATCTTGGTGGCGCTGCCGCTGTAGGAGATCATGTCGGCGTTCAGCCGGACGTACCACAGGTTCGGGTTGCCCCAGTACAGGTACGCCTGACCGTCGTCGTCGATGAAGACCGTGGGGTCGATCTCGCCGTTGCCCACCAGGGGGCGGCCGATGGCGTCCCGGAACGGCCCGGTGGGGCTGTCGGCGACCGCGACGCCGATGGCCATCGAGTTGGTCGCTCGGGCGGTGACCGGCACGTACCAGTAGAACTTGCCGTTGCGGGCGACGACCTGGCCGGCCCACGCGTTGGCGCTCGCCCAGCTGAAGGTGGCGAGGCTCAGTGGCGAGCCGTGGTCGGTCCAGTTGACCATGTCGGCGGACGACCACACCCGCCAGTCCTTCATCGTGAAGTACGAGGAGCCGTCCTCGTCGTGGCCGGTGTAGAGGTAGACGCGTCCGTTGTGGACCAGGGGCGCCGGGTCGGCGGTGTAGATGTGCTGGACGATGGGGTTGTCCGCGCGGGCGGCCGTGGCCGGCATCAGCGTCGAGACGAGCAGCAGGCTCGTGAGCCAGGCGAGACCGCGCCGGAGCCGGGTCGTGGTCCGTGGTGGCGGTGTGGGGTGCATCGGTACCTCCAGGGTGGGTCACGACGGGCGGGCGGCCCGCCGCGTGCGCTGGCGGCGTGTCGCGGGTGTCGTCGCGGGTCGCTCGGGTGGGGCGGCGGCGGTGCCGCGAGCACGGCAGGAGGGGATCGGGTGTCCACCCTGGCTCCCGCGTGCGGCGGCCCGCCGTACGTCGACGGCGGTGGTCAACGTCCCTGAGGGGAGGCCCGGTCACCCACCAGCGGGCGTTGGTCATGCACTACTCCATCGACCTCGGTGGATCGAGTGGAGCGGTGAAGCGTGCCCTTCGCCTCTGCGGCCCGAGGGTAGTCTGTTATCGCTAACATTCTCAAGCGATGGATGGACCTGGATTTCGCTCCGGCCTCACGGACGGGGCGGCGTGGGGGCCGCACCAGGGGTCGGTGGAGCGGTCAGCGCTGCAACCGGGTGGGGCTCCCCGGTCCGCTGCGGCGTACGAGCCACGCCTCCGTGATGTGCGTGAACATCGCCTGCGCGGCGCCGTCCGGGTCGTGGGCGGCGATGCGCTCGTAGATGCGCCGGTGCCCCTGGTTCGACGCCACGCACATGGCCCGCTCAGGCTGACCCATGTACCGGGCGGTGTTGACGACCTGACTCTCCAGGGACCGGACGACACCCCGGGCGATGCGGTTTCCGGACGCCTGCATGACCGTGTCGTGGAAGGCGCGGTCGTGCTCCTGGTAGGTGACGTGGTCGTCGACCAGCTCGTCCATGCGGTCCACCAGGGCGCGTAGCCGGTCGATCGCCGCCTCGTCGGCGAGGCGGGCCGCCACGTTGGCCATGTCGGACTCCAGCACCCGGCGGGTGACCACCAGGTCGTCCAGGATCGCCAGGGTGTCGTCCTCGGCGATGGTCGCCGCGAGGACGAGTTCGTCGAGCATGTCCCACGACGAGGGTGGGGTGACGAGCGTTCCGCTGCCCTGGCGGACCTGCACGAGCCCCTTCTCCTGCAGGATCTTCACCGCTTCCCGGATGACGGTGCGGCTCACCGAGAAGGTCTCGCAGAGCACCGGCTCGGGGGGCAGTGGCGTGCCCGAGGGGTGTGCTCCCTGGACGATGCGGGTCACCAACTCGGCCGTGATCGCCTGGGCCAGATTCGTCGGGCGACGCGTCCAGTTCGGTGTCGCCGTGCCGTTGACGGCCGACTGGTTCGATGTCGTCACGTTCACCTCCGCGTGGCCGCGGGAGCGGGCCCACAAGTCCGCCCCAGTGTACGGGCAACCGTTGACGTCAGACGTCATACGAGTTACGTTCTCGTCAATCTTGCATCGACGGCCGGCGTCTCGGCCACTCCCCATATGAAGGTGAGCAACGATGAAGCAACGAGCAGTGTGGTCCGCGGTCCTCGTTGCAGGGCTGGCCCTGACAGGCTGTGGAAGCGCGACAGGTTCGGGTTCATCGTCCGAAGGCTCGGACAAGAAGCTGGTCGTCTGGGACTGGAAGTCCGGCGAGGCCAGCTCCGCCCAGTACGTGGAGAAGGCCAAGGCCGACTTCGCCAAGAAGCACAAGGACGTCAAGGTCGAGTTCGTCGCCCAGCCGTTCGAGGAGTACTACACGCTGTTGGGCGCGGCCCTCCAGTCGGGCAAGGGGCCGGACGTCATCCTGTTCAACGGTGGCGGCCAGATCCGCGACCGGGTGGCCTCGCTCCAGCCGCTCGACGAGTACGTCGGCGAGGACCGGCAGCGGCTGGCCGGCTGGGAGGCGTTCGCGAAGGACGGCAAGACGTACGCCTCTCCGGTGACGCTGCAGGGCCACCCGATCTACTACAACAAGACGCTCTACGAGAAGGCCGGTCTCGACCCGGCGAAGCCCGCCACGACCTGGCAGGAGTTCGTCGCCAACTGCGGTGTCATCACCAAGCAGACCGGCGCCAAGTGCTTCTCCGTCGGCAACAAGGAGGGCTACGGCATCCAGTTCTTCCTGTCGGCCATGGCATCGGGCGTGCTGACCCCGCAGGAATACGACAACTGGATCGCCGGCAAGCGCGACTGGAAGTCGCCGAACGTCAAGCGGCTCTTCGAGCTGTGGAAGGAGACCGGCACCGCCAAGCTGAACAACGACGGCGCGAACTCCACCGCCCTGTTCAACGACGCGTTCGCCGTGTTCCAGTCCGGCAAGGCCGCCCACATGATCGGCCTCATGTCCGACATCGGGCACTGGAAGGACTTCAACGAGTTCATCACGCCGGAGAAGCTGGGCGTGATGATGGCCCCGACGGTGACCAGCGGCGTGACCCCCAGCCTGCCGTACGACGGCGGCATCGGGTACGCGGTCGCCAAGTGGACCAAGGACCCGAAGGTGGCCGCCGACCTGGTGCGCTCGCTGAGCTCCACCGAGGCGCTGAAGGCGTTCTACGCCAACGCCGGCGCGATCACCGCGGACACGACGATCGACGTGTCGGCGAGTGGGCCGGCCGTCACCACGATCGTCTCCGCGCTCAAGACCGGCAAGCCGGCGGTGCACGTGGCGCTCTCCTCGAAGTCGCTCGACCTGATGGGCCGCCTCTCGCAGCAGTTGCTCAGCGGCTCGATCAGCGTGGACGAGGTCGTGAAGCAGATGGCCGCCTCGGACACGGCGGGCTGATCTCGTGACGATCGGCAAGTCGCTCCCGTCGGTCCGCTCGGCTTCGGCCGGGCGGGCCGGCGGGGTCCCGCCCTCCGCACCGCCGCCTCGCGACCGCGCCGTCTCGCGGCGCGCCGCCGGCGGCCGACGCGCCGAGCAACTGGCGCCCTTCGTGCTGGTCGCCCCGGCCGTCCTGATCCTCGTGCTGCTGCGGCTGTACCCGCTCGCGCTCGGTGTCAACTTCTCCTTCACCGGCGACGGCGACCGCGACGGGGCGATGGTCGGCTTCGACAACTACGTCCACCTGCTCCAGGATCCGCTGTTCCAGCAGGCGCTGCGCAACGTGGGACTGCTGGTCCTGCTCCTGCCGGTGGCGGTGGCCATTCCGGGTCTACTCGCCACGTTCATCTACCTGCGCGTGCCGGGGCACCGGTTCTACCGCAGCGTCTACTTCTTCCCGGCCGTGCTGTCCCCGGTCATCGTCGGCGCGATCTTCAATCTGCTGCTCTCGTTTGACGGTCCTGTCAACGTTGTCCTGTCCACGGTGGGCATCGGGCCGGTGGACTGGCTCGGTGATCCGGACGTCGCCATGTTCGCGGTCGTCGGTGTGCACGTGTGGGCGACCTTCGGAATGGCCCTGGTCGTCTTCCTCGCGGGCTTCGCGACCCTGGACGCGGCCCTGCTGGACGCCGCCCGGGTGGACGGCGCGTCCCTGGCCCAGGTGATCTGGCACGTGATCATCCCCAGCCTGACCCGCACCATCCAGTTCGTCTTCGTGACCACGATGATCGGGATGCTGACGTCCATGTTCGGCCTGCTCTACGTCATGACCAGTGGCGGTCCGGAGGGCTCGACCTACCTGCCGGAGTACTACATCTGGATCCAGCAGGGTCGGATGAACCGACCGGCCCTGGCGTCGGCCGCGTCCACCGTTCTGTTCGTCATCATGCTCGTCGTCGGGCTGCTCCAGCTCAAGCTGCTCCGACGCGCGGGGAGGGAGGACTGATGTCCCGCGTCCGACTGGGCAGATGGTTGCTCGTGATCCCGATGGGGCTCCTCGCGGTCGCGACGATCTACCCCCTCCTGTTCACGGCGAACGTCGCGATGAAGACCCGCCGGGAGTACATCCTCGACCGCTTCGGTCTGGCGGACTCCCTGCACTTCGAGAACATCACCAAGGCGTGGACCAGCGTCGGCATGGGCCGGTACACCGCCAACTCGATCCTCGTGGTGGGTTGCGCGGTGTTCCTGCTGCTGCTGTTCGGGTCGATGGCCGGCTTCGCGCTGAGCCAACTGCGCTTCCGGGGCTCGACGGCGCTGTTCATCGGCTGCCTCGCGGCGCTCTTCATCCCCTTCCAGGTGATCATGGTGCCGCTGGCCCGGGTGATGGCCGACAGCGGTCTGGTCGACACGTACCCGGGGCTGATCCTGGCGTACGTCGCGCAGTTCCTGCCCTTCACGGTCTTCCTGATGACCAGCTACTACCGCACCATCCCGGCGGAGATCGTCGACGCGGCCCGGATCGACGGCAACACCGTGTACGGCGTCTACCGGCGGATCATGCTGCCGCTGGGCGCTCCGGCGCTGCTGTCCGTGGGCATCCTCAACACGCTGTTCTGCTGGAACGACGTGCTCATCTCGCTGCTGCTGATGCCGTCGGCCGACCACCGGACCCTCATGGTCGGGGTGACCTCGCTGCGGGGGCAGTACTCCGAGGACATTCCCACCTTCGCCTCCGGGGTGCTCATCGCCGCGATCCCGGTCCTGGCGGTCTACCTGTTCCTTCAGCGCCAGATCGCCGACGGCGTCGCCGCTGGTTCCACGAAAGGCTGACATGCGCATCACCGGGTATCGAACCCTGACGACGGTCCAGGAGTGGGGCCGACCCGTCGGCGACGCCAACGGCGTGTTCCCCGACGGCGTGACGACACTGCCGATCACCATCGTCGAGACCGACGAGGGGATCGACGGCATCGGCCTCGGGCCGCACGTGGAGATCGACAAGATCTTCCCGGCCATCGAAGGGGAAGATCCCCGCGCGGTGTCCACCCTGTACGACCGGATGCTGCGGCAGACGTTCAAGGCCGGGCACGCCGGCCTGGTGTTCGGGACGATCGGCGCGCTGGACACCGCCCTGTGGGATATCAAGGCGAAGATCGCCGGCGAGCCGCTCTGGCGCCTGCTCGGCGGGCGGGACCGGCGCGTTCCCGCGTACGCCTCCGGTCTCGACATCGGGCTGACCGACGACGAACTGGTCGCGGAGTACGAGGTCTATGCCGGGTACGGCCTGCGGGCCGCCAAGCTCAAGGGCGGTCTCGACATCGAGCGGGACCGGCACCGGCTCGGCCTGGTCCGGGAGGTGCTGACCGAGGCCGGTCACGGCCGACGGCCGGGCCTGATGCTCGACGTCAACGAGGCGTGGTCGCGCAAGCAGGCCGTGCGCCACGTGGCCGAGTTGGAACGTACCCTCGATCTGATCTGGATCGAGGAGCCGGTCCGCCGCTGGGACGCCGAGGGCCTGGCCGCCGTGGGGCGGGGCGTACGGGCCTCGATCGCCACCGGTGAGAACCTCACCGGGCTGGAGCAGTACCGGCCGCTGATCGCGGCGGGCGCGGTCGACATCGTGCAGACGGCCGCGGTCTGGGGGGTCACCCACTTCCTGCGGGTGGCGGCGCTGGCGCACGCCAACGACCTACCGGTCAGCCCCATCGGCAACATCCCCGTCGGTCTCCTGCACGCCGCGACCTCGGTGCCCAACCACCTGGTCAGCGAGTTGCAGGATCTCCGACCACCGACGGGTATCGGCCTCGACCTGCACGTCGAGGACGGCGCGTTCGTCCTGGGTGAGACACCCGGCCTCGGGGTACGGGTGGACGAGGCGGCGATCGCGGCCGCCGGACACCGTCCGGGGACTCCGACCGCCGACAGCCCGAACGTCCGTCCGGAGCGAGCCGGCAAGCGGCTGCTCGCCGTGGCCGAGCACCCGGTCGCCGCCGTGCCGGCCGGGGTCGAGGCCCTGCTCGTCGACGCGGTCACGTCCCCGAACGACGTGGCGCCGCTGCGGCACTGAGCCGGCACGGACCGTATCCGCACTGGACCGCAATTGGTCGGATGATTACCGTGTCCGTGGCGCCGACACCGCGGACGCGGCTCCGGCCGCCCTGTCACCCGCACCGTACGTACCAACCACGTCGAGACGGAGCAGCAGTGAAGGCAGTTGTCTACAAGGGAGCACGGGACCTCGGGATCGAGGACCGCGCACCGGAACCGCCGGGCCCCGGCCAGGTACGGATCGCGGTGGCGTACACCGGGATCTGCGGTACGGACCTGCACATCTTCCACGGCGACATGGACGCCCGGGTCGGCGCGTCGGCGGTCCTGGGACACGAGATGTCGGGGCGCGTCGCCGCGGTCGGCGACGGCGTGACCGATCTGCGGGTCGGGCAGCCCGTCACCGTGATGCCCACGCGCGCCTGCGGGCAGTGCCCGGCGTGCCGTCGTGGCCACTCGCACATCTGTCACGCGATGGACTTCCTCGGCATCGACTCGCCCGGCGCGATGCAGTCGTCCTGGACGGTGCCGGCCGACCTGGTGCTGCCGCTCCCCGACGACCTGCCGTTGGACCGCGCGGCGCTCGTCGAGCCCGTCGCCGTGGCGGTGCACGACGTCGGCCGGGCGCAGGTGGCGTCCGGCGAGCACGTGGTCGTCGTCGGCGGGGGCCCGGTGGGCGTCCTCATCGCCGCCGTCGCCCGTGAGCGGGGGGCCCAGGTCCTGCTCGTCGAACCGGACGGTTTCCGGCGCGGAGTCGCGTCGGGCATCGGCATCGAGGCCGTCGACCCGGGGCCGACCGACGTGGTGGCGCTGGTCAACGAACGGACCGGCGGCGCGGGCGCGGACGTCGCGTTCGAGGTGTCCGGTTCGGCCGCCGGCGTCAGCACGGCGGTGGACGTGCTGACCACCCGGGGCCGGCTGGTGATGGTGGCGATCCACCCGCAGCCACGTCCGGTGAACCTGCACCGCTTCTTCTGGCGGGAACTGGAGTTGCTGGGCGCGCGGCTGTACCGGCGCGAGGACGTCGTCGAGGCGATCCGGCTGGTGGCGGCGGGCGTCATCCCGGCCCAGGAGCTGATCTCCCGGGTGCTCCCGGTGGCCGGCGTCACGGACGCGTTCACGGCCCTGGAGTCCGGCGGAGGTGTCATGAAGGTGCTGCTCGACTGGCGGGAGGAGGAGCGATGAGCGTCCTGTTCGACCTGACCGGACGGACCGCCCTGGTAACCGGGGCCCGGCGGGGGATCGGCCTGGCGATGGCCGAGGCCCTGGCGTTGGCCGGCGCGGACATCATCGGGGTGTCGGCGCAGTTGGAACCGGAGGGCAGTGAGGTCCAACGGCGCGTCGAGGCCGCCGGTCGTCGGTTCACCGCCATCCGGACCGACCTGGGCGACCGGGCCGCGGTGTACCGGCTGGCCGAGGAGGCCGAGGCGGTCGCGCCGGTGGACATCCTGGTGAACAACGGCGGCACGATCGCCCGGGCGCCGGCCGTGGAGCACCCCGACGAGATGTGGGACCGGGTGGTGCAGGTCAACCTGTCCAGCCAGTTCGTGCTGACCCGGGAGATCGGCCGGCGGATGGTCGACCGGGGCCACGGCAAGGTCATCTTCACCGCCTCGCTGCTGAGCTTCCAGGGCGGCATCAACGTCGCGAGCTACACGGCGGCCAAGTCCGGCCTCGCCGGGCTGACCAAGGCGCTGTCCAACGAGTGGGCCGGACACGGCGTCAACGTCAACGCGATAGCGCCCGGGTACATCGCCACCGACAACACCCAGGCGCTGCGCGACGACCCGGTACGCAACGACGCCATCCTGGGTCGGATCCCGGCCGGCCGGTGGGGACGCGCCGACGACCTGGCCGGCGCCACCGTGTTCCTGGCCGCCAGCGCGTCGGACTACGTGCACGGCACCGTCCTGCCCGTCGACGGCGGATGGTTGGGCCGATGACCGGGCCCACGCCGACCGGGCGTCCCGGCATCATCGACGCGCACCACCACCTCTGGGTCCGCGCCCGGCACCCGCAACCGTGGATCGACCCGGACACGATGGCGGCCATCGACAACGACTTCACCCCGGCGGATCTCGCTCCGGCGGCGCGGGCCGCCGGGGTCACCGAGACCGTCGTCGTGCAGTCCATCGCCTCCGTGGCGGAGACGGAACACCTGTTGGGCATCGCGGCCGACGATCCCCTCATCGGCGGCGTCGTCGGCTGGGTCAACCTCGCCGCCGACGACATCGACGAGCGCCTCGACCGCCTGCGCGCCGCCCGCGGCGGGGAGCGGCTGGTCGCCATCCGCCACCTGGTCCAGTCCGAGCCCGACCCGGCGTACCTCGACCGGCGCGACGTTCGGCGGGGCATCGCGGCCGTCGGGGCCGCCGGTCTCGCCTACGACCTGCTGGTCCGCGACCATCAACTGCCGGCGGCCACGCGGCTCGTCCGGGACCTGCCCGAGGTGTCGTTCGTCCTGGACCACCTCGCCAAGCCGTCGCTCGGCAGGGGAGACCTGGGCGACTGGCCCGCCAACCTGCGGGCGCTCGCCGCCGAGCCGAATGTCACCGCGAAGCTCTCCGGCCTGGTGACCGAGGTGGACGGCTCGTCCTGGTCCGCTGCCGACCTGCGCCCCGCCATCGACCACGCGCTCGACGCGTTCGGACCGCACCGGCTCATGTTCGGCTCCGACTGGCCGGTGTGCCTGCTCGCCAGCTCCTACACCCGGTGGGTCGGCGTCCTCGCCGATCTGCTGGAACCGCTCGCCGACGCGGAGCAGGCGTCGATCTGGCGGGAGACCGCCGCCCGCGCGTACGGGCTGGGGGAGCCGTGACGGGCCGGGAGCTGCCCCGGCGACCGGGGGTACGCCTCACCACGCTGGGCTTCGGCGCGGCGCAGGGCGGCAACCTGTACCGGGGGACGTCGGACGAGGAGTTCGCGGCGGCCGTCGACACCGCCTGGGACGCCGGCATCCGGTACTTCGACACCGCGCCGCACTACGGTCTCGGCCTGTCCGAGCGGCGGTTGGGGGCGGCGCTGCGGTCTCGGCCCCGCGACGAGTACGTGGTGTCGACGAAGGTCGGGCGGCTGCTCGTACCCTCGCCCGAGGGCGCGCGGGACCGCGACCCCGAGGGGTTCGACGTGCCGGCCGACCACCGGCGGGTCTGGGACTTCAGCCGCGACGGCGTCCTGCGGTCGTTGGAGGCCAGCCTGGACCGCACCGGCCTGGACCGCGTGGACGTCGTCTACCTGCACGACCCGGACGAGCACTGGGAGCAGGCGGCGACCGAGGCGGTACCGGCCCTGGTCGAGCTGCGTGACCAGGGGGTCGTCGGCGCGATCGGCGCCGGCATGAACCAGTCGGCGATGCTGGCCCGCTTCGTCCAGGAGACCGACATCGACGTGGTGATGTGCGCCGGCCGCTACACCCTGCTCGAACAGGGCGCGGCCGACGACCTGCTGCCGGCCGCGCAGGCCGCGGGGGTGGGCGTGGTGATCGCCGGGGTCTACAACTCCGGGCTGCTGGCCCGTGACCAGCCGCCGGCCGACGCGACCTACAACTACCAGCAGGCGCCGCCCGAGGTGATCGAACGGGCCCGCCGGATCGCGGCGGTCTGCCAGGAGCACGGCGTCACGCTGCCCCAGGCGGCGCTGGCGTTCGTCCGCCGGCACCCGGTGGTGGTCTCGACGGTGGTCGGCCTGCGGGACGAGGCCCAGGTGACCGAGACCCTGCGCCGCTTCGACGCGGACGTCCCGGAGCGGCTGTGGGTGGCGCTGCGCGACGCCGGACTGCTCCGCTGACGGCGCGGCGCTGAAAAGCCGGAGCGCCGGCCACCCGTCGTCAGGAGCGGGTGGCCGGCGCTTCGTTCGCGCCAGGTCCGGTGATCAGACCTGGGTGAACCGCCACTGCTGGTTGGCGGCGCTGTGACAGCCCCACTGCAGCAGGCGGGCCCCGTCAGCGGTCGAGGCGCCGTTGACGTCCAGGCAGAGCCCGCTCAGCGCGCTCTTGACCGTGTAGACCCCGGTGGTGCCGGTCGCCGTCACGGTGAACTTCTGTTGGTTGGAGTTGTTGCAGGTGGTGTGTTGCAGGAAGGCGCCCTGTGCGGTCGAGCCGCCGACGACGTCGAGGCACTTACCGCTGTGCACCGCCTTGAGGTAGACGGCGCCGCCGCCGGCGTCCACCGCCTGCCACTTCTGGTTGTTGCCCCCGGTGGCCGCCCACTGCACGACCTGGGCGCCGTCGGCGGTGGAGACCCCGCTGACGTCCATCAGCTTGCCGCTGTGCTGGGCCGTGAGGGTCCAGGTCTTCCCGGCCACGCCACCGGTACCCGGGTCGCTGCCGCCGGGCACCCCCACGCCGTTGCCGCCGAAGGTGAAGGCGTCGAGGTCGAACCAGTTGGACGAGCTGCCCTTGAACACCATGTAGAGGGTGTGCGTCCCGGACAGGGCCGCGACGCTCGTCGCCGCCGTGGACTGGTAGTTGTCCCAGCCGCCGGTGCTGGGCACCGACGTGGTGGCCAGCAGGGTGCCGGTCGGCGAGTCGGCCCGCAGCTCGATGCTTCCGCCGCCGCTGGGCGAGGACAGCCGGTAGCTGACGGTGCTGATGTTCGACAGGCTCATCGGGTTGAACGCTACCCAGTCGTTGTTGGAGATGTCACCGACGCGCTTACCGCTCTCCGCGGCGCTCTGGTCGACGACCCGGATGCCCGACTGGCTGCTGAAATACTCGGCCTGCTTGTGCTTCGGCTGCAGGATCGCCTGCGCGTAGCCGGTCAGCGGCGAGCCGCCACCCGAGCCGCCGTTGTCGGTGTAGCGGGCGTTGAGCACGTAGTACAGGTTCGCGCCCTCGGGGTGCCCACCGAGCAGGTCGGTGGAGATGGTCCCCGAACAGCCCGGGTACTCGGTGGTCTCGTGGGCGTGGTCGTCGTGGCCGAGGGCCGGGTTGACGAACACCTTGGTGCAGTCGATGGCCGCGCCGCCGGGGTCGGAGACACTGACCGTGTACGAGACCTTGTCGCCGAAGTTCAGCATGCCGCCGTTGGGCGGCACGTTGATGGTGACCACCGGGGCGGTGTTGCCGACGGTGATCTGCACGTTGGCGAAGCCGGTCTTGCCGGTGTTGTCGGTGACCTTCAGCTGTGCGGTGTAGTCGCCGTTGGTCGTGTAGGTGTGTGTCGGGTTGGCTGCCGTGGACGTACCACCGTCACCGAAGGTCCACTGGTAGCTGAGGGTGTTGCCAGGGTCCGGGTCGTTTGTGCCGGCGCTGCTGAACTGGACGGTCAGCGGGGCGCTGCCGCTGGTCGGCGTGCCGACGGCCTTCGCGATCGGTGACCGGCCGCCCTGGATGTAGTCGATCCGGTAGAGCCCGGAGTCGTTGTTGCCGCCGCCGAAGTTCGAGCCCCACTCCAGCAGGTACAGCGAACCGTCGGGGCCGAACTCCATGTCCATGGGCTTGTTGAAGTTGCCGCCGGGCAGGAAGGGGTTGGTCCGGGTGACCGCCGTCGAGGAGTCGAAGTGGACCTCCTTGACGTAGTTGCGGGCCCACTCGTAGAAGAAGTGCACGCCGTCGTAGTACGGCGGGAACTTCGTCGCCGACGGGTTGTTCGCGTTGTACCGGTACACCGGGCCGCCCATCGGGGCCGACCCGCCGGAGCCCAGCTCGGGGAAGGTCGTCGAGGCCGGGTAGCCGTACCAGATGTTCGGCGAGACGACCGGCTTGAGGTTGACCAGGCCGGTGTTGTTGGGCGAGTTGTTGACCGGCGCGCTGCAGTTGAACTTCGCCCCGACCACACCGGTGTCCGGGTTGAACGGCGCGTACGGCTGGTTGTTGCCGTGGCAGAACGGCCAGCCGTAGTTGCCGGCCGTCTTGATCACGTTCAGCTCGACGAGACCCTCCGGGCCGCGGTTGGTCGTCGGCGGGTTGCGGTCCGGCCCGTAGTCGGCCAGGTAGACCCAGCCGGTGACCGGGTCGATCGAGAAGCGGAACGGGTTGCGGAAGCCCATGGCGTACACCTCGGGCTTGGTCTGCGCCGTGCCCTGGGGGTAGAGGTTGCCCGTCGGGATGGTGTACCCGCCGCTGGCCGAGGGCTTGATGCGCAGCAGCTTGCCGCGCAGGTCGTTGGTGTTACCGGCGGAGCGGGCGGCGTCCAGGTTGGACTTGCCCGAGCGCCAGTCCAGCGGGGCGTACCCCTGCCAGTTGGGGTCGAGGTTGGGCGGCGTGTCGTCGCCGGTGCCGATGTAGAGGTTGCCGTCCGGGCCGAAGTCGATGTAGCCGCCGGTGTGTCCGGGCTCCGCGAAGGTCCGGTCCCGGTAAGCGGGGATGTCGATGATCCGGGCCTCGGTGGACAGGTTGAGCGTGTCACCGGAGAGCGTGTAGCGGGACACCCGGTTGACGTCGGTCGAGCTGCTCGCTGGTGAGTGGTACAGGTAGACGTATCCGTTGCTGGCGAACGCGGGGTCTATCGCGACGCCGGTGAGGCCGTCCTCACCGCCGGTGTAGACGCTCAGCGTGGCGGCGGTGACGGTGCTGTTCGTGCTCGGCTTGAAGATCTTGACCTGGCCACCCCGCTGGACGTACAGGACGCGACCGTCCGGCAGCACGGACAGCGCCATCGGGTCCGCGGTGTTGTCGTCGAGCGTGCGCTTCTCGAAGTTGCCCCAGACGGTGCCGCCGCAGTCGCCGGGCAGGTTGCCGGCGGCCCACTTGATGCCGCCCAGGACGTGGTTGCGGAAGTAGGTCTCGCTGTAGGAGTCGATGGCGTGGCCCATCGCGGTGGCCCACACCCGTCCGCCACCGGTGTTGCGGCACCACGAGATCGGGTGGTCCGGGCCCATCGCCCGCGAGCCCGGGTTGTACGTGCGCTCGTCGGCGGTCACCAGGACGTGCACGTTGCCGCGCGGGTTGGAGTCGAAGTTGTACCACTCCTCGCTGCGGCTCCAGCGGTCCGGCAGGCCGACCGTCGAGGGGTGCTGCTTGTCGGCGACGATGGCGGTGCCGGCGAGGACTCCGGGGGAGTGCTCGGGCATGTGGGCGCCGCCGTTCATCATCTGGTCCCACCACGGGTACTCAGACTCGATGCCCATGTCGGTGGCGTTGTGCACGCCCACGATGCCCTTGCCACTGGCGAGGTAGCCCTCGATGGCTTGGCGCTGGGAGGCCGAGGTCCAGACCATGCCGGAGGTCTGGAGCATGATGACGACGTCGAAGGTGGCGAGGTTGGCGGCCGTGAAGACGCTCGCGTCCTCGGTCGCCACCACCTCGAAGTTGTTCGCGGCGGCCTGCTGCTGGATCATCGAGATCCCGGCCGGGATCGAGTCGTGCCGGTAGCCGGCGGTCTTGGTGAACAACAGGGCGCGGAACGCCGGGGCGGCCGACGCTGGCGGGGCCAGGCCGAGGGCCACCAACAGGCCGACGATCAATCCAATGATCATTGTGGGGCGACGCATGCCGTCTCCTAGGTTTGGGCGGGCAACTGGCGATTGCGAGCACGGGCCGACAGCGCGTCAGGTCGTGCCTGGGCGCGCGAGAGCCACGGGTGTGCTGGTCGCGGTCGTCGTGCCGTACGCCGAGACGGCAGTCAGCCCCGCTGGATGTCACACAGCGTGATGTGGGCTGTGATCTCGTCCATGGTCTGCGAGGTCAGGATGAATCATCCATTGAGGACTGTCAATATAACGTCGAGCGTCTGATGTTACCCCCGGGTAGGGGTAGTCGGGCCTGACCGGTCCATGCCCGCACTCGTGCCGATCGAGTGCTGGGCCTGGCTGTCGCCGCAGATCGAGGATTGCGGACCCGCATCCAAACATCTATCTTCATACGTGTGATGTTTCCTCGATGTCAAGGAAATGTTTGCACCATAAAAACGCAAGTTCTTCAGCAAGCTGCGAAAGTGCGTCACTCAGCGCGTCGAACGGCCTACCGGCGGCTGTGCTGACCTCGTCGATGACTACTATCTGTAAGGGCTATCGGGATGTCAGATCCACCACCGGCACCGCTGCTGGCCCTGCGGGGCATCGGCAAGTCGTTCCTCGGTGTACGCGTCCTCGAGGGCGTCGACCTCGACGTCGCGCCGGGCGAGGTGCACGCCGTCGTCGGTGAGAACGGCGCCGGCAAGTCGACGCTCATGAAGATCGTCTCGGGCGGGTACGCCCCGGACGAGGGCACCGTCGAGTTCGCCGGCCAACCGCGCGCGTTCCACGGCCCCCGTGATGCCCAGCGCGCCGGCGTCGGCATCATCCACCAGGAATTCAACCTGCTGCCCGAGCGCACCGTCGCGGAGAACGTCTACCTGGGCCACGAACCGGTCCGGCGTGGATTGGTGGACCGCCGCGCGATGCTCGACCGCACCCGCGACCTGCTCACCTCGATCGGCGAGACCGCCCTGCCGGCCGACGCCCGGGTCGGCCGGCTCGGCGTCGCCCAGCAGCAGGTCGTCGAGATCGCCAAGGCGCTCGCCCTGGACGCGCGACTGCTCATCATGGACGAGCCGACCGCGGCCCTCGCGGACCAGGAGGTCGAACTGCTCTACGGGCTGGTACGCCGCCTCCAGGAGCGCGGGATCGGTCTGCTGTACGTGTCGCACCGGCTCACCGAGGTCTTCGACCTGTCCAGCCGGATCACCGTGCTCAAGGACGGTCGCCGGGTGACCACGGTGGACACCGCGAGCACGACCGCCGACGAGCTGGTCCGGCACATGGTCGGCCGCGAGCTGTCCAGCTACTACCCCGAGCGGGCCGGTCCCGACGACCGTGGGCCGGTCCGGCTCACCGTCCGCGACGGGGGTAACCGCAAGCTGCGGGGAGTGGACCTCGAGCTGCGCGCCGGCGAGGTGCTCGGCGTCGGCGGCCTACAGGGCTCCGGACGATCCGCGCTCGCTCGGGCGCTCTTCGGCGTGGCGCCGTTCACGACCGGCGCCGTCGAGTTGGACGGCGAACCGGTGCGGCTGCGCTCGCCGCGCGCCGCCATGCGGGCCGGCATCGCGTACGTCACCGAGGACCGCAAGGGCGAGGGCATCGTGGCACGGCAATCGGTGCTCGACAACGCGCTGCTGGCCAGCCGGGCCGCCTTCGCGACACGGTCCGGTCGCGCCGCCCGCACGGCACGGGTACGCGAGCTGCTCGCCGCCGTGGAGGTCCGCTCGGCCGGCGACGACCAGGAGATCCGCTTCCTCTCCGGCGGCAACCAGCAGAAGGTCGTGCTGGCCCGCTGGCTGGCGCTGAGCCCGCGCATCCTGATCTTCGACGAGCCGACCCGGGGCATCGACGTGGGGGCGAAGTCCGCCATCCACGACCTCGTCCGCCGCCTCGCCAGCGACGGCGCGGCGGTGCTGATGATCTCGTCGGAGCTGCCGGAGCTGCTCGGTATGAGCGACCGGATCGTCGTCCTGCGCGACGGTCGGATCGCGGGCGAGCTGCCCGCCGGCGCGACCGAGGAGGACGTCGTCGCCCTGGCCGTCGGCACCACCACCGTCCGGGAGGCTGTCTCATGACCGCCCTGTCGCTGCGTCCCGCCCGCCGTGCCGTGCCGGGCGTGTACGTGGCCCTTGCCCTCACCCTCGTGGTCGGCTGGCTGATCGTCATGCTCGACGGTGGTCAGCTCTTCAACCAGTCGACGACGGTGAGCCTGCTGCACGTCGCCGCCGGCCTCGGCCTCGTCGCCGTCGGGCAGACCCTGGTCATCCTCGGTGGGTCGCTCGACCTCTCCGTGGCGTTCGTGATCAGCCTCAGCACCCTGGTGGCGGCCGAGGCGATGAACGGCAGCGACGGCGCCCTGCTGCCGGCGATCGGGCTGGCGCTCGCGGTCAGCGCCGGCGTCGGACTGCTCAACGGGCTGCTCGTCACCAAGCTGCGGATCAACGCGTTCATCGCGACCCTCGGCGTCGGACTGCTGCTCAAGGGCTACCTCGACAACGGCTACGACGGCCCGGCCGGCGAGAGCGCGCCCGCTCTCGTCCGGACGCTCGGCTACCAGCGGGTCGGCCCGGTGCCGGTGTCCTTCCTGCTGCTGCTCGCGGTGACCGCGGCGGCCTGGTTCGTCCTCTCGCGTACCCGGTTCGGCCACCACCTGGTGGCCGTCGGGGGTGATCCGGAGGTCGCCCGGCTCTCCGGCGTCCGCAACGACCGGGTCCTCGTCACGGCCCACGTGCTGTGTTCCCTCTGTGCCGGGCTGGCCGGCGTCTACCTGGCCAGCCGGCTCGGCTCCGGCGCCCCGCGGGTGGGCACCGAGGGGCTCTACGACCTGGAGTCCATCGCCGCGGTGGTCCTCGGTGGCACCGCCCTCGCGGGCGGGCGCGGGGGCGTCCTCGGCACGATCGGCGGCGTGCTGCTGCTCGCCAGCATCGACGCGGTCTTCAACCAGCTCGAGGTCGACGCGTTCTTCAAGCAGGTGATCCGTGGCGTGATCATCATCGCCGCGGTCGCCGTCTACGCCCGACGGGCCATGCGAAAGGCGGGGTCCTGACCATGCGGGTCGCCGAGCGCCGTCCGCTCACCCTCCGGATCCGCCTCGACGGGATCGCGCCGATCGCCGCGCTCCTGGCGGTGCTGCTGATCATCATCGCGTTCGTGCAACCCGACTTCCTCGCCCCCGGGTCGCTGATGTCGTTCCTGGGTCGCTCCGCGCCGATCATCCTGCTCGCCGCCGGTCAGTACTTCGTGATCGTCAGCGGGGAGTTCGACCTCTCGGTGGGCTCCCTGGTCACGGCGCAGGTCGTCGTGGCTGCCCGCCTCATCGACAGCGACCCGTCGCGCACCTGGCCGGTGGTCGCGTTGCTGCTCGTCGGTGGCGCGTTCGTCGGGCTGGTCAACGGTCTGGTCACCACGGTGCTGCGGGTGCCCTCCTTCATCACCACCCTGGGCATGTTCCTGATCCTCGTCGGCGCCGTCTACCTGTGGTCCGACGGCGCACCGAAGGGCGGCCTCTCCGAGGAGTTCCGTCGGTTCGGTCGACGGGCCATCGAGGACGTGCCGCTGCTCGGCCGGATCCCGTACGCGCTGCTCGTGCTGGTGGTCGTCGCCGCGATCGCCGTGGTGCTGACCCGCTCGGACTTCGGCCGCACGCTCGTCGCCGTCGGGGACAATCCGCGCACCGCCGAGTTGAGCGGCGTACGCGTCGGTCTCACCAAGACGATCGCGTTCGTGCTGAGCGGTGTCGCGGCGGCGGTCGCGGCGATCCTGCTCGGCGGGTACAGCGGTGTGTCGTTCCAGGCCGGAGTCGGCCTGGAGTTCGCCGCGATCACCGCCGTCGTGCTCGGCGGGGTCGCCCTCGGCGGCGGTCGCGGCTCGGTCGTCGGGGCGATGCTCGGCGCACTGACCCTCGAGACGCTCTTCGCGCTGATGAACTTCACCGGCGTCTCCGGTGCCCTCAGATCGACCGTCCAAGGCTTGATCATCCTGCTCGCCGTGGCGGTCTCGGCTTCGCGTTCCTCCTCCTCAAGATAAAGGTGATTCGATGAGACGATCCATGACCGCCCTGGCTGCGGCCGGTGTGCTGACGCTGGCCGCCGCCGGATGCGCCACCGACGAGCCGACCGCGTCCCCGTCCGGCAGCGCGTCCGCCGCCGCGGGGTCCGGCACCGGGGAGCAGTCCAAGTTCTTCGTGCAGGCCGACTACGACAACGAGCTGGCCCTGCTCGACGCCGCCCCTACGGGCCCGGCGGACAAGCCGTGGGAGCAGGTGCTCAACCCGAAGATGGTGGACACCGCCAAGTTCAAGAAGGCCGGTCCGCACAAGATCTGCTTCTCGAACGCGGCGCTGAACAACCCGTGGCGGCAGGTCGGCTTCAAGACCATGCAGGCCGAGGTCGAGGCGCAGAAGTCCCGCATCAGCGAGTTCGTGCACGTCGACGCCGAGGGCAAGGACCAGAAGCAGATCGCCGACATCAACGATCTGCTCGGCAAGAGCTGCGACGCGCTCATCGTGTCGCCGAACACCACCGCCACACTCACCCCGGCCGTCGAGGCCGCCTGCAAGGCCGGCCTGCCGGTGGTCGTCTTCGACCGGGGCGTCAACACGACCTGCCCGGTGACGTTCATCAACCCGGTGGGTGGCTACGGCTTCGGCCACGTCGGCGCGGAGTTCGTCAGCCAGAAGATGAAGCCCGGCGGCAAGCTGCTGGCGCTGCGCATCCTGCCCGGGGTCGACGTGTTGGAGACCCGCTGGTCGGCCGCGAAGATCGCGCTGGACAAGGCGAAGGTCGACGTCGTGGGCGTGGAGTTCACCGACGGCGACCCCGCCAAGACCAAGAAGATCGTGAACGACTACATCCAGCGGTACGGCACGATCGACGGGGTCTGGATGGACGCCGGAGCGGTCGCCGTGGCGGCGGTCGAGGCGTTCCAGGACGCCGGCAAGCCCGTACCGCCGATTAACGGCGAGGACCAGCTCGACTTCCTGAAGCTCTGGAAGGACAAGCAGCTCACCGCCATCGCGCCGACCTACCCGACGTACCAGTGGCGGACGCCGATCATCGCCGCGCTGGACATCCTCGACGGCAAGCAGGTGTCCAGCCCGTGGAAGCTGCCGCAGCCCACGATCACCCAGGACAACCTGGACCAGTACCTCGACGCGAGCATGCCGCCGCTGCACTACGCGATGTGCGGCTGCCGTGACCTGCCCGGCTACCCCCAGCGCTGGAAGTAGGTTGCGGTGTACGCCATTGGCGTCAACCCCTGGGTGTGGGCCTCGCCGGTCGACGACGAGGCCCTCGCCCGGTTGATCCCGCGGATCGCCTCGTTCGGGTTCGAGGCGGTCGAACTGCCGATCGAGCAGCCCGGTGACTGGGATCCCGTCCGCACGCGGGACCTGCTGGCCGAGCACGGTCTCGCCGCGGCCGGGGTCTGCGCGGTCACCCCGCCCGGGCGGGATCTGGTGGACGCCCCGCCGGCCGTCGTCGAGTCGACCGTCGCGTACCTCATGGGGTGTGTGGCGAGCGCGGCGGCGGTCGGCGCGCCCTGCGTCGGCGGTCCGGTGTACGCGGCCGTCGGGCGTACCTGGCGGATGTCGGCGGCGGCCCGCGCGGCCTGCTACGCCGACTTCCGGCGGGCGCTCGCGCCGGTCGCCGACCGGGCCGGCGAGTGTGGCGTGAGCATCGGTGTCGAGGCGCTGAATCGCTACGAGACGAGCGTGCTCAACACCGTCGAGCAGACGATCGAGGCGATCGACGGCCTGCCGTCGAGCGTCGGCATCATGATCGATACGTACCACATGAACATCGAGGAGGCAGACCCCTACGCGGCCCTCGCGCTGGCCGGTCCGCACATCAAGCACGTCCAGGTCAGCGGCACCGATCGGGGCGCTCCCGGCGCGGACCACTTCGACTGGCCGCGCTTCTTCTCCGTCCTGCGGGGCACCGGCTACCGGGGCGCGGTCTGCATCGAGTCGTTCACGGCCGACAACGCCACCATCGCCACCGCGGCGTCGATCTGGCGGCCCCTGGCCCCCACCCAGGACCGCCTCGCGGTCGACGGCCTGCACCACCTCCGCAAGGTCGTCGCCTGACCGGGCGTCGGCACGCCCATGTTGTTAGCGCTAACCCCACCACCCCACCTCTACCCCCCCAGGAGACCGTCCAGTGTCCGTCTCATCCATCGCCGTGGCGCGCCGGCTCCTCGCCGGCGCCGCCACGGCGGCACTGACCGCAATGGTCGCCGTCACCGCCGCGGCCACACCGGCCGCCGCGGCGACCACCACCCTCTACGCGTCCCCGTCGGGCGGCGGGAGCACCTGCTCCGCCAGCCAGCCGTGCTCGCTTGCCGGCGCGCAGGCCGCCGTCCGGACGCTCAACAGCTCCATGTCCGGCGACATCGTCGTGGAACTGGCCGACGGCGTGTACCGGCTCACCTCGCCGCTGCGGCTGACCGCCGCCGACTCCGGCACCAACGGCTACCAGGTGATCTGGCGGGCGGCCGCCTCGGCCCACCCGACGATCAGCGGCGCGCGGGCGGTCACCGGCTGGTCGCTTGTCGACTCCGCGAAGAACATCTGGCGAGCCAGCGTCCCCACCGGGCTGGACAGCCGCCAGCTCTACGTCAACGGCGCCATCGCCACCCGGGCGCGTACCGCCGTCAACCGCGCCGACTTCACCTTCACCACGACCGGCATGCGGTTCAGCAACAGCGCGTTGAGCTACCTGAACAACGTCGGTAACCAGAGCCGGGTCGAGGTGGAGAGCGTCGGCTCGTTCACCGACCGGTACTCGCCCGTGCAGAGCATCAGCGGGAACTTCCTGACGATGCAGCAGCCGGCCTGGAACAACAACACGTTCGGCTTCGACACCCTGTCCCGTCCGCACCGGGCCGGCCCGTTCTACCTGGCCAACGCGTACGAGTTCCTCGACTCGGCGGGGGAGTGGTATCTCAACCCGGGCAGCGGGCAGCTCAACTACATCCCGCTCGCCGGGCAGAACATGAACAGCGTCAGCGTGGAGCTGCCGCAGCTCCAGTCGCTGGTCAACGTGGGCGGCACGTACGACGCGCCCGCGCACCACATCTCGTTCAGCGGCGTCACCTTCACCGGTACGAGCTGGCTCGGCCCGAGCAGCAGCAACGGCTTCGCCGACCAGCAGACCGGCGCGCACATCGTCGGCACCTGGGCCCGCCCGTCCGACGCGTTGACCTCCTGCCAGGAGGGCTGCCCGCTGTTCGAGGCCACCCGGCCGAGCTGGGCCCAGATGCCCGCCGCCGTGCAGGTGTCGGCCGCCAACACCATCTCCTTCAGCGACTCCCAGTTCGTCAACCTGGGTCAGACGGCCATCGGCATCGGCAACGACGCCAACGCCCACGCGAGCGGTGTCGGCCTGGGTACCAGCAACATCACGGTCACCCGTTCCGAGATCGCCCGCAACTCGGCCGGCGGCATCGTGGTCGGCGGCGTGCGCGCCGACGCCCACCACCCCGGCGACCAGCGGATGGTCAACCGGAACGTCACCATCAGCAACAACCGGGTGCACGACCTGGGCGTGGAGTACCGGGGCGTGGTGTCGATCCTGACCACCTACGTCAGCACCTCGTTGGTCTCGCAGAACGAGGTCTACAACATGCCGTACACCGGGCTGTCCGTCGGCTACGGCTGGGGCGCCAACGACGCCGGTGGCAGCCAGCACTACGCCAACCGGGGCCTCTACAACTACCAGCCGCGCTACTCCACGGCCACGACCGCGTCGAACAACCAGGTCATCGGCAACTACGTGCACGACGTGATGCAGCAGATGACCGACGGCGGGTGCATCTACACGCTCTCGGCGAACCCGGGCGGGACCATCAACCAGAACTACTGCCTGCGAACCAACGGCTGGTTCGGGCTCTACTTCGACGAGGGCTCGCGCTACTACACCGCCCGCAACAACGTGTTCTCCTCCACCGGCACCTGGGCCACCGCGAACTACTACTACGCGGAGAACATGGGCAACTTCACCGTCACCAACAACTGGTCGACCAACGGCAGCACCAACGTGACGAACGGCGACCGGGGCAACGTGGTCAACAGCAACGTCACGGTCTCCAACGGAAACTGGCCGTCGGGCGCGCAGTCCGTGATCGCGGCGGCCGGCGTCCAGGGCGGCGGCAGCACCAACCCGCAGAGTGGGCAGATCGTGGGCGTCCAGTCGGGTCGCTGCGCCGAGATCGGCGGATCCGTCACCACCAACGGCACGCAGGCCCAGCTCTGGGACTGCATTAGCGGAGCCACCAACCAGCGGTGGACGGTGACCGCAAGCCGGCAGCTCATGGTGTACGGCAACAAGTGCCTGGACGCCTCCGGTGCCGGCACCGCCAACGGCACCAAGGTGGTGATCTGGGACTGCAACGGCCAGGCCAACCAGCAGTGGAACGTCAACGCCAACGGCACGATCACCGGCGTGCAGTCGGGCCTCTGCCTGGACGCGAACGGCGCCGCAACGGCGAACGGCACGAAGCTCATCCTCTGGTCGTGCAACGGCGGCACCAACCAGCAGTGGCAGTTGCGTAGCTGAGGCGGGCTCGCCCCGACCGGCCGTACCCCCGGCCGTCTGCGGCGGGAATGGGCCCCGTCGGTCATCCGTGACCGACGGGGCCTGCGCCTGCCCTGGTGGGTCCGCTCGCCGATACGTCGAGACATGGAAGTAGTTGAATTCGACGAAACGGCTCCGTAATATGACCGGCGTCTGCTGTTAACGCTAACAGTGGTCGCGCACACGACGGTGCCCGCCTCATCCGGGTTGCCGTCCCCCGTGGATGGCACTACCGAAAGGACGCTCCCGAATGAAGCGAATCCGAGCCCGTCACTGGGGGCGGGCAGCGGCGGCCGGGCTCCTCGTGGCCGCCGCCCTCGTGGGCCTGCGGGCACCCGGGGCCCAGGCGCTGGAGAACGGCGTCGCCCGGACACCCCCGATGGGGTGGAACAGCTGGAACTCCTTCGGTTGCAACATCAACGAAGGGCTGATCCGGCAGACCGCCGACGCGATGGTCAGCAACGGAATGCGCGATCTGGGCTACCAGTACGTCGTGGTCGACGACTGCTGGTTCAACCCGAACCGCGACAGCTCCGGCAACCTCCAGGGCGACCCGACCCGCTTCCCGAGCGGGATGAAGGCGCTCGGCGACTACCTGCACGCCCGGGGGCTGAAGTTCGGTCTCTACCAGGTGCCCGTCGACAAGACCTGCGCGCAGTACTTCAACAGCTACCCCGGCGCGACCGGCAGCCAGGGCCACGAGGCGCAGGACGCCCGGCAGTTCGCCGCCTGGGGCGTCGACTTCCTCAAGTACGACTGGTGCTCCCCGAACGGCAGCATCAACGACCAGGTCACCACGTTCGCCAAGATGCGCGACGCGCTGGCCGCGACCGGCCGGCCGATCGTCTACAGCATCAACTCCAACAGCATCCACGCCAAGACCGGCCCGCAGCGCAACTGGGGCGACGTGGCGAACATGTGGCGCACCACCGAGGACATCACCAACGCGTGGGACACCGGGCAGACCAACGGCTACCCGATGGGCATCCAGAACATCATCAACGTGACCGTCCCGCTGGCCTCGTACGCGCGCCCGGGTGGATTCAACGACCCGGACATGATGGAGGTCGGCCGGGGCGGCATGAACGACACCGAGATGCGCAGCCACTTCGCGATGTGGGCGATGATGGCGTCGCCGCTGATCGCCGGCAACGACGTCCGCAACATGAACGCCGCGACGCAGACGATCCTCAAGAACGCGAACCTGATCGGCATCAACCAGGACGCCCTGGGCTTGCAGGCCGGCCAGGTGTCGTTCGACGGCACCCGTCGCGTGCTGGCCAAGCGGCTGGCCAACGGTGACGTCGCGGTCGCGCTGTTCAACCAGAGCGGTTCGACGACGACGATCTCCACGACGGCCGCCGCCGTCGGCAAGTCCGGCAGCTCCTTCACCCTGGTGGACGCCTGGAGCAACACCACCAGCACGAGCACCGGCTCCATTTCCGCCAGCGTTCCGGCGCACGGCACGGTGGTGTACCGGGTCAGTGGCGGCGACACCAGCACCCCGCCGCCGACCACGCCGCCGCCGACCACCACGCCGCCGCCGACCACCTCCTTCGCGCTGTCGAGCGTTGCCTCCGGCCGCTGCCTGGACGTCCCGCAGAGCAACACCACCAACGGCACCCAGCCGGTGATCTGGGACTGCAACGGGGCCGCCAACCAGCGGTGGACGGCCAACGGGCAGACCCTCCAGGCGCTCGGCAAGTGTCTGGACGCGCCCACCAACGCCAGCGCCGGCAGCAAGGTCCAGATCTGGGACTGCAACGGCGGCGCCAACCAGCGGTGGACGTTCAACTCGAACGGCACGATCAGCGGAGCGTCGTCGGGCCTCTGTCTCGACGTCAACAACAACGCGACGGCCAACGGCACCACGGTGCTCCTGTGGACCTGCACCGGGGCCTCCAACCAACGCTGGACCCGGCGCTAGCCACACCGCGCTGACAGCTCGACAGGTCCGGACCGCGGCGGCACGGCCCCGGCCCGGACCTGTCGTCGTCCGGCCCCGCCGCGCCGGGCGCGGGCGCGTGCCGGTACGGGCCCGCCCGCGGAGGGGGTGCCCGGATCAGGAGGCGGGAGGCGCGAGGGACCGGCGTCGGCGCAGCGGCATCGCGACGAGCGACCGCTCGGCGGCCCCGCCATCCAGGAGCAGTTCGACCGCGCGCCTCCCCATCTGCTCGTGCGGTAGCGCGGTGGTTGCGAGGCTGGGACGTAGCCAGGCGGCGATCGGATCGTCGTCGAACGAGATCACCGAGATGTCGTCCGGGACGGTCAGGCCCGCCTCGCCGAGTGCCTGGTAGGCGCCGAACGCCAGCCGGTCGTTCATGCAGATGATGGCGCTTGGCCGTTGGGTTCGGTTCAGCAGGGCGCGCGTGGCGGCGTAACCGTGCTCGGGCAGCCACTCGGTGCAGAAGGACTCCGCCAGGAGGGTGACGCCCGCGTCGCTCAACGCCTGCTGGATGCCGTGCAGGCGGGCCCGAGCGGCGAGGGAGATCTCCTGGTCGCCCTCCTTGATCCGGTTGCGGCCGATGAGCGCGATGGCGTCGCGGTGACCGTACTCCAGCAGGGCGGTGGCGACCGCGCGACCGGCCCGGTCGTCGTCGGGAAGCACGCAGGGCAGATTGTCCGAGCTGGTGGCGTTGAGCAGCACCACCGGGCCGCCGAGGATGGCGGGGGGCACCGTGAGTCGCCGGGTGGCCATCGCCGCGTAGATCACCCCGTCGACCTGCCGGTCGAGCATGGCCTCGATGGCGTACTGCTCGAAGGTGGCATCGCCCTGCGTCTCGGTGATGAGCAGCACGTGGTCGCGTTCCCGGGCCGCGTCGAGCGCGCCGCGGATGAGGCCGCCGGCGAAGCGGGTGGTGGCGACGATGTCGGAGACGAACGCGATGGTCGCCGTCTTGCGGGTACGCAGGCTGCGTGCCGCCAGGTTGGGCCGGTAGCCCAGCTCCTCGGCGGCGGCGAACACGCGCTGGTGTGCCTCGGCCGAGAGCCGGGTGCCCTCCCTGCCGTTCAGCACCATCGACGCGGCGGTCTTGGACAGCCCGGCCCGCCGTGCGACGTCGGCCAGGGTTGCTCTGTTGCGGCCCATCTGTCCTCCGAATCAGGCGCGGCGCCACGGGCTCCCGCTCCCGCCCATCATGATGCGTCGGCGCACGGAGCCCGGCCCCGGTCGGGTCGGGCGTGGTGTGAACCCGATGTTTCCGGACCGTTGCCAGGTTGTCCTTGACAGCCTCCGGTGTCACGCGCATGCTCTGCTAAATCAGTTTAGCGGCCACTTTTGGCGCGTCGGTAGACGCCGTCGGTCGCCTGCTGAGTCGGTACGCGAGCGCGGCGGCGCGAGATGGTCACGGCGTACGTGTCGTGGCCGCTCGCCCGTCGCGAAGGTCCCGGTGGAGCCGTCGCGCGGCCGTGGGTCGTGGGACGCGCGGAGGAAACATAGGAGTCATGACATGGCACAAACGCTGACGACATTCCCGCGACGCGGCGCGCTGGTCCTCGGACCGCTGCTGGTGCTGGGGCTCGCCGCCACGGCGTGCAGCGCGCCCGGAGCCGACCGGTCGTCGACCGCCGGGCCCGACGCCGCCGTCAAGACGGACCTGGGCACCGGGCCGGTCACCCTCCAGATGTACGCGGAGACCGGCTTCCCGCTGGCCAAGGCGCTGGCCGACGAGTTCTCCAAGCAGCACCCGAACGTCACTTTCAATATCCGCGAGGACCAGTTCACGGTCATCGTGGAGAACGCCCCCCGCGTGATGGCCTCGGACAACGCGCCCGACATCATCCGGCTTCCCACGATGGTCGACCTCGTGAAGGACGACCTGCTCAAGAACCTCGACCCGTACGTCACCGCGTACGGCTGGGACAAGTTCCCCGCCTCGCAGCTCGTGCAGTTGCGCGTCGGCGACGAGACGCGGGGCGTGGGATCGCTCTACGGCATGGGGCTCGGCTACAGCGTCACCGGAGTCTTCTACAACAAAAAGCTGGCCGCCCAGGTCGGCATGTCCCAGCCGCCGGCCACGGTAGCGGAGTTCGAGCAGGTGCTGGCGAAGGCGAAGACCAGCGGGGTCCAGCCGATCATGCAGTTCAACAAGAACACCGCGGGCATCAACTTCCCGCACCAGGCGCTGCAGAACCAGTTCGGCGACCCGGCGCAGGTCGCCGACTGGATCTTCCAGAAGCCGGGAGCCACCTTCGACACGCCGGCCGCGCTGAAGGCCACCCAGACCATCCAGAAGTGGGCGCAGGCCGGCTACTTCACCAAGGACGCCAACGCCCTGGACTACGCGGGCATGGTCGGGCAGTTCCAGAAGGGGAACGGTCTGTTCATGTTCAACGGCGACTGGGAGTCGGCGAACCTCGACAAGACGATGGCCGGCAACGTGGGCTTCTTCCTGTTCCCCGGCGAGGCGGCCGGCGCCAAGCACGTGGCGATGTCCGCCCCCAACACCTTCGGGGTCTCCGCCAAGGCCAAGAACCCGGACGCCGCCGCGTTCTTCCTGAACTGGGTCCACACCGACGCCAAGGCGCGAGAGATCGCCGTGACGGTCGGCGGGTCCAGCCCGGGTGGCCCGAGCGACCTTCCGGTGCCGGCCGCCGCCCCGAACACCGTGCTGGCCGAGACCCTCAAGGCGGCGCAGCAGCTCGGGGCCGAGAACGGCGCGGTCGACTTCACCGCGAACGCGACCGGTGGCATCTTCGCCGCCGCGATCACGCCCGAGATGCAGAAGCTGGTCGCCGGCCAGCAGACGCCCGAGGGGTACGTCAAGGCGGTCCAGGCCGAGTACGAGAAGGAACTGTCCCGATGACGTCTGCCCTCGGCAGCGCACCACCAGGGCGGGACGGCCGGGCGTCGTCCGTGGGTCGTCCCGCCCGTCCCGCGTCCGCGCGGGCCCACCGACGCCGGTGGGCCCGCGCGGCCGGGACCGGCTGGTTGTTCGTCCTGCCCGCCTTCGTGATGTACGCGGTCTTCGTCCTGCGGCCGCTCGCCCTGACCGTCCAGTACTCGCTCTACGACTGGAACGGGATCGGGGTGGCCCGCTGGGCGGGCCTGGACAACTACGTCACGGTCTTCACCGACAGCGACCTGCTGAAGATCATCTCCAACGCGATCGTCCTGATCGTCTTCTTCAGCCTCATCCCGGTCGCGCTCGGGTTGCTGGTGGCGAGCGTGGTCCGCCGGATCACCACCGGCGCGTTCGGCACCGTGGTCCGGACGATCCTGTTCCTGCCCCAGGTCATTCCCCTGGTGGCGGCCGGCATCGCGTGGAGTTGGCTGCTCTCGACCAACGGTCTGGTCAACCAGGTGCTGCGCGCCGTCGGGCTCGGTGGCGTGGCCCGCGCCTGGCTGGGCGACTTCGACACGGCGCTGCCCGCCGTCGGGGTGATCGGGGCGTGGGTCCTGCTCGGCCTCTGCACGATCCTGCTGGTGACCGGCATGAGCAAGATCGATCCGGCGCTCTACGAGGCCGCCCGGCTGGACGGCGCGGGGCCGGTCCGCGAGTTCCTCGCGGTGACCCTGCCCAGCCTGCGTCAGGAGATCGGGGTCTGCCTCACCGTCACGATCATCGCCGCGTTGGCCAGCTTCGACATCGTCTACATCTCCACCAGCGGCGGCCCGGGACTGCAGACCACCGTCCCCGGTCTGGAGATCTACCGGCTGGCCTTCTCGCAGCGTCAGGTGGGGTTGGCCTCGGCGCTCGCGGTCGTACTGATGTTTCTGGTGCTGGCCTTCGTGCTGCCGATCCAGCGACTGACCCGGGGGGAGAAGCCGTGAACCTGAGCCGACGCGAGCAGCTGACCGGTCGGGTCTTCCTGATCGCCCTGATCCTGGTGACCCTGCTGCCGTTCGTCAGCATGCTCTCGGCCGCCCTGCAACCGCGCGGCACCGTGCCCGACGGTCTGGCCTGGCCGTCCGACCCGCAGTGGGGCAACTTCGCCGACGCGTTCACCGCCGCCAACATGGGCGCACTGCTGCGCTCCAGCCTGCTCATCGTGGCGGGCGTCGTACCGGTGTCCGTGCTCATCGCCACCATGGCCGGTTTCGGGCTGGGTCAGTTGCGGGTGCCCGGCGGCCGGCTCGTCTTCGGTCTGCTGCTGCTCGGCCTCACGCTGCCCTTCGAGGCCGTCGTCACCCCGCTCTACTACCAGATGCAGGACCTCGGCCTGCTCAACACCCGGTGGGCCATCATCCTGCCGCTGATCGGCCTCTACATGCCGTTCGCGGTGTTCTGGATGCGCGCCCACTTCACCAACGTGCCGGTCGAGCTGTCCGAGGCCGCCCGGGTGGACGGCAGCAGCACCTGGCAGCTGTTCTGGCGGGTCCAGGTGCCGCTGGCCCGCCCGGCCATCGCGTCGCTGACGATCCTGATGTTCCTCTGGACGTGGAACCAGTTCCTGCTCGCGATCGTGCTGGTCGACGACGCCACCAAACGCACGATGGCCGGAGCGCTCGGCGCGTTCCAGGGCCAGTGGGGCACCGACCTGGTGCTGCTGTGCGCTGGCTCGCTGCTGATCCTCACACCTACCCTCATCGTGTTCCTGATCTTCCAGCGACAGTTCATCAAGGCCCTGATCCAGGGCTCACTGAAGGGATAGGCAGTGGCCACGCAGCCGCAGATCCACGGCGACGTCGACGAGCGCTACAGGCGCGTCGCCGACGCGTTCCGCGACAACTTCACCCTCCGCGGTGAGGTCGGCGCCGCGGTCACCCTCTACGTGCGGGGTCGCAAGGTCGTCGACCTGTACGGCGGTCTGGCCGACACCCGCACCGGACGCCCCTGGACGGCGCACACGCCGGTCGTCGTCTTCTCCTGCACCAAGGGGATCCTGGCGATCTGCGCGTACCTGCTCGTCCAGCAGGGGCGCCTCGACCTCGACGCGCCCGTGACGCGCTACTGGCCGGAGTTCGGCCAGCACGGCAAGGCCGACATCCCCGTACGGTGGCTGCTCACCCACCAGTCCGGCCTGCCGGCGCTGGACCGGCCGCTGACCCTTGACGAGGTGCTCGCGTGGGACCCGGTCATCGCGGCGATCGAGGCGCAGACCCCACTGTGGGAGCCGGGTACGGCGCACAGCTACCACTCGATGACCTACGGGTGGCTCGTCGGCGAGGTCATCCACCGCGTCACCGGTCAGCTCCCCGGCGCGTACTTCCGCGACACCGTCGCCGGCCCGCTGGGACTGCGTACCTGGCTCGGGCTGCCCGCCGCCGAACGCGACGGCGTCGCCTGGAATCTGGCCCCACCACCGGACGCCGATCCCTTCGTCGACCCGGTCGCCGAACGGGGGATCACCATGGGCGGCGCGTTCGCCTTCCCCGCCGACGCCGACGGTCTGGTCAGCTTCAACGACCCGGACATCCAGGCGGCCGGCATTCCGGGCGCGGGAGCGGTGAGCACCGCGGACGGCCTCGCGCGCCTCTACGCGGCCTGCGTGTCCGACGTGGGCGATGGACCCCTGCTCACCCGGGCCTCGGTCGACGACGCGGTCATCGTCCGCTCACGGGGCCAGCAACGGCACGGCCCGCCCGACACCGGCCAGCGCTGGGGCACCGGTTTCCTGCTGCACTCCGAGCCGGCCCGGCCGCTGCTGGGGGAGCGCAGCTTCGGCCACGACGGGGCCGGCGGCAACCTCGCCTTCGCCGACGCGTACCACGAGGTGGGGTTCGGCTACGTGGTCAACCAGATGTACGGCGCGGGCGACGAGCGCGCCAACCGGCTCACCGCCGCGGTCCGCTCCTGCCTCGACGCCTGACGCGGGGTAGGCGCACCCCCCAGGACGGCGAGCACCCCCGGGGCGCGCGGTGGTCCGCGCGGCCCCGGGGGCGCTCAGGGGGTGAGCTGAGAGGGGACGGGTCAGCTCGCGGTGCAGGTAGGAGTCGCGGACGGACCGGCGCCGGTGCCCTGGAAACCGAACTCGGTGCTGCCGCCCGCGCCGATCTGGCCGTTGTATTCGACGTTGCGGAAGTCCACCGCACCCGAGGAGCCGCTGGCCTGCGCGCTCCACGTGTTGGTGATCGCGGCGCCCGAGGGCAGCGTGATCCGGACCGACCAACCCCGTACGGCCGTCGAGCCGGCGTTGACCTTGACCGTGGCGACGAAGCCACCGTTCCAGGAGTTCAGCGACACCGAGGCGGTGCAGCCGCTACCGGTGGGCGGAGGAGTGGTCGGCGGCGGCGTCGTGGGCGGGGGGGTGGTCGGCGGGGGAGTGGTCGGCGGAGGGGTGGTGGGCGGCGGCGTGGTCGGGGTGCCGATGCCCGCGTTGAGGGCGTTGAGGACGGAGGTGTACGCCGCCTTCTTGTTGCCCGACCGGTCGAACAGCAGCGGGTTGTCGTTACCGCGCCACGAGTCGCTGTCCCGGACCCCCCACACCGTGATGCCGGTGCAGCGGGCGATGGCCATGCAGGCCCGGGTCACCTGGGCGTAGGCGTTGGCCTGGTTGGAGCCCTGGGCGATGTCCAGCTCGGTGATCTGGACGTCGACGCCCAGGTCGGCGAAGCGCTGCAGGTTGGCCTGGTAGTCACCCGGCACCGAGGTGCCCAGGTGGGACTGGAAGCCGACGCAGTCGATCGGCACGCCGCGGGACTTGAAGTCGCGGACCATGTTGTAGATGCCGGTGGACTTCGCGTTGATGCCGTCGGTGTTGTAGTCGTTGTAGCAGAGCTTGGCGCCCGGGTCGGCGGCGCGGGCGGCGCGGAACGCCACCTCGATCCAGTCGTTGCCGGTGCGCTGCAGGTTCGAGTCGCGTCGACCGCCGCTGCCGCCGTCGGCGAACGCCTCGTTCACCACGTCCCAGGCGTAGATCTTGCCCCGGTAGTGGGTGGCGACCTGGGTGACGTGGTTGATGGCGGCGTTGCGCAGCGCGGTGCCGGACATGCCCTGCGCCCAACCCGGCTGCTGCTGGTACCACAGCAGCGTGTGGCCGCGGACGATCATGCCGTGCGACTGGGCGTGGGCGACGATCTGGTCCCCGCCGCTGTAGTTGAACCGGCCCTGCTGCGGCTCGGTGGCGTCCCACTTCATCTCGTTCTCGGGAGTGAGCTGGTTGAACTCCCGGTTCACGATGCCAGCGAACTGGCTGTCGGACAGCTTGAAGGCGGGTACCGCGGCGCCGTAGTAGCGGCCCTTCTCGGCCGCCGAGGCACCCAGCGTGGTGCCGGCGTTGGCGGCCGAGGTCACCGCCACCGTCGCGGCGACCGCCGCGAGGGTGGCCGCGAGCGGCACCAGCACCCGACGGCCCCGGAGGAGGGGTCGCGGTGTGCGTTCGTCGGGGATCTTGTCCATGGTCCTGCCTTTCGACAAATGGTGGCGGCGGAGTCGAGGTCGGGCTGCCCGATCGGCGAAGGGCTGCCGGGGGTCGTGCGGGGCGAGATTCGGCGGTGCCCGGGACGGTCCGACGGGTCGACAACGGTGCTGCCTGCGGGGTAAACGTCACGATGGACTGCCGCGTGCGCGGACGCGGGAATGACGTACGCCGGACAGGTGTGGCTTGGACAGCTCACCGGCCGTCGACCGGGTCGTGGGACCCGATGCCCTTCGAGGTGCCGGTGGTTCCGAACGGGAGGGACGTGCCCTCGACTCCTTGGCGGAACATAGCATGTTATCGATAACATGCTCAAGGCGACCGGTGGCCGTGCGGCAGACCCCTCCGTTGACGACGTCGGTCGCCGTCCCGGACCGGACACGGTTAGCGGGTCTTTTGGTCGGACGTATCGTGCCCGAGGTGCGAATAACGATGCCACAACATGCCGGTAAGACCTTGGCAACACGAGTGTGACCATGGCAAGGTAACGCCTGATCATTGCAAACATCTGATCTATCGTGCGGGCGCTACGGGGCGTGGCCCGTGCGTGACTTCCTGGGGAGGTCCGGTTGCGAGCGAGAGCGTCAATCACCGGCGGCGGCGCGTGCCGAGCCGGGGGAGACACAGTGGACGACGGCCGGGCCCGGCGATGAGCGCCGTCGAGGCGACCGACCAGGCCCACGGCGGCGCGCTCAACGACTGGTTGCGCGAGCGGATCTCCCACGCGCTGTCCGAGTTCACCGCCGCGACCGCGCTCGTCGTCCTGTTCGTCGCGCTGAGCTTCGCCAGTCCCTACTTCCTGACGGCCGACAATCTGTTCAACATCGGCGCGCAGACCGCGGTGATCGCCATCATCGCCGCCGCGCAGACGATGGTCATCATCACCAAGGGAATCGACCTGTCGGTCGGTTCGGTCGCCGCGCTCGCCGGCGTGGCCGGCGCGATGGTCGTACGGGACCTGGGCTTTCCGCTCCTCGCGGCCACGGCGGTCGCGATCGGTGTCGGCGCTCTGGCGGGACTGCTGAACGGGTTGCTGGTCACCGTCGCCCGGATACCCCCGTTCATCGCGACGCTGGGAACGATGTCGGTCGGCCGAGGACTGGTCTTCATCATCACCGGCGCGGTCGGCGTCTACGGGCTGCCCAAGTCGTTCCAGCTGCTCGGCAACGGCGAGATCATCGGCATTCCGTTCGCGGTCGTGATCACCGCCCTGGTCGCCGTCGGGGTCGCCTTCCTGCTCTCGCAGACCCGCTTCGGGCAGTACACCTACGCGATGGGCTCCAACCTGGAGGCCGCCCGCCGCTCGGGCATCGCGGTGGGGCGCTACCTGACCTACGTGTACGTCCTGGCGGGTGTCCTGGTCGGCCTCGGCGGCATGATCGCCGCCTCCCGGGTCAACTCCGGGCAGCCGAACTACGGCATCTCGCTGGAACTCGACGTCATCGCCGCGGCGGTCATCGGCGGCGCCAGCCTATTCGGCGGGCAGGGCCGGATCGTCGGGACCATCATCGGCGCCTTCCTCATCGCCCTGGTCCGCAACGGCGCCGTCCTGCTCGACATCAGCATCCACTACCAGCAGGTGATCGTCGGCCTGATCATCTGGGCTGCCGTCTACTTCGACCAGTACCGCCGTCGGCGGCTGGAGTCACGGGGCTGATCTGCCGTTCCCGCAGCTCACCAGAGGAAGGACGCACACCATGGCACACACCACCATCCGCCGACGTCCCCGGGGTCACCTCCTGCGCGCGCAGGCCGTCCTCGCCGCCGCCGTGGCGGCGGCGCTGCTCAGCGCCTGCGGCGGAGTCGAGGTCCGCGACGGAGGCGACGGCGCGACCAAGGACGCCTCCGGGCCGCTGAAGCTCGCCGTCGTGCCCAAGGCCGTCGGGGCCGACTACTGGAACACGGTGAAGGCGGGCGCCGAGTGCGCCGCGCAGCGCGCCGGCAACGTCACCGTCCAGTGGGACGGGGTGACCACCGAGACCGACGTCGAGGGTCAGGTCAACCTGATCCAGAACTTCGTCACCAAGAAGGTCGACGGGATCGTCTACGCGGCCACCGACTCCCGCGCGCTGGCACCCGCCACCGACCAGGCGATCGGCGCGAACATCCCGGTCGCGATGATCGACTCGGGCACCAGCCCGCAGCCGTCGAGCGTGCCGCTCTTCGCCACCGACAACAAGGCCTCGGCCGTCGAGGCGGCCAAGCTGCTCGCCACCGAGCTGGGCTCCGGCAACCACGACGTGGCGCTGGTGGAGTTCCAGCCCGGCTCGCAGACCAACACCGAGCGGGTCGACGGCTTCAAGGAGGGCCTCAAGCAGTTCCCCAACCTCAAGCTGGTCGGCCAGCAGCCCAGCCGCAGCGACGTCAACGAGGCGCGGCGGGTCACCGAGAACATCCTCACCGCGAACCCCAACCTCGCCGGCATCTTCGCCGCCAACGAGCCGAGCGTGCTCGGCGCGGCGCAGGCCATCCAGGCGGCGGGCAAGTCCGGCAAGGTGGTCATCATCGGTTGGGACGCCGCCCCGGACGAGATCGCCGGACTGCGCAACGGCCAGATCTCGGCGCTGGTCGTGCAGAATCCCTTCAAGATGGGCTACTTCGGCGTCGACAAGATGGTCAAGCACCTCCGGGACAAGGCGCCGCTGGCGTCGGCGGACACCGGCGTCACCTTCGTCACCAAGAAGAACATCGACTCGCCGGAGATCAAGGCGGTGCTCGAGCCCAGCTGCGCCAACCCCCCGGTGCAGTGATGGCGACGACCTCCGCGCCGACGACCGACAACGACCAGCGGCGGTCTCCCGAGGAGCCGCCGGTGCTCGAAGCCCGGGGGATCGTCAAGCGGTTCGGCCACGTCGAGGCGCTGCGCGGCGCCGACTTCACGGTCCACCGGGGCGAGGTCGTCGCCCTCATCGGTGACAACGGCGCCGGCAAGAGCACGCTGGTCAAGACGCTCTCCGGCGTGCACGCGCCGGACGAGGGCGAGATCCGGGTCGGTGGCCGCCCGGTCCACTTCTCGACTCCGGTGGACGCCCGGCGCGCGGGGGTGGAGACCGTCTACCAGGATCTCGCGGTCGCCGACGACCTCAGCGTCGCCGCCAACCTCTACCTCGGGCGGGAGATCCTGCGGTCCGGGCCGCTCGGTCGGCTGGGGCTGCTCGACAAGCGCGCCATGCGCCACGGCGCAGCCGTGGCGCTCGACGAGTTGGGCGTACGGATCCCACGGGTCACCACGCCGATCGCGATGCTGTCCGGCGGGCAGCGGCAGTGCGTCGCGGTGGCACGGGCGATCATCTGGGCGACGAACGTGGTCATCCTCGACGAGCCCACCGCGGCGCTGGGCGTCGTGCAGACCGAGCGGGTGCTCGACGTGGTGCGGCGGGCTCGTGCGGCGGGCATGTCGGTGGTGCTGGTGAGCCACAACATGCCGCAGGTTCTGGAGATCGCCGACCGGGTGGAGGTGCTGCGTCTCGGCCGGCGGGCGGCTCGGCTGCGTGCCGACGAGGTCAGCACCGACGATCTGGTCGCGGCGATGACCGGAAGCAAGGGCTCGGAGCGGGACTAGGGCGGGGGGTCGCCCGCCCGTGAGCGCGCGCGGTGCACCGGGAACGGTGCCACCGACGAGCGGCACGGGCGGGCGATCAATCGACGGCGGCGGTCAGCCCTCGTCGGGCAACCCCTGGAGCGACTCCTCCACACCGATCAGGTGGTTGGCCATCCGGGTGCGGGCCCGCTCCGGGTCGCGCGCCCGGAGGGCCTTCAGGATCGCCACGTGCTCGTCGTGGGTACGCCGGTCCGCGCCCTCCTCGTGCAGGCTCCGCCAGAGCCGCCCGCGCAGGGTGCGCCCGGCGAACGCCTCGATCAGGCCGATGAGCACCGGGTTGTCGGCCTGTGCGGCGATGATCCGGTGGAACGCGATGTCGATTTCCATGATGCGCTCGTGGTCCTGCGGTGACCGGCCGGCGATCCGGGCCGCCTCGTCGAGCAGTTCGGCGGCCTGCGCCAGGGCCTCGTCGGTGATCCTGGTCGCGGCCAACCGGGCGGCCTCGCATTCGAGCAGGCGGCGGACGGTGTGGATGTGCCGTCCGTCGCCCTGCCCCTGGAAGTCGACCACGAAGCCCATCGGGGCCAGCAGTTGCGGCGCGTCGAGGTTCGTGACGTACGTGCCGTCACCCTGGCGGATGTTGACGATGCCGAGGATCGACAGCGCGGACATCCCCTCGCGCAGGGAGCCCCGCGAGACGCCGAGGGATTCGGCGAGGTCCTTCTCGATGGGCAGCCGGTCCCCGGGCTTGAACGTCCCTTCCAGGATCATCCGCTTGATGCCGTTCACGACCTCGTCGGTGCGGGACATGACACCTCCTAGCGGCCGGCGGGGGTGGCGGCTCCACCCGCGATGACGTACGGCTCCGGAGATGACACGGTAGCCGCCTCGGTCGAGGCCCAGTAGCGGCCGTCCGGGAACCGGTACCGTTCGATCGACTCGGGGTGCATACGGGTGGAGTAGCCGGGCGCGTGGGGCAGGACGTATCCGCTGCCCCAACCGGTGTCCCGGATGACGCACGGATCGGTGAAGTGCTCGTGCAGGTGGTCGACGAACTCGGTGACGCGGCCGGTGAGATCCCCCGACACCGCGACGTAGTCGAGCACCGACACGTGTTGGACCATCTCGCAGAGCCCGACGCCGCCCGCGTGCGGGCACACCGGGACGCCGAACTTCGCGGCGAGCAGCAGCACCGCGACAATCTCGTTGACGCTGGCCAGCCGGCCGGTGTCCAACTGGCAGAAGTCGATGGCCTCGGCCTGGAAGAGCTGCTTGAACATCACCCGGTTGTGGCAGTGCTCGCCGGTGGCGACGCCGACGGGAGCGACGGCGCGGCGCACGGCCGCGTGGCCCAGGATGTCGTCCGGGCTGGTCGGCTCCTCAATCCACAGTGGGGTGAAACGGGCCAGCGCCCTGACCCACTCGATGGCCTGGTCGACGTCCCACACCTGGTTGGCGTCGAGCATCAGGTTGCGGTCCGGGCCGAGGATCTCCCGGGCGATGGTGCACCGGCGGATGTCGTCGTCGAGGTCGGCGCCCACCTTGAGCTTGACGTAACCGTAGCCGGAGTCGACGGCCTCCTGGCATAGCCGGCGCAGCTTGTCGTCGCCGTACCCGAGCCAGCCCGCCGAGGTGGTGTAGGCCGGGTAGCCGGTGCGGGCCAGCTCGGCGAGGCGGTCGGCCTTCGTGCTCTGCTGTGCCCGCAGGATGGCCAGCGCCTCGTCCCGGGTCAGCGCGTCGGACAGGTAACGCAGGTCCGCGATGTCGACGAGTTGTTCGGGGGACATGTCGGTGAGCAGCCGCCACAGCGGCTTGTCGGCCAGTCGCGCGACCAGATCCCAGGCCGCGTTCAGCACGGCCGCCAGGGACAGGTGGACGACGCCCTTCTCCGGGCCGAGCCAGCGCAGCTGGGTATCGGAGGTGAGCAGGCGGTAGACCGCGCCCATGTCGGCGGCCATCGTGGCGACGTCCAGGCCGACCAGGCGGTGGGCCTGGTGGGCCGCCGCCGCCACGACGATGTCGTTACCCCGACCGATGGTGAAGGTGAGGCCGTGACCCGCCAGCGGTACGCCGGCGCTGTCGACGCCGTCGGTGTGCAGGATGACGTAGGCCGCCGAGTAGTCGCCGTCCTTGTTCATGGCGTCGGACCCGTCAGCGGTCAGCGAGGTGGGAAAGCGGACGTCCTCGACGGTGACGCCAGTGATCTGCGGCATGCGCTCCTCGCCCGGCTCGGCTAAAGATCAGATGATCATTCGGAGTATACGGAGGGCGGTTTGGATGCGTCAACGACGCCGTCGGGCCTATACGCATAGACATCCAACGTTTCCTCGCGCTCTCCGCGACGGACCGCGCCGGTTGCTCCCGGCGGCTCACGCCGTTGCGGTCCGGTTGCGGTAAGGGAACCTGCGAGTTGCGGGGAAGGTTCGACGTTCACAATCGCGGCCGGTTGAACCGACGCGGCGAGCTGCCACCATCGAATCGATACATCACATCTTTCGACGAGCGGACGCCGGGACGTGCGGGACGCCGGTGAGCGCGGCGGAAGGCCGGTGTCCCCGCACGGTACAACTGTCTGACACACCAGACCCGCGACATCATGGAGAGAAGATCGGAGCCCACCCGTGGCCGAGACGACCCTGCGACCGATGAGCCCCGGCGACGCGGACCGCGTCCTGGCGATCTACCAACTCGGCCTCGACGGCGGCGACGCCAGCTTCGAGGTCACCGCACCGACCTGGGCGGCGTTCGACGCCAGCCGGATCGCCGCGCACCGGTTCGTGGCGGTCGCCGACGGCCTCGTCCTCGGCTGGGTCGCCGTCACGCCGACGTCGAGCCGTCCGGTCTACGCCGGCGTCGTCGAGCACTCCGTCTACGTCGACCCGGCGGCTCAGGGGCGCGGGGTCGGCCGGCTGTTGCTCGACGCGCTGATCACCTCGACCGAGGGCGCCGGCATCTGGACGATCCAGTCCGGCATCTTCCCCGAGAACACCGCCAGCCTGGCCCTGCACCGCCGGGCCGGCTTCCGGGTCATCGGCGTACGCGAACGGATCGGCCGCCACCGCGACCGCTGGCGTGACGTCGTGCTGCTGGAACGCCGCAGTCCCACCGTCGTCTGACCGGAACCCGTCCGTGCGCGGACACCCCCGCGGCGTCCGCCGGGCACCGGGTCCGCGGGCGTCGCCACCGTCACCGTCGGCTGGCGCAGGCGACGCAGGTACGCGCCGACGGGCGGGCCGCGAGCCGTTCGGCGGGGATCGGGCGGGAGCACCGTTCGCAGACGCCGTAGGTGCCCGCCGCGACGCGGCTCAGCGCCTCGTCCAGTTCGGCGACGCGTCGACGGGCCGCGGCCAGCACGGCGCTCAGTTGTGCCCGCTCGAACGCGATCGTGCTGCCCTCGGGGTCGTGTTCGTCGTCGGCGTTCGAGGACCGGGACGCCTCGAACAGGCTCCGCAGGTCGCCCTCGAGCGCGGCGATCTCGGCGGTGGTCTCGTCGCGTCGACGGTGCAGATCCGCACGAATCGCGCTGGGGTCGGTGTCCATGACGGTTCCACGCTACGCGCGGGGAACGATCGCGGGGTCAGCGTTCGGAGCGCGCCTGGACGCGATGCGGCCGGCCGTGCGCGTCCTCCCGGTCGATCCGCAACTCCCGCTCCAACGCGCCGATGACCGCGCGCAGGTCGTCCAGCCGCTGGGTGAGCGCGATGCGGTCCACCTCGTCGGGGATGCCGTCACCGTCCTCGTCGTAGCCGGGGGCCAACCGCTCGGTCATCTCCAGCCGACGGGCCTCCTCCATGGAGTTCACGATGACCGCGATGAGGATGTTGAGCAGCAGGTTGACGGTGATCACCACGTAGCTGACGTAGTAGAGCAGCGTCCACGGCGAGATGGCCAGCCCCTGCTCGATGAGGTCCGGCAGCGTCTCCAGCGACAGCAGCACGAACAGCGTCAGCAACGACCTGCCGATGTCCCCGTACTCGTCGGGATACCGGTCGCCGAAGATCAGCCAGCCGGCCATCCCGTACACGTAGAGCGTCACCACGGCCAGCGCGAGGAATCCGGTGACGCCGGGCAGACTGCGCCACAGCGCGGAGACGATGGTCCGCAGGCCCGGCGAGAACCGCACCAGCCGGACCATCCGGGCGACCCGCACCACGCGCAACAGCGCCGCGTCGCCGTGCAGGCCCGGAACGAAGATGGCGGCGATCACGAGGAAGTCGAAGACGTTCCAACCGTGCCGGAAGAAGTCCTGTGGACGCCGGCCGTACGCGGCCAACCGGACGCCGATCTCGATGGTGAAGACGGCGCGGAAGAACAGCTCCAGCCCGTGCAGCGCGCCGCTCGCGGGGAACAGCCCCTCGTACGTCTCCACACCGAGGACGATCCCGTTGGCGAGGATGACGACGACGATGCCGATCTCGAAGGGACGCGACCGGGCGAGCCGCGCGCAGGCGTCGGCGACCGTGGGCCGGCGACGGTCGGGGCGTGACCGATCACCTCGCTGCGCGGGAGCGGGCGCACCGCTCACCAGGCGGCCGATCTGTCGGAACGTGCCAGGGTCACCGCCAAGACCCACCCTTGGTCGTGGTGGCGGCGCGGAAGCATGGCGACCACCCTAGGCCGCGTTTTCAAAGGTCCACAACCATTGGCGTAGCGCGGTGATAGTGACGGTGGCCTGGAACGACTGACAGCTGGGCTTACCGGAGCCCAGGTGACGGTCCTGGACGTTCTCGATCTCGCACCGAAGGTACGTTCTCGTACCGACCGAGTGGACGTTGGACTTCGCGACGCCGCAGGGCAGGGCCGGCAGCCCGCAGTTCGCCCAGACCTACCTGGTGCGCTGCGACGGCGACCGCCACGGATTCTGCGCTACCTCCCGCACGAGCGCGAGGACGCCCTCATGCGCGAGCTGAGGCTCACCGGCTGACGGTCCATGGCGAACACGTCGTCGGCCCGCCCCTGGTGGGGAGCGGGCCGACAACGGGAGGTGGCCCGGCCGGGATCACACCGGCCGGGCCCACCGATCAGGACTCCAGGCGGCGACGCCGGGCGAGGAAGAACGCGACCGCGCCCAGGACGACCATCACACCTCCGACGCCGGTCATGGCCGGGACTGCACCGCCGCCGGTGACCGGCAGGATGGGTTGCTCGCCGCCCCCACCAGGTCTGCCGGGGCTACCGGGTGCGCCAGGACTGCCGGGTGCGCCGGGGCTACCCGGTGCGCCAGGGCTCCCCGGTGCTCCAGGGCTGCCGGGTGCGCCAGGGCTCCCCGGTGCTCCAGGGCTGCCGGGTGCTCCGGGGCTGCCGGGTGCGCCGGACGGGCCGGGTGCTCCAGGGCTGCCGGGTGCGCCAGGGCTGCCGGGTGCTCCAGGGCTCCCCGGTGCTCCGGGGCTGCCGGGTGCGCCGGGGCTGCCGGGTGCTCCGGGGCTGCCGGGTGCGCCGGGGCTCCCCGGTGCTCCAGGGCTGCCGGGTGCTCCAGGACTGCCGGGTGCGCCAGGGCTCCCCGGTGCTCCGGGGCTGCCGGACGGGCCGGGCGGGCCGGATGGGCCGGTGGGCCCGGGTGGGCCGGTCGGTCCAGGCGGGCCCGTCGGCCCGGCGCAGATCGGTGCGCTGATGACGTTGGTGTCGAGGGTGACGGCGGCGGTGCGCGCCAGCGCGCGGCCCTGGAGGGTCGCGCCCGTGGCCATCGTGATCGCGGCCTGAGCCATGATGGTGCCCACGAAGGTGGTGCCGGTGCCGATCGTCGCCGAGCTGCCGATCTTCCAGAACACGTTGCAGGCCGACGCCCCGTTGGTCAGGACGACGCTGCTGTTCGACGCCGTCGTCAGCGAGGAGTCGACCTGGAAGATGAACACGGCCGACGGGTCGCCCTGGCCGTTGAGCGTCAACGTTCCGGTCAGTTGGGCGGCCCCGATCCGGTAGACCCCTTCGTTGAGTGTGTTGCCACCCAGCTCCGCCGGGAGGTTGGTGAACGGGGTCCGGCCGGCGGCGTCGTTGAAGGCGGTGGTCAGGTCGCTCTGAGCCTGGAGCGCGACCGCGTCGCCGAGGTGCACCTCCCCGCCGATGGTGGCCGTTCCGAAGCCGGACGCGGTGTTTCCGGGGAAGCGCCCGAGGCTCTGGGCCAGGAAGCTGGGGCCGGTGTTGGTGGGCTCCGCTCCGGCGAGGACGGAGAAGTCGGCCGCCGTCCCCAGGTTGACCGGTGCTTCCTGCGCGTTTGCTGCGGTCGAGCTGAAGAGCAGCAGGCTGGCTGCCACCGTGGCGGCTGCGCCAGTCGCGAGCGACGGCAGGACCACCCGCCGCCGTAGCCAATTCTTGGGTTTAGCTGTCACAGAACACCCTCCGTGGGTACTACTCGCAGGAGACGTCCAACGAGTGGCGTCCTGCGTGATACGGCCTGAATGACGCCGATGAAGCGCGCTGACCACCACATCACGTCAAATGGTCCAATGAGGGATAATTGGGACAATAACCCAAGCCGATCTGTCCGATCGGACTGACATTCGCATTCGTATTCGTCGGTTCTGGGAGTAGCGGTAGCGGTCGGGTTCCGGCCCGAGAAACCCCCGCGTAAGGAGTGGCCCACCGCGCGACCCCGCGCGGCGCCTGCCGGGCGGACCCCGTCAGCGGCTCTAGAGTGGGTCGGTGACCGACGCAGCCGGGAGGTCCGGAGACCGCGAGGCCGGCCGGCAGCCGATCTGGGCCAGACCCGAACGGGGAACCCGTGGCCCCGCGCCGACGCACAGCCGGGAGGCGATCGTCGCGGCGGCGATCACCCTGGCCGACACCGAAGGGCTCGCCGCGGTGTCGATGCGGGCCGTCGCCGCGGCGCTGGGCACCGGCGCCGGATCGCTCTACCGCTACCTGTCGTCCCGTGACGACCTGCTCGACCTGATGACCGACCGGGTCGTGGGGGAGCTGCGGCCGTACCCGCCGGAGCAGGCCGACTGGCGGGACGAGATGCTGCTGGTTGCCCGCCGGCAGTTGGGCTTGTTCCGCGCCCACCCGTGGCTGGTGGACGTGATCCAACGGCCGTCGGGCGTCGGTCCCGAGAGTCTGGCCTGGTTCGACAACTGCATCCGGATCCTGGAACCCGTGCGCTGCGCCGTCAGCGCCAAGTTCGAGGCGATCGCCGTGCTGACCGGCGTGGTGAGCTTGTTCGCCCGCAGCGAGGCCGCCGCCGGGTCACCCGGCTTCGCGGGCGTCGACCTCGGGGCGTACCCACATCTCGTCGCGGCCCTCGGCCGGGTCGGGCCGCCGACGCCCCCGACGGACCTCTTCGAGCGGACGCTGCGCAGCCTGCTGACCGGCCTGCTGACGCCGGCGTCCGCCGATTGAACGGGCGGGCGACGGAGGGCGTGCCCTCGTCGCCCGCCAGCACAACGAACCCGGGCCCGAGTCAGGCGCGCGCGGCGCGGATGGCGTCGCGGAGCCCGGTCGTGGGTCGACCGATCAACCGGCTGAGGTCGTCGCTGTCGGTGGCCAGCTCGCCGATGGCGATCGAGTGGTCGAGCGCGGCCACGAACCCGGCGGTGCCGGCGTCGAGCCCGACGTTCCGCAGCGCGGAGGCCAGCTCGGCGGTCGACATGTCCCGGTGCACGACGGTCGTGCCGGTGAGCTCGGTGACGGCGTCGGCCAGCTCGTCGAAGGTGAACGCGGTGCCGCCCAACTCGTAGACGGCGTTGCCGCCCTCGTCCCGGGTCAGCGCCGCCGCGGCGGCGGCCGCGTAGTCGGTCCGGGGAGCGGCCGAGACCTTGCTGCCGCCGGTGGCGCCGAGGATGGTGCCACTCGCCAGGTACTGCGGGAGCTGATCGGTGTAGTTCTCGGTGTACCAGCCGTTGCGCAGCACCGTGTACGACAGGCCCGACGCGGCCAGCACCTCCTCGGTGGCCTTGTGCTCGGGAGCGAGCGGGTTCGTGGTCGTGTCGGCCTTCAGGATGCTGGTGTAGACCAGGCGCTGGACCCCGGCGAGCCGGGCGGCGTCGATGACCGCGGTGTGCTGGGGCACCCGCTGCCCCGGGGTGTCCCCGGAGATGAGCAGCAGGCGGCGTACGCCGGCCACGGCGCCGGGCAGCGTCGAGGGGTCGTCGTAGTCGGCCTGCCGGATCTCGACGCCGCGGGCGGCCAGGTCGGCGGCCTTCTGCGGGCTGCGGACGACGGCGGCGATCTCGGCGGCGGGCACACCGGCGTCGAGCAGGTGCTCGATCACCAGCCGGCCGAGACGGCCGGTGGCGCCGGTGACGGCATAGGTGGGCATGGGGACCTCCGATGGGCGGTTACTTCTAGTAAGCACTTACGAACCTACAGCACAAGTCGTTGAGTAAGCCTCGGGTAGGCTGGTGACGTGACCGACGTGCCGGCCCACGACCCGGCGGGGCCTACCCAGGAATTCGTCAGCGATGTTTTCGCGCGGAGCTGCGCCTCCCGTGCCGCCTTCGAGGACGTCACGTCGAAGTGGGCCTCGCTCGCCCTGCTCGCGCTCGGCGAGGGCAGCTACCGGTTCAACGCCCTGCGGCGGCGCATCGAAGGGGTCAGCGAGCGGATGCTCTCCCAGACCCTGCAGACGCTGGAGCGTGACGGGATGCTCACCCGTGAGGTGCTCACCGCGATCCCGCCGCGCGTCGAGTACACGCTCACCCCGCTCGGTGTCCGGGTCGCCGAGCAGCTCCGTGGCCTCGCCGACCTGCTGGAAGCCTCGGTGCCCGAGGTGCGGGCCGCCCGCGAGCGGGAGCGGCCCTGAGGGGCCGTCACGCGCTGGACGGGCACCCGCCTAGTTGGTGTCCTGGGCGCAGATCGTGGTCATCTCGGCGAGGTAGCTCGCGAGGGTAGGCAGGCCAGCCTCGGCGCGGCGGCGTTCGACGCCCGGCTCGTCCCTGATCGGGGTCGCCGGGACGGGACCGTCCGGCCCGCAGCGGATCTGTGTCCCGTACACCTGGGGCTCGCCCTTTGCCACAGCGACGCGGTCCTCGAGGTAGGCGAGGTTGCCCGGCGACGCCTGGCGGGCGGCGACGGCCGCGCGCAGCAGGTCCAGCGCCTCCTGTTGGAAGGCGGGGTCCAGGTCGGAGTGCTGGACGATGGCCCAGGCGGCGTTGCCCCCGTCCTCGCCCACGAGAGCGAAGGTCGGCCAGCCGTGGGTACGGATGATCTCTTTCAGCCGGAGGGTGCGCGCCTGGTCGGACTCGGTCTGCGGGGTGCCCGCACGGTCGGCCTGGTCGCGCTCCAGCATCGCGATCAACTCGTCGTGCAGCGCCTTGTCGAAGGCGGCGGGGGAGACGGAGGTTGCCGGGGACGGGGACGGGGACGGGGACGGGGACGGGGGGTCGCCCGTAGGGCCGTCGGTGGTCCCGGGCGAGGTGCCGCAGCCGGTGAGGAGCAGCAGGCACACAAGCGGCCGGGCGAACCTCGACGGAAGCCTCACAGCATCGATTTTCGTCGCCACCAGGACGTGTTCACAAGGTCGGCGCCGGGGCGACCTCAGGCGTGCAGCGTCTCGCGGGGCGGCACCCCGTAGCTGGCGTGGTACCAGGCGGTGAACCTGCTGTGGCTGGCGAACCCCCAACGGCTGGCGATGGCCGACACGGTCTCCCGTCGAGGGTCGGCCCGGACCAGGTCGTGGTGCGCCCGGTCGAGCCGGACCCGGCGCAGGTACGCCATCGGTGTGGTGCCGAGGTGGCGACGGAAGGCGAGCTGCACCGCGCGCAGGGAGACCGCGGCGGCGTTGGCGATGTCGGCGGCGCCGATGTCCCGGTCGGCGTTCTCCTCCATGAAGGCGATGGCGCGACGCAGGGTCGCGGTACTGGCGTCGTGGCGGTCCCGGGCGGTCTCGTCGGTGAACGCCGTGTTGGGAAAGATCGCGAGCGCCGCCGCGGCGAGCATGCGGGCGGCGCTGCCGATCACCAGCGGCTGGGCGCTGGCGGTCGGGCTGTTCAGGACGACGTCGTTCACGTACCTGGTGGTCCGTCGCCACTGCCGGGTGAGGGTCGCGTCGACGGGGCCGAGGTCGGTGAAACGGATCGGGCCGGGCCGCCGAGCCGGCGTGGCGGTCGCCACCTGTCTCAGTACCCCGAGGTCCAGAACGCAGAGCTCCACCTCGCCGGGTTCCCACCGCAGGCTGAACGGCTCGCCCGGCCGGTTGGTCAGGAACACGTCGCCGGGGCCGAAGCGGTGGGTCTCCCCCTGAGCGGTACGGCTGATCAGGGCGCTGCGGGTACGGCAGACGATCAGCCCGTCGATGTCGCCCACCTCGATGTCGAGATGGGCGCTCTGGCCGGTTGTGGCGAGGGCGAACGGCCCGGCGTCGACGCGCTGGTGGACGAGGTGGTAGCCGGTCTCGCCCGCGTGGATACGCAGGTCCGCGGTGTACGTGCTGGCCAGGAAGCGGTGGATGGCCGCCGGGTCGTGACTCTCGAATGCTCGGGCCTGCACTGGTGACGTCATCCGCTGTCTCCGTCCGAGAGGAGACCGCCGGTCGGATCGGGGCCGGCGGTGGGGTCGGGACGTGGCTGGGCGCACGTGCCGGTGATCGCGGCGCGTAGCCGACCGGGTTCGGCGGTGGTGGTGGCGTCATTCCCAGCAAATCACATATCCATTGATGGGAATTCCACCATACGGCAACCGGCCGTGCACGTCCGTCGATCCGCCGTTTTGCCGAGCCGACTTCGCTTTCCGGCTAGCGCACGCGGCGATCCTGCGCCCGCTGTCCTAGTCGCCTCCGGTGCGGCAGCGAAATCTTGTTCATGATCCCCCGGGCGTCCCGACGTCCGGGCCACAGCCGGAGATCCGGCCGACAGGCGGGGGTGAGTCGTTGGACGGTACCGATCCGGACCGCGTCGTACGGTTGGCGGTGGCCGAGGCGCTGGCGCGGGTGGCGGACGAGGACAGCCTGGGACTGGGCGAGGGCGACGCGCTGATGAGCCTCGGCGTCGCGCTGCGGGAGGTGCTGCGCCGCGCGCTCGACGACCGCGTCCCGCTGACCACGCCCGAGTTCGTCGACCTGTGCCGTGACCTACGGCTCAACCGCGACTCGTTCGACCTGCTCGGGCACTACCTGCTCACGGCATTGCTGGCCCACCACGTCGGGCCGGACGCCCTGGTACGCGTCGGGGCGCTCCTCGGCACCGTCCGGCGCTACCTGCCCGCCGCCCGGCCACCCGGACGACGCAACGAAGGGCCCGAGCGCCGGCGACGCGACGTCCGCGCGGACAACAGCGTCGTGGGCCGCTATCGCCGCGCCAAGCTCCCCGAGCACCTGCCCAACCCGCCGAGCTGGACGTGTACCGGCTGCGGCCGCGAGTGGCCCTGCGCGACCAAGCAGAGCCAACTGCTCGCCGAGTTCGGCGGGGCGCGCGCCTCCCTCGCCGTCTACCTCGGCTCGTGCCTCGTCGCCGCCGCCCAGGACCTGCCGACGCTGCCTCTGCCCAACGCGCGACACCGTTTCCTGGGCTGGCTGCCCCGCGCCCGGATCTGAGGACGGCGCGCCGCCGTGGCCACTGGGCAAAGAGGCATCGATACGATGGAATGTCCTGGACGCGCCGCACCCGGGAGGACACCGATGCCGACCGCCCGAACCCGCGCACGAAGCGCCGCCGCCCTGGCCGGCCTACTGGTCGCGGCGCTCGCCGCCGCGCCCGCCACCGCCGACCCGACCGACCGGCATCGTCCGACCCCACCCCACGTCGTCGGCACCGGTACGGTCCCGGCCTACTCCTACGCCAGGGCGATCCGGAAGAGCGTCTGGGTCGAGACCCGCGCCGACAGCGACGGCGACGGCGTCCGCGACCGGGTCGCGGTGGACATCGTCCGGCCCCGGGAGGCCGCCGCCGCAGGGATCCGGGTACCGGTCATCATGGAGGCGTCGCCCTACTACCTCTGCTGCGGCCGGGGCAACGAGGGCGAGCTCAAGGCGTACGACGCGTCCGGCGTCATCGCCTCGGTGCCCCTGTTCTACGACAACTACTTCGTCCCGCGCGGCTACGCCTTCCTCGCCGTGGACCTCGCCGGCACCGCCCGCTCGACCGGGTGCGAGGACGTCGGAGGCCCGGTCGAGGTGGGCAGCGCCAGGGCGGTGGTGGACTGGCTCAACGGCCGGGCCCGCGCGTACACCGCCGACGGACGACCGGTCGACGCCGGTTGGAGCACCGGCCGGGTCGGCATGATCGGCAAGTCGTGGGACGGCTCCGTCGCCAACGGGGTCGCCGCCACGGGCGTGCCGGGCCTGGCCACCATCGTGCCGGTCTCGGCCATCTCGAGCTGGTACGACTACATGCGATACCAGGGGACGCTGGTGTCGACCGACTATCCCGGCTGGCTGCACTCGGACGTCAGCAGCCGCCCCGAGTCCGCCTGCGCGACAGTGCTCGCCCGGCTGCGGGCGGACAGCGCCGAGCAGACCGGCGACTACAACGGGTTCTGGGCGCAGCGCGACTACCGACCGTCGGCCGATCGGGTGCGGGCCAGCGTCTTCGTGGCACACGGTCTCAACGACCTGAACGTCACCACGAACCAGTTCGCCCGCTGGTGGCAGGAGTTGGCCGAGCGGGGCGTACCCCGCAAGCTGTGGCTCTCCCAGGCCGGCCACCAGGATCCGTTCGACGTGCGACGCGCCGAGTGGGTGGCGACCCTGCACCGCTGGTTCGACTACTGGTTGCAGGGGTTGCCGAACGGGGTGATGGGCGAACCGCGGGTCGACCTGGAGACCGCGCCCGGCAGGTGGACGACGCAGCGCGACTGGCCCGCGCCCGGCAGCCGGGAGATGCGGGTTCACCTCGGCGTCGGGGACGGCGTCACCGGTACCCTCGGCGGCCGCGCCGCGCGGCCGGGCCAGGAGCGGGAGTACGTCGACGAGGCGCTGACCGAGGACGCGGTGGTCGCCGAGCCGAACAGCGCGACCGCCGGCCGGCTGGTCTTCCTCTCCGCTCCGCTGGACGCCGCGCTGCGGATCTCCGGCAGCGCGTCGGTGCGACTGCGCGTCCGGGTGGATCGGCCGACCACGCAGCTGAGCGCCCGCCTGGTCGACTACGGCACCGCCGAGCGGAGCTGGTTCGGGGCGGTGCGGACGTTGGACACCGAGTCCTGCTGGGGTGCGTCCACCCAGGCCGACGACGCCTGCTACCACGACACCGAGGAGATCACCGAGGTCTCCGACCACGCGGTGCTGGCCCGGGGCTGGCTCGACGCCGCGCACCATCGTTCGCTGCGGTTCACCACGCCGCTGCGGGCGGACCGGTGGTACACGGTCACCGTGCCGCTGAACGCGTACGACGCGGTGGTGCCGGCCGGGCACGTCCTCGGCCTGGTGCTCGGTCAGAGCGACCCGGAGTTCACGATGGCCGAGGACCGGGACGCGACCGTCCGGGTCGACCTCGGGCGCAGCGAACTGGTCCTGCCGGTCGCCGGTCGGACCGGGTTGCCCGCCGTCGACGTCGCGCCGACGCTGGTCACCGCGCCCGCCGCGCCGTCGACGGCCGAATCGGCACGGGTGGAGCGGGGGCGCCAACGCCCCTGATCCTGTCGCCCCGCTGTCGTTTCGTCACCCAGCGCCGCGCCGCCGTGCCCTTCAACGGGCTCGGCCGGGGAGTTCACCGGGTACCCGTCCGCCGTACGGCGGGCGTTCACCGACCTCTCCGAGGCTCCTTGATCGAAAGAGCATTCGCTTGATCGAGGAGAGGCTCTGACGTGAGAGACAAGCAAGCCGAAGAGGTCGAGCGCGCGCAGTTGTCGCGGCGCAAGCTGGTCAAGTACGCGGGTGTCGGCGCGACGCTGGCCGCCGCGAGTCCCCTGGTGGGCGGCGGCGCGGCGTGGGCCGACGAGGAGCGCCGGCCCGGCGATGACGAGGGCGACCGGGGCGGCGTCAAGAACCGGTCGTGGCGCGCGGGTGACCACCACGTCCACTCCGAGTACAGCGGCGAGTTCGACACCACCCGGAGCCCGATCGTCTTCCACAAGGGCGCGGACGCGGTCTACCCGATCGTCACCAACGCCATCATGGCCAAGAACTTCGGCCTGACCTGGGCGATGTGCACCGACCACGGTGGACCGACGCACTCGAAGGTCAACATCGAGCAGGCGTACCCCGACCTGCTGCGCTCGCGCAAGCTCGTCCCCGAGGTGCTCCAGTTCTGGGGCATGGAGTTCGACGCGCCCTCGCTGGACCACCACACGCTGATGATCCCGCGCCACGACGACGAGGCGAAGCAGCTCTTCGAGCTGGAGAGCCGCTTCGCCAAGTACGACGCGTTCCCCACCGACCCGGCCCGCGACACCGAGGCCAAAATGGTGGAGTTCCTCAAGGTCGCCCGGGGTATGCCGCACAAGCCGCTGGTGATCGCCCACCACGCCTCCCGTTCGGCGCCCGGCCTCGGCGTCTACGGCCAGGACACCCCGCGCGAGTTCCGCAACGGCAACAACGCCGCGCCCGACGTGTACATCGGCTTCGAGGGCGCGCCCGGTCACCAGGCCGGTCCGCTCAACGGCGGCAAGCGTGGCGGGTACGGCAACCACCCCACCTACGGCGGCTTCGACCAGATGACCGCACGGGTCGGTGGCCTCTGGGACTCGCTCCTCGGCGAGGGTCGGCGCTGGTGGATCACCGCGACGTCCGACTCGCACGTGCACTGGACGCGCGGCGGCTCGGACTTCTGGCCGGGGGAGTACAGCAAGACCTACGTGTACGCGCGCCAGGACTACGGCGACATCATGGACGGCCTGCGCAACGGCCGGATCTGGGTGACCACCGGCGACCTGATCCGCAGCCTCGACGTGACCGCCACGTCGCAGGGCAAGACGGCCGAGGTCGGCGAGACCATCACGGTCAACCGTCGCAGCCGCACCGACGTCGAGATCGAGATCCGGTTCCGCCCGCAGGACGGCGTGAACGGCAACGGGGTCCGTCCCGAGGTCCGTCGCGTCGACCTGATCGTCGGCCAGATCACCGGGCCGAGCGCCAACCTGGACGCCGACACCAACCCCACCACCAAGGTGGTGGCCCGGTTCGGCCCGCGCGACTGGCGTCGGCAGGGTCACGACTACGTCATCCGGCACACCCTGCGCAACGTCGAGGCCGACACGTACGCCCGGGTGCGCGGCACCAGCACCGACGAGGCCGAGCCCCTCGCGGACGGTCTCGAGAGCCCGTGGGACGACCTGTGGTTCTACTCCAACCCGGTGTTCGTGCACGTCCGCTGATCCCGCCCCACCCTCCCTGTTGATCAAGAGGTTCGCGTCACCGCAGGCCGGAATCCTGACGCGAATCTCTTGATCAACGCCGTTCTGCGGGTGGGGCGGGGTGGATTTCGGTCACCGCTTCGCAGAGGTTGCGGAGGGGGTCGGTGGCCTGGGTTGAGCAGGCCACTTTTTGCAGCAGGGTGCGCAGGGTCGTCGACTCGGTCGGCGTGAGCGACCCCAACAGGTGCGCCTCCACCCGTCGTAGCGCCTCGCGTCGCTGCTCCCAGGCCGCCCGCCCGGCGTCGGTGACGTCCACCAGTCGGCTGCGCCGGTCGGACGGGTCGGCCCGCCGGGCCACGAAGCCGGGGCGTTCGAGGTCGTCGATCAGGTACGTCAGCACCGTGCGGTCGATCCCCAACTCCTCGGCGATCGCGCCCTGATTGCGACCCGGGCCGGTGACCGAGGCGGTGAGCACCTGATAGCCGCGCGGGCCGCCGGGAAAATCGGTCAGCGCGTGCTCGGCCGCCCGAACGTAGCCACGGAAGACGATCCCCAGCATCCAGCCCAGATCGTCGTCGAGCGGATCGGGCCGGTCCGGCCGGTCGGTGGCACCCGTCATACCCCGACGATAGCCGAAGTCACAGACCATGTTGGCAACAGATGTTCTGTCTGACATAAGGTTGGCGTCGCGACGCATCGCGCGACGCGGCGCGTACGACAGGAGGCTCGCACATGAGCGACTACGGCCACGACCTGGTCTTCGGCTCGTTCACCACGCCCGGCAACGACGACCCGGACCGCACCGTCGGGCTCGCCGTCCTGGCCGAGCAGGTCGGGCTGGATCTGGTCACCTTCCAGGACCACCCGTACCAGCCACGGTTCCTGGACACCTGGACGCTGCTGAGCTTCATCGCCGCCCGGACCGACCGGGTGCACCTGTCCGCGAACGTCACCAACCTGCCGCTGCGCCCACCCGCCGTGCTCGCCCGCAGCGTCGCCAGCCTCGACCTGCTCACCGGAGGTCGGGTCGCGTTGGGCCTCGGCGCGGGCGCCTTCTGGGATGCCATCGAGGCCATGGGCGGGCGGCGGCTGACCCCCGGGCAGGGCGTCCGGGCGTTGGAGGAGGGCATCGACGTCCTCCGGCAGACGTGGGACGCGCAGGCACGCGGCGGTGTGCGGGTCGACGGCGAGTTCCACCGGGTCATCGGCGCGAAGCGCGGTCCGGCCCCCGCCCACGCGGTGCCGATCTGGCTCGGGGCGTACAAGCCGCGCATGCTCGCGCTCACCGGTCGTCGGGCCGACGGCTGGCTGCCCTCGCTCGGCTACCTCGAACCCGGTGACCTGGCCCGGGGCAACGCCGTCATCGACGACGCGGCCCGCGAGGCCGGCCGTTCACCCGCCGACGTCCGCCGGCTGCTCAACATCTCCGGCACCTTCGCCACGGTGGGCCGTGGCCCGTTGCACGGACCCGTCGAGCAGTGGGTGCGGGAGCTGACCGAGTTGGCGCTGGGGGACGGGATCGGCACGTTCATCCTGGCCAGCGACGACCCCGACGACCTGCGCCGGTTCGCCGGTGAGGTGGCGCCCGCCGTGCGTGAACTGGTGGCGACCGAGCGCGACCGGGACGCTGCGTCGGTGCGTACCCCCGCCGAGGTCCTTGCGGACACGCAGCCGGCGGCGGTCGTCGCGCCCTCCGCGCCGCGGGCCCGGGCGCGGGTGAGCGCCGGCGCCTTCGCGGTGGTGCCGACACCCGACGACGGCCGCCGGCTCAGCGACCGGCAGGTCTGGGACGAGGCGGCCCGCCCCACCGGGCCGACGCCCGATCCCACCCGCACCTACACCGCGCACGAGCAGGCCACCGGCCAGCACCTGGTGCAGGTGCACGACGGACTGCGCGCCGAGTTGGCGCAGATCCACGACCTGATCGAGCAGGTGGCGGCCGGCGAGATCGACGCCGGCGCGGCGCGGTCGCAGATCAACACGATGACCATGCGGCAGAACCGGTGGACGTTGGGGGCGTACTGCGAGTCCTACTGCCGCATCGTCACCACCCACCACACCATCGAGGACCAGGCGCTCTTTCCGCGCCTGCGGCAGGCCGACCCACGGCTGCGCCCGGTCGTCGACCGGCTGGAGCAGGAGCACCACGTCATCCACGAGGTGTTGGAGGGTGTCGACAAGGCGCTGGTGGCGTACGTCGGCGCGCCGGACGGGCTGGCCGAGCTGCGCGCCGCGGTGAACCTGCTGACCGACGCCCTGCTGTCGCACCTGAGCTACGAGGAGCGGGAACTGGTCGAGCCGCTCGCTCGCCTGGGGGTGAGCTGACCGGGTTGCCCGGAGGGACTTGAGAGACTACTTTCGAAACATGTCTCTCAAGAATCCGTACGGGGATTTCGAGATCACCGAGCCGCAGGCCCTGCGGGCGTTGGCGCACCCCGTCCGCCTGGCCATCCTCGACCGGCTCCAGCGACACGGCCCGTCCACCGCCACCGGGCTGTCGCCGCACGTCGGGGCCACGCCGTCGGTGGTGAGCTGGCACCTGCGTCACCTCGCGACGTTCGGCCTGGTCGCCGACGCCGACGGAAGCACCAGCAAGCGGGAGCGCTGGTGGCAGGCGACCGCGCGAGGGTTCCGCTTCAGCCTGCCGGACGACGCCGAGGGGCAGGCCGCGGCGCGGCAGCTCCGCGGCGAGATGTTCGCGCGGATCGCGGAGACGCCGCAGCAGTGGCTGTTGCAGGAGGAACCCCGACTCGACGACACCTGGCGCGCGTTGGCCGGGGTGGCCGACACCCGGTTCGTCGCCACCCCCGACGAGCTGCGCCAGCTGGAGGAGGCGATCGAGGAGCTGCTCGCCCCGTACGTGCGGCGCAAGGACGACGACACGAAGCCGGCCGACGCGCAGGTCGTCCGGATGCTGCGCTACCTGCTGCCCGAGGCCGCCGACGACGAGTCCGCGTCATGACCGTCGTCGACGCCCCGGCCGCGCCGGTTCGGCACCGCGACCGGCGCTTCCGTACCTTCTGGATCGGTCAGACGATCACGGCGTTCGGCGACCGGATCAGCGAGCTGGCCCTGCCCCTGATCGCCGTCGCCCTGCTCGCCGCGACGCCCGTGCAGGTCAGTGTCCTCACCGCGCTGATCTGGCTGCCCAACCTGCTGGGCCTGTTCCTCGGCGCGTGGGTCGACCAGCGCACCCACAAACGCCGCCTCCTGATCATCGCGGACCTGGTCCGCGCCGCCGTGCTGCTCAGCCTCCCGGTGGCGTACCTGTTCGGCGCGGTCAGCCTGACCCAGCTCTACCTGGTGGCGCTGCTCACCGGCGCCGCAGCGGTGCTGTTCGCCCTGGGGCAGCAGGCGTTCTTCGTCTCCCTGGTGCCACGCTCGGCGTACGTGGAGGCCAACAGCAAACTCAGCGTGAGCCGGTCCCTGTCGTTCATCGTCGGCCCGGCCGTCGGCGGAGGACTCGTCCAGGCGCTCAGCGCGCCGGTGGCGATCCTCGTCGACGCGGTGTCCTTCCTCGCGTCCGCGCTGCTGCTGCGTCGTATCCCGGTCACCGAACCCCCGCCACCGCCACGGCAGACGTCCACCCTCGGAATGGTCCGCGAGGGCATGGCGCTGGTGCTGCGCCATCCGGTGCTGCGCGCCGCGCTCGGCTGCACCAGCACCGTCAACTTCTTCACCTTCATCGCGTCGGCGCTGCTGGTGCTCTACGCCAACCGGGAACTCGGCCTGTCGGCCGGCGCGATCGGCGTCGCGTTCGGCGTCGGAGCGCTCGGTGGCCTGGCCGGAGCGGCCCTGGCACCCCGCATCTCGCGCGCCATCGGGCTCGGTCGTACGGCGATGATCGGCGCGGTGGTGTTCCCCGCCCCGCTCGCGCTGACGGCGCTGATCAACGGCCCGACCTGGGCGAAGGTGGCCATGCTGGCGGCCATCGAGTTGGTGTCCAGCGTCGGTGTGATGCTGATGGACGTCAACCTCAACGCCCTGCTCGCCGCCGTCACCCCGGACGACGCGCGGGGTCGTCGAGCGGGCGCGTACAGCGCCGTCAACTACGGCATCCGGCCGCTCGGCGCGCTGGTCGGCGGCGTGCTCGGCACCACCCTCGGACTGCGGCCGACCCTGGTCGTCGCCGGAGTGGGCGGTGTGCTCGCCGTGCTGTGGCTGCTCGCGTCCCCGGTGCGCCACATCAGGACCCTCGACACCGTCACGCCGTGACCGTCCCGACTGGCCGTCGCCCGGCTTGTGCCGCTCCTGGCTGGCCGTCGCCCGGCTTGTGCCGCTCCTGACTGGAGGCAACTGCCTCCCGAGGCGTGATGCCTGTGAGTCATCTTGATGACTCACAGGCATCACGCTCATGGCACCGATGCCCCCGAGCCGACCTTGACGGCGTGCCGGCACCGGCCGCCGGTCAGCTCGCCTCCGCCGCGAGCAGCGCGGCCAACTCGGCGGGCTGGGAGAACATCGGCCAGTGGCCGGTGGCCATCGTGAGGAGCCGCCAGCGCTCGCTGGCGAGCAGCGCCGCCACCGTGTCGTTGGGCTCGGGCCCGTCGAGCAGGCACTTGACGTACGTCGCCGGCAGGTCGCCCAGGTAACCGCTCAGCACGGCCGGCTCGGTCAGCGTGCGCCCCGGATGCGGGGTGGCGCCCTTGACCAGCCGCGCGATCTGCTCGTCGGTGAGACCCTGACCGTCGAACTCGGCTGGGGCGAGCGGCGGCCAGTCGCCGCCGTTGGCGGCGAGCACCGACTCGAACGCCGCCTGCCCCTGCCACCAGCCGGATGCGAACGACCCGCCGTCGACCGGCACCTCCGAGTCGAGGAAGACCACCCGGGTCAACCGGTCGCCAATCCGCTCGGCGGCCTGCCCCACCGGGATGCCCGAGTAGCTGTGCCCGACGAGCACCACGTCGCGCAGGTCGCGGCGTTCGATCTCGTCGACAATGTCCCGCACGTGGGTCTGCTGGCCGGCCGGCACTCCCTGCCTCTCGGCGAGACCGGAGAGGGTCAGGGCAAAGGTCTGGTGGCCGGCGGCCCGCAGGGGCGGCGTCACCTCGTCCCACGCCCAGGACCCCAGCCACGCTCCTGCCACCAACACCAGATCAGCCATGGCCGGAACCCTACTGCGGCCCTGCGACAGGTGCGCGCGTCACGACCAGGTCCGGGCCTGGGCGTCGAACACCTCGGGTGGACTCTCGACCGGCAGGACGCAGAGCAGGTGCCCTCCGGGCGCCCGCAGGATGCGGCACTCCATCCACCGCGTCACCTCAGTGGCGCCCAGGCCGACCAGCCGGGCGGTCTCGGCCGCCACGTCGTCGGTCTCGATGTCGAGGTGGTAGCGCGGCGCGTCGTCGACGGCCTGGACGGCGGTGACCAGGCCCGGCACCGCCTCGTGCAGCCCCACGAACTGCGGCTCCTCCGGGTGGGACCGGGTGCCGACGCCCAGGGCCGCCGACCAGAACTCCGCCGCCCGCGCGGCCTCCGCCTCGGGCGCGTCGATGAGCAACGCGTACACACGGCTTCGATGCATGCGAGGCAGGATATCGACGATTCCTACCCTGTGCTGGTCGCGCCGAGGTGAGCGGCGATCTGGGCCGGCAGCGGGTAGGGAGGGAATATCGCCGTCAGGCGTGGTCCGTCGGTGGCGGGCCGGCGTCGACCGGCATCCGGTAGATCCGGATGGGGTAGGCGACGGCCGGATGCCCGCCGTTGAACCCGGCCGTCAGGTGCAGTTGGGCCGCCGGCAGCCAGAGCTGCCCGTCGGTGTCGAGCCACATCGCGTCCACCCAGTTCAGGCGTGGGTCCGCGACGAGCGTACGCACGCTGCGGTCCGGCCCCACCGCGAGGATGCGGCGGCTCTCGACATCGCTGACGTAGATGGTGCCGCGCGCGTCGATGGCCGTGCCGCCGGTGCTCGGGGTGTCCGACCAGGGCTCGACCCGCCGGGCCAACTCCTCGTCCGACAGCGTCGGGTCGTCCAGCCACCGGGTGCCGATCCGGGACATCCCACCCGAGGCCGGCTGGTAGTACAGCCACCGACCGTCCGGCGACACCTCCAGTTGGTCGGTGTGCAGGCACACCTCGGCCCCGCTGGGATCCCGCAGCGCCCGGCCGTCGGCGACCACCGGCCTGCCCACCGTGCTCGGGTGCCCGTCCAACACCCGTCGGCACGCGCCCGAGTCGAGATCCACGACGACGAGGCCGGGCGCGCCGGCATCGGTGACGTACGCGGTGCCGTCGTGGAACCGGACGTCGTCGACGTAGCTGTGCGGACGCACCGCGCCGTCGAGGTGGTAGACCCGGTCCACCCGGTCGCCGTCCACGTCGACCACGATCAACCGCGCCCCGCCGGGCACCTGGTCGCCGCCGAGCTGGGGCGACCCGGAGTCGACGATCCACAGTCGACCGTCCGGGCCGGCGCGCAATCCATTGACGTGCACGAACGTCCCGTCCGGCGGTTGGTCCCGCGCATTCCAGGCGGCGTCCGGGTACGGGTTGCGACGGCCGTCCGGCAGCGCCTCGACCACCTGCACACCCGGCCCGTCCGCCGACGGGTAGCTCAGGAAGACGCGCCCCCGCAGCGTGGTCACGCCCGTGCAGACCCGGTCCTCGACGAGTACCGGTGTCAACCGAGGATCCTCCTCGGTGGGAAGCATGGACATCGGCCCGCTCCTCACCCGACGGGCGACACCGCCGTACCGTCGATGGTCCGCCACCGTTGGCGCGGTATCCCCGTGCCGGCCCCGGCGAAACACCGCCCCCGCCACCGGGTCGGGTACGCCAGCCACACCGCCCCGGGCCGCCGGTGGTGCGCTCCCGACTGATCGGTCAGGATGGGACCGGGCGACGCCGGGCCGCCGCCCCGAGCCGACACACCCCAGCCCTGCCGAGGAGTTCCGTGCCGTCCACCCTGCTCTCCCGCCGTGACCTGGACTTCCTGCTGCACGACTGGTTGCGGGTGGCGCACCTCGTCGAGCGTCCCCGCTACGCCGAGCACTCCCGGGAGACCTTCGACGACGCCCTCGACCTCGCCGAGCGGGTGGCCACCGACCAGTTCGCCCCGCACAACCGGGCCGCCGACCTCGCCGAGCCCACGGTCGACGGGAACCGCGTGCGGACGATCCCGCAGATCGAGGCGGCACTGCGCAGCTTTGCCGAGACGGGCCTGCTCACCGCCGCGATGGACGACTCCGTCGGTGGTCTGCAACTGCCGCACGCCGTCGCCGCGGCCTGCTTCGCCTGGTTCCAGGCGGCCAACGTGGCCACCTCCGCGTATCCGCTGCTGACCCTGGGCAACGCCAACCTGCTGCTGGCTCACGGCAGCGCCGAGCAGGTCGACACCTACGTCCGGCCGATGCTCGAGGGCCGGTTCTTCGGCACCATGTGCCTGTCCGAGCCGCACGCCGGCAGCTCACTGGCTGACATCGTCACCCGGGCCGAGCCGCAGCCCGACGGCACGTACCGCCTGTTCGGCACCAAGATGTGGATCTCCGGTGGCGACCACGAGCTGGCCGAGAACATCGTCCACCTGGTGTTGGCGCGGATACCCGGCGGCCCGCCCGGGGTGAGGGGCATCTCGCTGTTCGTCGTACCCAAGGTGCTGGTCGGCCCGAACGGCTCGCTGGGGGAGCGCAACGACGTGGCGCTGGTCGGGCTCAACCACAAGATGGGGTTCCGGGGCACCACCAACGCGCTGCTCAGCTTCGGCGACGGCGGACACACCCCGGGCGGCCAGCCCGGCGCGGTGGGCCACCTGGTCGGCGCGCCCCACCAGGGACTGGCCCAGATGTTCCACATGATGAACGAGGCCCGGATCGGCGTCGGGGCCGGCGCCACCGCGCTGGGCTACACCGGCTACCTCAAGAGCCTGGCGTACGCCCGGGAACGGCCGCAGGGCCGACCGGTCGGCGCGAAGGACCCGGCCACGCCGCAGGTGCCGATCATCGACCACCCCGACGTACGCCGGATGCTGCTGGCGCAGAAGAGCTACGTGGAGGGGGCGCTGGCCCTGGTGCTCTACTGCGCCCGGCTGCTCGACGAGGAGAAGACCGCGCCGACCGACGCGGACCGCGAGCGGGCGCACCTGCTGTTGGACGTGCTCACCCCGATCGCCAAGAGCTGGCCGTCGCAGTGGTGCCTGGCGGCGAACGACCTGGCCATCCAGGTTCTCGGCGGCGCCGGCTACACGCGCGACCACGACGTGGAGCAGCACTACCGCGACAACCGGCTCAACCCGATCCACGAGGGCACCCACGGAATCCAGGCGCTGGACCTGCTGGGGCGCAAGATGACCATGCACGGCGGCGCGGGCCTGCTCCTGCTGACCGAGACGATGGGGGACACCGTCGCGCGGGCGCGGGTGGCCGGCGGCGAGGCCGCCGAACTGGCCGAGCGGCTGGACACGGCGGTGCGACGGATCACCACCGTCACCCGGCGGCTCTGGGCCGGCGGCGACCCGGTGCTCGCCCTGGCCAACGCCAGCGCGTACCTCGAGGCGGTCGGGCACGTGGTGATCGCCTGGATCTGGCTCGAACAGGTGCTGGCGCTGCCGCCCACCGGAAGCGCCGATTCCTTCCACGCCGGGAAGCGGCAGGCCGCCCGCTACTTCTTCAGCGTCGAACTGCCCCGCACGGGACCCCAGTTCGACCTGCTGGACAGCCTCGACCGCTCCGCGCTCGACATGCGCGCGGACTGGTTCTGACCGTCACCGTCGACGGCCCTGATGGTGCATGGCCTGCCGCCCCTTGACCACACCCAGGACGATCACGATCACCAGCGCGATCAGACCGATGATGATCAGCCAGCGGACGGCCTCGAGGATCAGCCCGAGCAGAATCAGCACGCCAGCCACCACGCCGACGACCCAGAGCAGGGCACGCATCGCGACCTCCCGTAACTCGGTCGCGGCGCGAGATGCGGCGACCCCGGGCCCCACCTTCCCGCCCCCGCGAAACCCAAACACCCCCCGGACGCCCACCCCTGCGCGATCTTGCACTTTCTGTCCCGGCAAAAAGGACTTCGGCCCGCATATCACCAACAGAATCTGCAAGATCGGCGAGGGGTTGAGGGCGAGGGCGGGGGCGAGGGCGAGGGCGCGTCAGCGCCGGGCGACGTAGACGGTGTTGGCGGACTGGCCACCGGTCAGCGGGTTGGCGAACGGCACGACGTGCGCCCGTACGGTCGTGAACACCTTCCCGAGCGCCGCGGTGAACGCGTCGTCCGGTGGGTCGTCCGACCAGAGCGCGAAGACACCCTCCGGACGGAGCAGCGCGGCGAGCCGACGGAGGCCGTCCGGGGTGTAGAACGGCGCGTGGCTCGGGTGCAGGACGTTGCGCGGCGAGTGGTCGACGTCGAGGAGGACCGCGTCGAAGCGCCGCCCGGGGGCCTCGGCGTCGAACCCCTCGTCGCCGGCCACGGCGGCGAAGAAGTCGGCCCGGACGAACCGGGTCCGAGGGTCCTCGGCCAGCCCGGCCGCGAAGGGCAGCAGCCCTCGTCGGTGCCAGTCGATGACGTCCTCGATGGCCTCCACCACCAGCAGCGCCCGTACCCGTGGGTCGGCCAGCGCGGTGCACGCCGTATAGCCCAGTCCGAGGCCACCGACCACCACGTCGAGCGTGTCGCCGGCCAGTTCGGCGAGGCCGAGGCGGGCCAGCTCGATCTCGGCGACGGGGAAGAGGCTGGACATCAGGTACTCGTCGTCGAGCTTGACCTCGTACACCTCGACCTGGAGCGCCGGGTCGCGACGCCGCCGCAGGCTGATCGCGCCGATCGGTGTCTCCCGCCAGGCCAGTTCCTCGAAACGCGCGCCCACGGTGCCCTCTCGCCGCCGGATTCGTCCCCGAATGGTACCGACCGGGTTCCGCCCCGCCACGCAGGGTCCACGGGACATCGACGCAGCGCATATCCTGTGCCCGGTCGAACCAGCGGAAGGGACCCGATGCCGTCGCGGCAGGATCAGCTGCACTCCTACCAGTTCAGCGTCCAGCGGGCGGTCGCCGCGCTGGTGATGCGGGAGACCGACCCGGCCCAGTCGCCGTTCCGACGGCTGGCGGGCGCGGGCCTGGCCAGCGTCCTCGTCGCGGTGATCGGGCTCGGGGGCGCGGCGCTGTACGGCCTGTTCGCCGGTGGTGGCACCCGCTGGCGGGACCCGGGCGCGGTGATCGTGGAGAAGGAGTCCGGTGCCCGGTTCGTGTACCGCGAGCAGAAGCTGCACCCGGTGCTCAACTACGCCTCGGCGTTGCTGATCGTCGGCGCGGACCGGTCGAAGACGGTACTGGTCTCCCGGCGGTCGATCGACGGCGTGCCGCGCGGCCTGCCACTGGGCATCGCCGACGCGCCGGACTCGTTGCCCGCGCCGGGTCGCCTCGCGAAGTCGCCCTGGACGGTCTGCTCGACGACGGCCGGCGCGGACGCCCGTTCGGCCCTGCTCATCGGCGTCGACCCCGACGGCGGCCGGCCACTCGGCGACGAGGCGCTGCTGCTCCGCCATCCGGACGGCGACCTGCACCTCGTGTGGCACCAGCGTCGCTACCTGATCCGCGATCCCAACCGGGTGCTGGCCGCGCTGGCGACCACCCGGACGCGGGCGGTGCCCGTCGCGCCAGCACTGCTCAACGCCCTCCCCGCCGGGGTCGACCTGGCCCCGCCGCCGCTGCCCGGCGAGGGCCGGCCCTCCGCCCGGGTGCCGGGCGCCACCATCGGGCAGGTCTACCTGGTCCGCAACTCCGGCGGCGGCCGGCAGTACGCGGTGGCGCTCGACGACGGGCTGGCCGGGATCACCGAGTTGCAGGCCGGGCTGCTGTTGGCCCGTACCGGGCAGGGGGAGTCGGAGCCGATGACGTTGGGTCGGTTCGCGGCGCTGCCCACGATGCCCGACCTCGCCCCGAGCGGCCCGACCGCTCCGCCGCCCGCCCCGCCCCGGCTCGCCGCCACCGACGAGGCGGCGATCTGCACCCGCGTCGGCGACGACGACGCGGGCGAGGTGCGCTGGGGCGTACACCTGCCGGACCTGGCGGCCGTTCCGCGGACCGCGCCGTCCGGCGGCGCGGCGCTGGCCGACCACGTGGTGGTGCAGCCCGGTGGCGGCGCGGTGGTCGAGGCCGCCGCGGCGCCCGGCGCGTCCGGAGGGGCGGTGTCGGTGGTCACCGACCTGGGCCGGCGGTACGTGCTGGCCGACCGGGAGGTGCTGCCGATGCTCGGGTATCGCGACGTGCGACCGGTGCGGCTGCCCGCCGGCCTGGTCAGTCTCGTGCCGGCGGGCGCGACCCTCGATCCGGCCGCGGCGCGGGCCGTCGCCGCCCCGTCCTGACGCCGCTCGGGCCGTTCGCCGCCCCGTCCCAACGTTGCCCCGGCGTCAGGTTGCCGGACGGCGCAGCACGCTGACCGCGAAGGGCGCGTCGTCCCGCCACGGGCGCAGGTCCCAGGTGGCGAAGCGGTGTTCGAGGCGCAGCCCGGCGGCGACCGCGTCGGCGTCGAACGCGGTCAGCGGGTAACCGCGTTCGGTGCCGAAGCCCACCGCCAGGACGCCGTCCGGGCGCAGGTGCCCGGCGAGGCGGCGCAGCACCTCCGGCTCGGTGCCGACGGCGACGAACGCGAGCACGTTGCCGGCGAGCACGGCGGCGTCGAACGGCTCGCCCTCTCCCATCGCCGGCAGGTCCAGGTCGGCCAGGTCGGCGACGAGCCAGCGCGGACCGGGATGATCGGCGCGGGCGGCCTCCACCAGGACGGGGTCGGCGTCCACCCCGACGACGATGTGCCCGCGCTGGGCCAGGGCCGCGCCGACCCGACCGGTGCCACTGCCGGCGTCGAGGATCCGTGACCCGGGCTCGACCAGGGTGTCCACCAGTCGGGCCTCGCCGGCCAGGTCGGCGCCCTCGGCGGCGAGTTTGCGGAACCGGTCGACGTACCACTGCGAGTGCTCCGGACCGGTGTCGGTCGCCCAGCGGGTCGGGTTGGCCATACGGCCCACGGTAACCGGGTCGGCCGGGGCCGGGCTGGCGGGTGCGCCGATCGGTGGCGGCTCAGCCCTTCTCCGCGCCGCTGGTCAGGCCCTCGGTCAGCAGCCGTTCACTGGCGAAGAAGAGGATCACGATGGGCAGGGTGAGGACGACCGACCCGGCCATCAGCACCGTCTTGGGCACCTCCACGCCGTCGGAGAGCAGCGACAGGCCGAGCGACACCGTCCAGCGGTCGGGTTTGTCGACCAGGAACAGCAGGGCGAACAGGAACTCGTTCCAGGCGATCATGAAGTCGTAGAGCGCGACCGCCATGATCGACGGCATCGCGAGGGGCAGGCTGACCCGGCGGATGATGCCGAGCCGGCCGGCGCCGTCGATGGCCGCGGACTCCTCCAGGCTGACCGGGATGGTCTCGAAGTAGTTCTTCAGCATGTAGACCGATACCGGCAGGGTCTGCGAGACGTAGACCAGCACCAGCCCGAACAGCGAACCGCGCAGCCCGGCGAGGCTGAACACCACGAACAGCGGGATCGCGATGACGATCGAGGGGAACAGGTAGACCGCCAGGAACAGGAAGTCGACCTGCCGCCGACCGAAGAACCGCAGCCGGGCCACCGCGTACGCGCCGGGGATCGCGACGAGCAGCGTGAGGACGGTCGCCGCGACCGCCACCAGGGCGCTGTTGCGGATGAAGGTGAGGAATCCCTGGCCGCCGTCGTCGGTGGCCTTGAGGACCTCGGCGTACGTGGCCACGGTCAGCTCGCCGAAGCCGACGACCAGCGCGCCCGGGTCGAGCAGCAGCCGTTCGATGGGGCGTACCGAGAGCACCAGCATGTAGTAGAAGGGGAAGACGGTGACCACCAGGAACGCGGCGATCACCAGGCGGCGCAGCCAGCGCAGGCTCACCGTCTCGACCATGTCCCGGTCCATCAGCCGACCCTCCGTCCGAAGAAGCGCAGATAGATCAGCACGAACACGATGAGCACCACGGCCAGCACGACCGCCTGCGCGGCGGCGGCCCCGACGTCGGTACGGGCGGTGAGGAACTCGTAGACCCGGACGCTGACCACCTCCGTGCCGGCGGCCCCGCCGGTGAGCAGGTAGACGTCGTCGAACTTGTTGAACGTCATGATGAAGCGCAGCACGCCGAGCAGGGCGATCACCGGCAGGAGCTGCGGCAGCAGGATGTGCCGGAACCGCTGGGTGGGGGTGGCCCCGTCGACGCGGGCGGCCTCCTCCAGTTCGCCGGGCACCGCCTGGAGTCGGGCCAGCAGGAACAGGAACGCGAACGGGAAGTACCGCCATGCCTCGAACGTGATGACCGTGGCCAGCGCGGTCGACTCCTGGGTGAGGAACGGCACCGGCGCGTCCCAGCCCAACAGGCGCTGCCCCCAGTGGTTCACGATGCCGAGCTGCGGGTCGAGCATCACCTGCCAGACGAAGGTCACCGCGACCACGGGCGCCACGTACGGCAGCAGCATGGAGGCCCGTACCAGGGTGCGACCGCGGAACGGCCGGCGGACGACGAGCGCGGCGATCAGGCCGAGCACGATCGACCCGACGGTGCCGCCGACGCTGTAGAGCAGCGTGACCCACAGCGTGTCGGCGAAGCCGGGGGTGTGTAGCACCCGGTCGATGTTGTCCAGGGTCAGCTCGCCGAACAGGCCGGTCTTGCGCAGGGTGGCGAGCCGTACCCGTTGGAAGGCGAGCACCACGGTCCAGACGATCGGGATGCCGATGACGACGATGGTGACGAGCAGGGTCGGCGCGACCAACGCCAGCCCGGCGCGGGACTCTCGGCGGCGCAGCGTCAGCGGTCGACGACGCGCCCGCTCCGGCCGCTCTTCGGTGGGGGAGCGGCCGGGCGCGGTGGTGGTCAATTGACGCCCGCCTTGATCGCCTCGACGTCCTTCTTGGCCCGACCGGCGGCGGCCGCCGCGTCGGACTTGCCGGCGGTGAGGTCAGCCAGCACCTTGGGCACCGGAAGTTCACCGAGCATCGCGCCGACCAGCTTTCCCTGGCCCTGGCTGAGCCCCCAGCGCCCGAACGTGTCCGGGCTGCGGCGAAGGGTGGCGAGCACGTCGTCGCCGTACACGTCGGTGAGGGGCTTCTTGGTGTCCACGCCGGCCGGGCTGGTGGTCCAGGCGGTCAGGAACGCCTCCGGATCGGCCGGGGTTCCCTTGCGCACCGGGAAGCGGCCCTCGGGGGACATGCCGAACCAGCGCGGGTAACCGTCGCCGAGCATGAACTCCACGAAGGACTTGGCCGGGTCGGTCACCGCGCCGTCCAGCACCGCCCACGAGCTGATCTCGCCGTACTGGGCGGGTTCGGTGCCGTTCGGACCCTTGATCGCGGTGACGAACCCGCTGTTCTTGGCGAGGAACGCCGGGTCGCCCTGGCACTGGGGGCAGGTCGGCTTGGCGTCGTTCCGTAGCCCGGCCAGCTCGTCGAGGATGAACGGCGACCAGATCACCATGGCCGCCTTGCCGGCGAAGTAGGTGGCCCGGGTGGTGTCCACGTCCTGCGCGCCCTTGACGGAGCTGGTGCGGATGAGGTCGCCGTAGAAGCGGAACGCCTCGACGCACTGCGGGGAGTCGAGGGTGACGGCGCCGGAGTCGTCGGTGAGCTGGCAACCGTTGGCCAGGGCCAGGTGCTCGAAGGTCTGTTGGGTGAACACGTCGCTCGCCGAGGTGGCGGCGGTGATGCCGGCGACCCCGCCGGTGTTCAGCTTCGTCGCGGCGGCGGCGATCCGTTCGTACGTGTCGGGGGCGGGCAGGCCGGCGGCGTCGAACAGGTCCTTGCGGTAGACGAGCAGTTGCCCCCACCCGTCGCTGGGCACGGAGAGCTGCTTGCCGTCGTCCGAGGTCAGCTCCAACGCCCGGGGGGAGAACGTCTGCCGGCCCAGCGCGTCGACGACCTCCGCGTTCGCCGAGGCGTGCAGCAGCTCGTTGCCCGCGAGCGTACGGATGCCGGCCAGCGAGACCGAGCCGACCACGTCGGGCAGCTCGCCGGCGGCGGCGTTTGCGGCGATCAGCGAGGGGAACTGGTCCTCGTTGACGGTGACGAGGTCGACCTGGATTCCGGTCTTGGCGGTGAAGTCGGCGATTATCGCCTTGGTGGCGGTGACGCGGTCGGCGACGTCCTCCAGGCTCCACACGGTGATCTTCTTGCTGTTGCTGTCGGATCCGTCGTCTCCGCAGGCCAGCAGGGTGGACGTGGCCAGTGCCAGGATCAGGGTGGTGGCGAGTATCCGCCTCGGAGGTGCTGACATCGGTGGCACTCCTCTCGAAGGGTACAAGAGGGATCCAACACCTTCGATTGATCAATAGCAAGACATATGGCTATTTTTTGGCTATCCTGGAGCCCAGTGCTACCGGGATGTGACACATGGGCAACTGGGTGGTCTCCCTCGCCGGGCCTCGACAGATCAGTCTCGAGCCCTGCCCGCCAGATTCGCTCGGTCCCGGCCAGGTCCGGGTCCGCACCTGCTACTCGGGCATCTCCGCCGGCACCGAGCTGACCCTCTACCGGGGCAGCAATCCCCGGCTCCGCAAGGACTGGGACGACACCGCCCGCATGTTCGTCCCCCGTCAGGCCCCCGTGCCGTACCCGTTGGTCGGCTTCGGTTACGAGGAGGTCGGCGAGGTCGTCGAGGTGGCCGCAGAGGTCGCCGACCGGCATCCGGGCCAGCTCGTGTGGGGCATCTGGGGGCACCGCGCCGAGGCCGTGCTCCCCGCCGACGCGGTCCGACCCCTGCCCGTCGGGCTGGACCCGCTCGCCGCGGTCTTCGCCCGGCCCGGCGCCATCGCGCTGACCGCCGTGCTCGCCGGCGACCTGCACCTGGGCGACTGGGTCGGCGTCTTCGGGCAGGGCGTCATCGGGCTGCTCGCCACCCGCCTCGCGGCGCTGTCCGGCGCCCGGGTGGTGGCTGTCGACCGGGTGCCCGTCCGGCTGGCCCACGCCACCCACTACGGCGCACGGACCACCGTGGACGCCGAGGTCCGGTCCGCCGCCACCGTGCTGCGCGAGGCCACCGGCGGCCGGGGCGCGGACGTCTGCCTGGAGCTGTCCGGGGCGTACCCGGCGCTGCACGAGGCGATCCGCTCCACCGCGCACGCCGGCCGGGTCGTGGCCGCCGGCTTCTACCAGGGCCAGGCCGACGGGCTCGGCCTCGGCGAGGAGTTCCACCACAACCGCATCCAGCTGGTGGCCGCCCAGGTCTCCGGGCCCACCCCCGCGCCGGGCATGGCCGGCCGGTGGACCGGTGACCGGGTGGCACAGACCTTCATGGAGCTGGTGGCCGACCGCAGCGTCGACCCGCTGCCGCTGGTCAGCCACATCGTCGACGCCAGCGCGGTCGCCGACGCCCTCGCGCTGCTCGACCGCGGCGCCGGTGACGTCCTCCAAGTGGTGTTGAGGTTCTAGATGACCACCATCGCGCTCGCCTGCCAGGAACAACTCCTGCCGGGCACCAACCTGATCCAGAAGTACGCCCTCGCCACCGCGCTCGGCTACCAGGGCATCGAGCTGCGCGGTCGCGGTGACCTCGCGTTCGCCCGCCGCCTGCCCGAACTGCGCCGGGCCCGCGCCGCCGGCGTGGTGATGCCCACCGTCTGCGTCGAGATGACCCACTTCATCGGCGACTTCGACCCCGACCGGTCCGCCGACGCGGTCCGCAACCTGCGCTCCCAGCTCTCGGTCATCGCCGAGCTGGGCGGCATCGGGGTGATGACCCCCGCCGCCTGGGGGATGTTCTCCCGGCGGCTGCCGCCCTTCGAACCGCCACGCCCGCCGGCCGGCGACCGGCAGGTGCTCCTGGACGCCCTCGGCGAGCTGGGCGAACACGCTCGGGCCGAGGGGGTCACCCTGTTCCTCGAACCCCTCAACCGGTACGAGGACCACATGGTCAACCGGCTCGACGAGGCGGTCGCCCTGTGCGCCGCCCTCGGGCTGCCCTCGGTCCGGGTGGTCGCCGACACCTTCCACATGAACATCGAGGAGGACGACGTGCACCGGGCGCTGCGGGCCGCCGCCCCGTACCTCGGGCACGTGCAGGTCAGCGACTCCAACCGGTACCAGCCGGGCGCCGGGCACCTCGACTGGACCGGGCTCGTACGGACCCTGCTGGAGCTGGACTACCGGGGCTGGCTGTCCCTCGAGTGCCGGCTCCGCGGCGACCCCGTCCGCGCCCTCGGCGAGGCCGTCACGGTGCTGCGGCACGCGCTGCCCCGCCGGGCCGCCGCATGACCGCCGACGCCGTACCGGCCCGCATCGGTGGTACGGCCGAGCCGGCCGGGCTGAGCCGGCTGGCCGTCGCCACCCTCGACGCGAACTGGGAGCACGACCACACGGTGCCGTCGCGCACGCTCTACCCGCACCAGTGGAGCTGGGACTCGGCGTTCATCGCGATCGGGCTGGCCCACGTCCGGCCCGGGCGGGCCTGGCGGGAGCTGGCGAGTCTGTTCCGGGCGCAGTGGGCCGACGGACGGGTACCGCACATCGTGTTCAATCCGGCGCTGCGGGTCGGCGCGTACTTCCCCGGCCCGGACCTGTGGCGCTCGGCCGACGTGCCGGGCGCACCGGGGGTCGACACCTCCGGCCTGGTCCAGCCGCCGGTGCACGCGCTCGCCGCGCTGCTGGCCTATCGGCGGGTGCCCGACCAGAGTGGACTGGCCGCGCTGCGCCGGCTCTACCCGGCGCTGGTCGCCCAGCAGCGCTATCTGGCCGAGCGGCGGGATGTGGCCGGCGACGGGCTGGTGTGCGTCGTACACCCGTGGGAGTCCGGTCTGGACAACAGCCCCGCCTGGGACGAGCCGATGGCCGCGGTCCACGCCGAGGCGGCCGTGATGCGCGCGTACCGTCGCCACGACACCGCGCACGCCGACGCCGCGCACCGCCCCACGGACCTGGACTACGCGCGCTACCTGGCGATCGTCGCGGCCTACCGCGGCCACGGCTACGCCGACCGTCACCTGGCCGACGACCATCCGTTCCTGGTGGAGTGCCCGCTGTTCAACGCCGCGTTCGGCTCCGCCGAGCACGCGCTGGCCGACATCGCCAGGCTGACCGGCTTCGACCCGGGCCCGCACCGGCTCCGCGCGGACCGCGTCACCGAGGCGTTGGTACGACGGCTGTACGACCCGGTCACCGGCACGTTCCAGCCCCGCGACCTGCGCGCCGGACGGCTCATCGGCGCGCGTACCGTGCTCGGGCTCGCGCCGTTGCTGCTGCCCAACCTGCCTGCCCGGCAGGTCGACGCGCTCGTCGTCGAGGCGACGTCGGCGCGCTTCGGGGTGGCCGAACGAATGGATCGGCCGCTGCCCAGCTACGACCGCACCGCGCCCGACTTCGAGCCGCTGCGCTACTGGCGGGGGCCGAGCTGGCTGAACATCGGCTGGCTGGTGCGGCGCGGGCTGACCGTCCACGGTCACCCGGAGCTGGCCGCCGGCCTTCGCCGTTCGATGATCGATCTGGTGGCCGGCGCGGGCTGCCACGAGTACTTCCATCCCGACACGGGGGCCGGGCTGGGCTCACCGGCGTTCGGTTGGACCGCCGCGCTCCTGCTCGACCTGCTCGCCGCGTGAATGTTCCCGCCGGCGTCAGGTGGTAGCGTGCGCGCTCCCAGCGAGGCGGGAGGCGGCGTGCGCGAGATCGACAAGGTGGCGTGGATCCTGATCGAGGACGGGCGGGTGCTGAGCACCCGGTCGCAGGGCAAGGACGTGTGGTACCTGCCCGGCGGCAAGCGCGAGCCCGGGGAGAGCGATCTGGAGACCCTGCGCCGGGAGATCGGTGAGGAGTTGAGCGTCGAGGTGGACGTGCGCGGGGCGACGCACCTGGGCACGTTCACCGCGCAGGCGCACGGGCACGCGGCCGGCGTCGCGGTGCGGATGACCTGCTACCAGGCCGGATACCGGGGACGGTTGCGGCCGGCCAGCGAGATCGCCGAGATGGCCTGGCTCGGGTACGCCGACCGGCACCGCACCTCCCCGGTCGACCAGCTCATCTTCGACCACCTGGTGGCGGCCGACCTGCTGCGATGAGGGTCGCCGGCCCGCATCCGGCGCTGTTTGCCCCCGTCGGGCGCGGGTAACCGCCCCGGCGTGACCGACAGCGCGGGCGGCGACGGGTTTGGGCACTTCATCGACGCGGTGTCCCGGCGTTCCGGCCTACCGACCGGGCAGGCTGCCGCTCTCGCCCGCGCGGTGCTCACCACGATGGCGGAACGCGTCACCGGTGCCTCGCCCGACCCCGCCGGGCACCTCCCCGACCAGGTCGACGGCTACCTGTACGACTTCGCCCCGGACGCCCACCCGACCGACCCGGTCCCGGCCGTGACGACCGACGGTGACGGGCTCGACGCCGGGGTGGGTCTCGTCGTCGGCGGACCGGCCACGCCGCCGCCCATGGACGCCGGTCCGGTGGACTTCCTACGCCGGGTGAGCCAGCGTGCCGGAGTGGACGCGGCCACGGCACGGCTGGGCACGGGCGCCGTCTTCGCGACCCTGCGCGAGGCGGTGACCGTACGGGAGTTCCACGAGATGGTGGCCCGACTGCCCCGCGACGGGAGCGAGCCCGATCCCGCCTGGCCGACGAGCGATTGGTGATATCCGGTGCGGATCGACGGCGTCAGCTCTCGGCGTCGGGCAGCTCCTCGGGCTCGGTGACCCAGGCGGAGAAGACCGGCACCCCGTGCCACGGGCCGGTGGTCCCGTCGGCCCTGCTGTCGGTGGCGACGGCCACCACGGCGTACGGGTGGCCGAAGCGCAGCTCGGCAGTACGGGCGACTCCCTCCGGGGGCAGGCTGACCGTGCCGAACATCCCGGTCACCGCCGCCGCCTCGAACCCGTACCGGCCGTACCGGGCCATCGCCACCTGACCCGCCTCGAAGCCCTGGACCGGTTGGCCGAGTGCCCGAGCCAGTGTGCCGGCCGCGGCCTCGAAGCCCAGCGTCGCGGCCATGAGATCGTGCTCGCTCCGCGCCGACCAGCAGGGGAGTACCGCCTGATGCCGCTCCTCGCGGCCGTCGCGCGCGCGGGTCCGGACCCGCTCCTCGCGCAGCGTCCACAGCGGGGTCTCGCCGAGCGGCAGGTCGAACAGTGACCGCCGACCCGTCGGTTGCGCGCCGTCGGCCGCGCCAACGCTGAGTCGGTACGCGGCGGCGAGCACATCGCCCGCCGGCACGTGCGGCGCGGCGGCCACCGAGAGGACCACCAGCCCCGCGCCGTCGGTTGCCTGGGCGCGGGCGGCGTGCACGATCACGTCGCCGGCCCGCTCGGTCGTGACGATGGCCCCCTGGTGCCCGTGGCTCGGGCTGCGCAACGCCTGACGGAGGTCGCCCGCCCAGGCGCTACCGGGACCCAGCGCGCGGGCGTCGGTGACGTCGAACGGCTCGGCCCACGAGATCCGGGTGGCGAGCGCGCTGGCCAGGGCGAACACCACGTCCGGGCGGACCTTCAGGGGGAACGTCTCGATCAGGCCGTCGGTGTGCTCGCGCGCCCAGGCGTCCAGGCCGGCCTGGTCGGGGAGCGGGCCGACCTCGGTCGTCGCGGGGAGCGTGGCCCGCCATCCGGCCGGCTCGTCGACTCCTCGAACCGCTCGCAGCCACAACGCCGTGGCGGACGCGACCAGCGGGTGCGGCGCGTCCAGCAGCGTGCGGGCCACGTCGGCCGCGCTGGCCAGATCGGTGCCCAGAGCCGCCGCCAGCCGCTCGCCCGTCGCGTACCGGGCCGCCGCGTCTGACCCGGCTACCGCTTCTGGCCCGCTCGCCGCGTCCGCGTCGGCCGTGTGCAGGCCGGTCGCCTGGGCGGCTTCGGTCGTCGCGGCGCTGACGGCGAGCAGCAGCCAGGCGCCGAGCGGGGAGGCGACGTGGTGCCGATCGCCGATGGCGGCGTGCAGCCGTTCGGCGTACGCGGACAGCGGGCCGTGCAGGTCGGTCGTCATGCCTCCACTCTGCCCGGCGCGACCCGGTCCGGCATCCGCACCGGCCCGGTCACGACCACAGCTCGAACGGCTCGTCGATCCGCTCACCGGCAAGGAGGGGCGTGATCAGCCGAGGGAGCTGACCGGGATAGAAGCGTTCGGCGCTGGTCACCACGTCGGCAAGTGGCCACCAGCGGAAGCCGAAGTAGTCCTCCCGCTCGTAGTCGAGTCGGTCCGTCTCGTCCACGTCCGGGCCGGGACCGGTCAGTCGTACGGCGACGATCACCTCGTCCTGGACGTGGCGCAACTGGCGGTGCAGGAAGCTGGCCCGCCGTCGCCAGGTCGGCGCGCCCACCTGGTCGGCGGTGACGACGATGCCAGTCTCCTCGCGCAGTTCCCGCACCGCGGTCTCGCGGTACGTCTCGCCCGGGTCCATGCCGCCGCCGGGCAGCTCCCACCAGGTGCCGAGCCGAGGGTGGTCCGGGTCGCGGGTGTGGAACAGCAACACCCGGTCGGAGTCGTCGATGACGACCACGCGCACCGCGCGCCGTTCGAGGATCGGCAGGTCGTCGGGTAGGTGGTCCATCGGCTCAGTCTGCCGCAGCGCTCCGGCTCCGGGGGACCGCGCGGGGGCCGGTAGGCTGCCCGCCGTGGCTGGTCTGTTGAGGAACGTGGCGCAACGCATCTCCCGGGTGGGCGCGGCAATTCCGTCGCCCCGGCGTACCGGGCCGTCACCGGCGCGGGTGGCCCGCCCCCGGCAGGTGAACGCGTTGCAGCGGCGCGAGCTGAGCTACGCGCCGGAGGTCGACGGCCAGGCCGACCCGGGTGAGATCGTCTGGACGTGGGTGCCGTACGAGGACGACCCCCGCCAGGGCAAGGACCGCCCGGTGCTGGTGGTGGGGCGGCACAGCCGGACGCTGTTCGGGCTGATGCTGTCCAGTCAGAGCGAGCGGGACGGGCAGCGGCACTGGTTCGCGCTCGGCCCCGGCGAGTGGGACCGGGACAAGCGGCCGAGCTGGGTCCGGCTGGACCGGGTGCTCACCATGCGCGAGGACAGCATCCGCCGCGAGGGCGCCGTGCTGGATCGGCCCCGGTTCGACCGGGTCGGGCAGGCGCTGCGCGCCGGCTACGGCTGGCGCTGACCGTACCCTCGGCGGCCGGACGGACCGTCAGGCCGGCTCGCGGCTCGGACCGACCGCGGCGCCCTGCGCGTCCGGCGGCGGGTACGGCTGTTCGGCGAGCAACCGGGCCAGGTGGGCGCTGTTGAGCGCCAGGGCCTTGGTGGTGCGGCCGGTGGTGTCGGTCTTGGGGCCGGCGTCGCGGTAGTCCACCTTGTGCAGGGCCTCACCGACCCAGTAGGTCGCTCCGGCGGCGGCGACGGTGAACCCCACCTCGTTGAGCGCTCCCTGCACCTCGGCGATGGTGTGGTGCGCGCCGTCCTCGTTGCCGACGACCGCGACGCCGGCCACCTTGCCGTAGGTGAGCAGTCGTCCCTCGTGGTCGGTCTCGGACAGCTCGGCGTCGAGGCGTTCGAGGACCATCTTGGTGACGCTCGCGGGTTGGCCGAGCCAGATGGGCGTGGCGATGATGAGGATCTGGGCGTCGAGCAGCTTGGCGCGGATGGCGGGCCAACCGTCGCCGTTGCCCTCGTCGGTCGACACCCCGAAGCGCACGTCGTGGTCGACCACCCGGACGATCTCGCCGTCCACGCCCTGACGGGCCAGTTCGGCCAGCACCTCCCGGCCCAGTTGCTCTGAGCTGGAGGGGGCCGGCGACGGCTTGAGGGTGCAGTTGAGTACCAGGGCGCGGACGCTCACCACGAGGGGTTCCTCTCGTCGGTCGTATCGGGCTGTTCTCCCCGTACCCGTGTGTCGGGTCGAATCACGGTCCTGGTCCGGTGAAACCGTTGACAGTCGGCGGTCGAGCTGTAGATTCAACCTGTCGGTTAATTAGCTAGGTGGTTGAAAGCGACATGACAGCGGACCCGGTCAGCGCCGTGTTCGGCGCGCTCGCCGACCCGACCCGCCGCGCCATCCTGGCCCGGCTCGCCACCGGTGAGGCGACGGTCAACGAACTGGCCGCGCCGTTCCCGATCAGCGTCCAGGCCATCTCCAAGCACCTGGGGGTGCTGGAGCGCGCCGGGCTGATCGTGCGGACCCGCGACGCCCAGTGGCGGCGGTGCCGCCTCGATCCGACGCCGCTGCGCACCGTCGCCGAGTGGGTGGACCAGTACCGCCGGCTCTGGGCCGAACGCTACGACGCCCTCGACGACTATCTACACGACCTGAAGGAGACCAGCCATGACCGAGACCCGTGACCTGACGGTCGACGTGTCCTCCGAGCGGGACATCACGACGGTCCGTTCGTTCGACGCCCCGCGAGACCTCGTCTTCGCCGCGCACACCCAGGCCGAGCACCTCAAGCGATGGTGGTGCCGGGGCAATCCGGCGGACGTCGAGATCGACTTCCGCGAGGGTGGCCGCTATCGCATCGTCGAGCACGCTCCGGACGGCAACGACTACGCCTTCCGGGGTGAGTTCCGGCAGATCACCGCGCCGGAGCGGATCGTGCAGACCTTCGAGTTCGAGGGCATGCCCGGCCAGGTGGCGGTGGAGACGCTTGTCTTCGCCGAGCTGGACGGCGGCACGCTGCTGACCAGCACCACTCGCTTCGACACCGCCGCCCAGCGCGACGGCATGGTCGAGGCCGGCATGGCGCAGGGCACCGCCGAGTCGTACGCGGCCCTAGACCGGCACCTGTCCACCCTGCACTGACGGACCGGACCACGTTGATCAAGAGGTTCGCGTCAGAATACGAGCCGATCGTGACGCGAACCTCTTGATCAACACGGGTGGGGTGTGGGGTGTGGGGTGTGGGGGTTGTGGAGTGGGTTCAGGAGGCGTTTGGGCTTCGGTTGTCCGTTGTGGACGAGATCCCGCACGGGGCTGATGTGCGGGCTCGGCTGTGGCGGGGTGGGACGGGCGACGGTGGGCGGTATGCCGTCAAGGTCAGCGGTGGCGGTACGCCGGCCGGCCTGATCGTGGCCGCGCACCTGGCCGAGCGGGGCGTGCCCGGGGTCGCGGCGCCGGTCCGCACCCGTGCCGGGCGGCTGTACGCCGAGCGTGACGGGGTACGCCTCTCCGTGGTCCCGTGGGTGTCCGACCTGCGGGCGCTGGACGGCCCGATGAGCGAGGCGCACTGGCGTGCGTACGGGGAACTGCTGGCCGCCGTGCACGCGGTCCCGGTGACCGGCGAACTGGAACGGCTGCTACCGGGCGGCGGTGACGCGTACCCCTCGATTGTGGCCGCGACCAGGGACGTGGCCGGACGGCTCCGTGACCAGGTCGACTCGGGCGATCCGCTGGTCGCCGACCTGGCGGCACGCTGGGCGGCGAACGCCGACCGGGTGTCCACCCTGCTCGCCGGGGTCGAGCGACTCGCCGCCCACCGGTCGGGGTCGGCGGTGGTCTGCCACGGCGATCCCCATCTGGGCAACCTGCTGCTCGGCCCGGACGGCCAGGTCTGGTTGATCGACTGGGACGACGCCGTGCTCGCCCCGCGCGAGTGTGACCTGATGTTCGTCGTGGGCGGGGTGCTCGCCTTCGCGCCGATCACCCCCGGGCAGGAGAGGGCCGTGCTCGCCGGGTACGGCGCGGTCGACATCGACGCGGCGCGGCTGGCCTGGTTCCTCGCGGTACGCGCGCTCGACGACCTCAGCGACTGGACCCGCCAGGCGTTGGACCCCACCGGCGGCCCCGACGATCGCGCGACGGCCGCCCGGATCGTCCGTGGGCTCGTGTCGCCGGTCGGCCTGGTCACCCTCGCCGACACCGCGCTGCGTGACCTCGACGAACGGCGCTGAGCGGCCCGGAAACGCGAAACGGCAGGGGGATCCGGCTCCCTGCCACCTCTAACGTATATCGCACCCGGGGTCTTGCGGCAAGACCCCCGTCGTGCCGCAGAATCGTCACCCGAAGCCCAAACCTGGGAAAATCGGGGGGAATCGTGATCGATGTCATCATTGCCGGCGGCGGACCGACCGGTCTGATGCTCGCCGGTGAGTTGCGACTGCACGACGTACGCGTTGTCGTGCTGGAAAGGGATGCCGAGCCGACCCGCTTCGTCCGTTCCCTCGGCCTGCACGCGCGCAGCATCGAGATCATGGACCAGCGCGGACTGCTGGAGCGCTTCCTCGCCCTGGGTACGCGGCATCCGCTCGGGGGCTACTTCGCGGCGATCCCCAAGCCGCCGCCGGGCGGCCTCGACAGTGCCCACGCGTACGTCCTCGGCATCCCGCAGACCACCACGGACCGCCTGCTGGCGGAGCACGCCGTGGAGGTCGGCGTCGAGGTCCGGCGCGGCAGCGAGGTGGTCGGGTTGCGCCAGGACGACGACGGGGTGACGGTGGAGCTGGCCGACGGGACGCGGTTGCGGTCGCGCTTCGTGGTCGGCTGCGACGGCGGCCGGAGCACGGTCCGTCGGCTGCTCGGCGTCGACTTCCCCGGTGAACCCAGCCGGGTCGACTCGCTGCTGGGCGAGATGGAGGTGGGGGTATCCCCGCAGACGGTGGCGGACGTGGTCGCCGAGGTGCGCAGGACCCACCTCCGCTTCGGTCTCGGGCCACTCGGAGACGGCGTGTACCGGGTCCTCGTGCCCGCCGAGGGGGTGGCCGAGGACCGCGATGTCCCGCCGACCATCGAGGAGTTCCAACAGCAACTGCGGGCGTACGCGGGCACCGACTTCGGCGTGCACTCGCCGCGCTGGCTGTCCCGCTTCGGTGACGCGACCCGGTTGGCCGAGCGTTACCGGGTCGGCCGGGTGCTGCTGGCCGGCGACGCCGCGCACATCCACCCACCGACCGGCGGGCAGGGCCTCAACCTCGGCATCCAGGACGCGGTCAACCTCGGTTGGAAACTGGCCGCCGAGGTCGCCGGCTGGGCGCCCGACGGGCTGCTGGACAGCTACCACGCCGAGCGGCACCCGGTGGCCGCCGACGTCCTCGTCAACACCCGTGCGCAGATGTTCCTGCTGTCACCGGATCCGGGGCCGCAGGCGGTACGCCACCTGTTGGCGGAGCTGATGGACTTCGAGGACGTGAACCGGTACCTGATCGAGAAGGTCACCGCGATCGGGGTCCGCTACGACTTCGGCGCGGGTCACGAGCTGCTGGGGCGGCACCTGCGGGACGTCCGGCTGACCCGTGGACGTCTCTACGAACTGATGCGCGCCGGCCGCGGGCTGCTGCTCGACGCGACCGGTCGCCTCTCGGCCGCCGGTTGGGCGGACCGGGTCGACCACGTCGTCGACGTCGGTGACGGGTTCGACGTACCCGGTGTGCTGCTGCGTCCGGACGGCCACGTGGCGTGGGTCGGTGACGATCAGACCGACCTGGTGGGTCAGCTGCGCCGGTGGTTCGGCGCGAGCGCCACCTGAGCCGCTACTCCACGAAGCGGGCGCTGTCGACGAGCTGTCGCGGCGCCCGCGGGCCGGAGAGGCTCTTCGCCTGGTACATGGCCGCGTCGGCGCGGCTGAGCGCGTCGGTGAGCTGGGCCGGACAGGTCACCGGGGCGAGCCCCACCGACGCGGTGACCCGGACACTGCACCCGGTCAGCCGGATCGGCGCGGCGACGGTCTCGCTGAGGCGTCGGGTGGCGTGCTCGATCCAGCGTCGGTCGACGGTCGGGCTGGCGAGCAGCCCCGCGAACTCGTCGCCGCCGAGGCGGGCGACGAGGTTGTCGCCCGCGAACCCGGCCAGTCGTTCCGCGACGCTGATCAGCACCTGGTCGCCGGCGGCGTGCCCGTACCGGTCGTTGATCTGCTTGAAGTCGTCGAGGTCGAGCACGATGGCGATCAGCGGCTCACCGTCGGCGTTGGTGAGCAGGGCGGCCGCGAGACGGTAGAAGGCGCGGCGGTTGGGCAGCCCGGTGAGCGGGTCGTGGCTGGCGGCGTGGCGTTCGGCGGCCAGCTCGGCCTGGAGGTGTTCGATCTCGGCCTCGGCGCGTACGGCGCGGCGACGCAGTTGCCAGGAGGAGAGCAGGGCACCCGCCGCACAGACGCCGGAGGCAACGCTCATCGGATCCGGCAGGAGACCTCCCATCGCCGCGACCGCCTCCCGCCTCCGGTCTGCGCGGCGCGCCTGCCGCGTCGGTGTCAGTTTTCCCTGGTCATCACCCCGCTCGGGGTAACGCAAAGTGAACGGATAAGCACCGATCACGTGCGTTATCATGCTCGCCATCCGGTGCAGATGCAATAGCAGATGCACGTGCATACGGTCCGACCCCGATACCGCACCCTCGCCGCGTCACCGCTCCTCCCACGGGCACCGGCGGGCTCGTGAGCAGAAAGACGCCTCTCATGCAGCAGCCACCCAATGGCGTTCCGATCCCTCAGTTGCCCCATCTGACCTGGCAGAAGAGTCGCCGTAGCAACCCGAGCGGCAACTGCGTCGAACTCGCCGAACTGCCGGGAGGGGCCGGCATCGCCGTCCGCAACTCGCGTCATCCGGAAGGTCCGGCGCTGATCTACACAGTGGACGAGATCGCCGCCTTCGTGCTCGGCGCCCGCGACGGGGACTTCGACCATCTGATCAACTGAAGGGCCGCGCCGGGCGGTCCCAGCGATGGGACTGAATCGCCGGTCCGGAGGAGTTCACCTCACTGTCGGTCCATGGCATGCTTACACGTCGGTCGGGCTCGGTGCCCGGCCACGTGGTCGGTATCCGGAGGTCCGCACGTGACGATGGTTCCCGCCGAGGGCGGCCCGACAACCGGGCCAACCGTGCTGCGCATGCTGCTCGGCGCCCAGCTTCGTCGGCTGCGGGAGTCCAGCGGGGTGACCCGGGAGGGCGCCGGGTGGGAGATCCGCTCCTCTGAGTCGAAGATCAGCCGGATGGAGCTGGGCCGGGTCGGCTTCAAGGAACGGGACGTCTCCGACCTGCTCACCCTCTACGGCGTCAGCGACGAGGGGGAGCGCGACGCGCTGCTCAAGCTCGCGCGGGACGCCAACAGTCCCGGTTGGTGGCACCGTTACGGCGACGTGCTGCCCAGTTGGTTCCAGTCCTACCTGGGCCTGGAGGCGGCGGCGGCGCTGATCCGCAGCTACGAGGTGCAGTTCGTCCCCGGCCTGTTGCAGACCCGGGAGTACGCCCGGGCGGTCGTGCTGCTCGGGCACGGCGGCGCCGGCGTCGCCGAGATCGACCGCCGGGTGGATCTGCGGATGCAGCGTCAGCAACTGCTGCTCCGGGACAAGCCGCCGCTGCTCTGGGCCGTGGTGGACGAGGCGGCGCTGCGCCGGCCGATCGGCGGTCCAGAGGTGATGCGGGGCCAGCTCACCGCGCTCATCGAGGCGACCAAGTCGCCCACCGTCCGACTTCAGGTCATCCCCTTCGCCGCAGGTGGTCACGCGGCGGCCGGTGGCGCCTTCACCATCCTGCGCTTCGGTGACCAGGAGCTGCCCGACATCGTCTACATCGAACAGTTGACCAGCGCCCTCTACCTGGACAAGCGCGACGACCTCGACTACTACGCCGTGGCCATGGAGCGGCTCTGCGTCGAGGCGGAGCCGCCGGAGCGTACGCCGGAGATCCTGGGCCGGCTGCTGGAGGAGACCTACCCGCGGTGACGGTGCCCTGAGGGGCGCGCGCGGGTTCATTCGCATTGACCGTTGCCGACGTGGCGGGCTAGTCTCTGTATCGATCCAGTCTGAATCGATACAGAGGGGCGTCGAGTGAAGCCGACACTGCAAGCCGTGGCGGACGCCGTCGGTGTCTCCCGCAGCACCGTGTCCAATGCCTACAGTCGCCCCGACCAGCTCTCGTCGGCCCTGCGCGAGCGCATCCTCGCCGCCGCGCGCCAGCTCGGCTACCCGGGACCCAACCCGACCGCCCGCTCCCTGCGCCGTGGCTTCGTCGGCTCGATCGGGGTGCTGTTCACGTCGCAGCTGTCGTACGCCTTCACCGACCCCTTCGCCGTCCGCTTCCTCGCCGGCGTGGGCGTCGCGGCCGAGCGACACGGCACCAGCATGCTGCTCGTGCCCCTGCCGCAGGCGCAGGCCGACGCCCGGCGGGCCGTGGAGAATGCCGCCGTCGACGGCTTCTGCGTGTACTGCGTGGCCGACGAGGAGTGGGCGCTGGACGTCATCCGGGCGCGCGGCCTGCCGTACGTCAGCACGGCCGTACGCGACGACGCCGCCGCCGACGAGCGGTTCGTCGGCATCGACGAGCGGGCCGCCGCGCGCGGCGTCGCCGCGCACGTGGCCGGTCTCGGCCACCGGCGGGTCGCCCTGCTCGTGGACTCCGTCCTGCCCGACGCGCCCGCCGGTCCGGTGACCCTGGCCGGGTTCGAGCACGCCCGGCACCCGACGACCCGTGGCCGGCTCGCCGGCTTCGCCGACGCGTTCGCCGAGGTCGGCGTCGCCTGGTCGGAGCTGATACTGCTCAACGCCCCCGGCAACAGCGGCCACGCCGCGTCGGCCGCCGTCGCCGGGCTGTTCGACCGGCCCGAGCCGCCCACGGCCGTGCTGGCCGGCGCCGACGTGCTCGCCCTCGGCGTGCTCGACGCCCTGGCCCGGCGACCGGGCGGCACCCACCCGCCGGTCTCGGTGACCGGGTTCGACGACGTCCCCGAGGCGGCGGCGGCCGGCCTCACCACCGTCCGGCAGCCGGCGCAGGAGAAGGGCCGGATCGCCGCCGAACTGCTGCTCGACCCACCCACGGACGCTGCCGCGGGTCACGTGCTGCTACCCACCGAACTCGTCGTCCGGGCCTCCACCGGACCTCATGTCAGGAGTTGACCATGGAATTCCCGACCGGATACGTCACCGCCCTGGACGCGATGAACCGCCACGTCACCTCGGCCCGACCGGACGCCCCGGTCGTCGTCGAGCGCGTCCGTCGGCCGCTGCTCGCCCCGACCCGGCAGTTGACCGCCGTCGCCCTGCGCCGGCTCGCCGACCGGATCCAGCCTCGGCCGGTGCCCCGCTGCTCCTGATCACCGCCCATTCCGGCACTCCGGGGACGAACGGTGCCGGTCCGGACACGTAGGGTGGTCGATCGCGCACTCGCCGGGCAGACTGGTCTGGCCATGTCACCCTTCACCCCCACCCTCCGCCTCCACGACCGCTACGTGCTGCACGAGCGGATCGGTCTCGGCGGCATGTCCGAGGTGTGGCGGGCCGACGACGACGTGCTCGGCCGGCCGGTGGCGATCAAGGTACTCGCCGGCCAGCTCGCCGCCGACCCGCACCTGCGGGCCACCATCCGGCGCGAGGCCCGCGCGGCCGCCCGGCTGACCCACCCGCACGTCACCCAGGTGTACGACTACGCCGAGGCGACCCTGGCCAGCGGCGTCGTCGTCCCGTACCTGGTGATGGAGCTGGTCGAGGGCCACAACCTCGCCGACCGGCTGCGCTCCGGCCCGCTGCCCTGGCCGGAGGCGGTCCGGGTGGCCGGGCACATCGCCGCCGCGCTGGCCGCCGCGCACCGCATCGGGGTGGTACACCGCGACGTGAAGCCGGCCAACGTCATGCTCACCGACACCGGGGCCAAGGTGCTCGACTTTGGCATCGCCGCGCTCGGTGGGCTCGACAGCCAGTCCGGCGAGCCGGTGATGGGCACACCCGCGTACTTCGCCCCGGAGCGCCTCGCCGCCGGTCCGCCCGACCCGGCCAGCGACGTGTACGCCCTCGGCGCGGTGCTCTACCGCATGCTCACCGGCGCGGCGCCGCTGCCCGTACAGAGCTGGGAGGACGCCATCGAGGTGCACCAGCGGCGCACACCGGTGCCTCCGCTGCGAGTGCCCGGCCTACCCGCCGACATCGCCGAGCTGACCCTCACCTGCCTCGCCGCCGACCCGGCCCGGCGGCCCAGCGCCGCACAGCTCGCCCGACGGTTCGGCGCCGGCCAGCCGGTCGAGCCCCCCACCGAGCTGCTCCGGATCGTCCCGGCCGCCCACCCGCCGACCCTGATCGACCGCTCGGCCGCCCGGCCAGCGCCGGTCGTGTCCGCGCCGGTCCGACGCCGTCCGCGCCGGCCCGTGGCGCTCGCCGTCGCGGCCGGCCTCGCCGTGCTGGTCGGCCTCGGCGCGCTGCTCACCCAGGGCATCGGCGCACCCGACACGTCCGGCCCCGGGCCGGTGGCCGGCCCGTCGTCGCCCTCCACCACGGCGCCCCCGCCCCGGACGCAGTCGCCGAAGCCGGCGACGTCGGCCTCCCCGTCGCCCCGCCCCAGCAGCGCCGTGCCGTCGTCCGTCGGGCAGGGGTTGCCGGTCAGCTTCCGGCAGGTCAGCGACGAGTTCGACCAGGTGCTCGCCGCGGCGGTGGCCCGTGGCGACGTCGACCGCAGAACCGCCGAGGACCTGCGCGACGACCTCGCCGACGTGAACCGACGGACCCGGGACCGCGAGCGGCGCATCGCCGACCTGCGGGACACCATCGCCGAACTGGTGGACCGTGACCGGTTGCCCCGGCAGACCGCCGTCCAGCTCGACGCGCTGCTGGCCCAGACCCGTGAGCTACCCGCCGATCGCGCCAACCACTAAGTAGTCTCACCGGCATGACGACGACGCAGACGCACCGCCTCGCCGTACCCGGCGCTGACCTGGTCTACGACGTCCGAGGTCCACTGCCTCCGACCGGCGGGCGTCGCGCGTTGCTTCTCATCGGCCAGCCGATGACGGCGGAGGGCTTCGGCGCGCTCGCCCCGCACCTGACGGACCGGACCGTCATCACGTACGACCCGCGCGGTCTCGGTCGCAGCACCCGTAGCGACGGCCGGTCCGACCAGACGCCACAGCAGCAGTCGGCCGATCTGCACCTGCTCATCGAGACCCTCGCCGCCGGTCCGGTGGACGTGTTCGCCAGTAGCGGTGGCGCGGTGACCGCGCTCGAACTCGTCGCGACCCACCCCGACGACGTCGTCACGCTGGTGGCGCACGAGCCGCCGATCAACGCGGTGCTCCCGGACGCCGCCGCAGCCGAGCGCGCTCGGAACGCCTTCTACGAGGCGTACCAGGCCAACGGATTCGGCGCCGGCATGGCCGCCTTCATCGCGATGACGTCGTGGCAGGGCGAGTTCACCGACGCCTACTTCGCCCAGCCCGCCCCCGACCCCGCGATGGTCGGCCTGCCGACCGAGGACGACGGCAGCCGCGACGATCCGCTGCTGTCCAACAGCTCATGGGCGATCACCGACTACCGCCCCGACGCGGCCGTCCTCACCGCCGCGTCGAGCCGCATCGTGATCGCGGTCGGCGCGGAGTCGTCGGGCACCTACACCGCGCGTACGGCCCTCGGCACGGCGGCGCTCCTCGGCCAGGAGGCCGTGGTGTTCCCGAGTCACCACGGCGGCTTCCTCGGCGACGAGCACGGATACGCGGGCAAGCCGGCGGAGTTCGCCGCGCGGCTGCGCGAGGTCCTGGACGCCGACTGACGCCATCGTCCGTCCGGACGGCTGATCTATCCGCGGACGTCGCTGGCATGATGGGCCGATGCGAACACGGCTGATCTTCGTGCGTCACGGTGAGTCGGTCCATCAGGTCGACGGGATCGTGGGCGGCCCGCACGGGTGCCGGGGGCTGACGTCGCTCGGCTACGACCAGGCCGACCGGCTGGCCAAGCGACTCGTGGACGACTACGCCGTCGAGGGGCCGGTGGCGGTGTACTCGTCGGTGCTGCGCCGCGCCGTCGAGACCGCGCAGCCCATCGCCGCGGCGTTCGGCGTCCGGCCGTTGGCCGACTGCGGCCTCTGCACCTGGCACACCCCGCCGTACGCCGACGGGCTGCCGGTCGCCCGCTTCCGGACCGAGCACGCGGTGCCCGGTGGGGGAGTTTTCCGCCCGTTCGAGGACGGCAACGAGAGCTGGGCCGAGTTGGTCGTCCGCGTCAGCCGCGCCGTCATGGAGATCGCGCACCGGCACCGGGGCGGCACCGTGGTCCTGGTCGGCCACAGCGAGACCGTGGAGGGCGCCTTCCACGCGCTCGCCGCGCAGCCGATCTTCCGGGCGTTCGATCTGGAGGTGCCCCCGGCGTCGATCAGCGAGTGGGTCACCGACCACGACACCGGCGGCTGGCCGCCGGCCCGCTGGACCCTGCGGCGCTTCGGGGACACCGTCCCGGGTCGGCTGGCGCTCTGACCCGTCCACGTCGGACGGTCGGCGCGTCAGTCGCGCAGGATCTGCTCGCGCAGGATCTCCGCGTGCCCGCAGTGCTGCGCCAACTCGCGCAGGACGTGCAGGTACATCCAGCGCAGTGGCAGCGGGCCGCGCCGGTTGCCGTGCAGCACGTCGTCCAGACCCAGCGAGGCCGTCGCGCGGCGCGACGCCTCGCACGCTTCGCGGTGGGCCTGCTGGATGCTGGCGATGGTGTCGCCGTCGTCGAGGATGAACGACTCGTCCGGCGTCGCCGGGATGCCGATCTCGGCACGCGACCGGCATGTGATCGCCTCGTCGAACCAGACCTTCTCCACGAAGGCCGCGTGCTTCACCAGACCCAGCAGTGTCGTTCGCGACGGCACCAGCGAGCGTCGTGCCTGCTCCTCGGTCAGCCCGTCCAGGGCCTCGTTGAGCGCGCGGCGATGCTCGTCGATGAACGCCTCGATCTGCGTCTGGGCTGGCTGGTCGACGACGTCGTCGGCGAAGGTGGGCGGGAAAACGGTCATGGACCGAAGCATGTCAAGGGCGTCGCCCGGGATCAACCACGGCACGGCTCACCCGCCGAACGAGACGAGCGCGCCGCGTTCGTCGAAGACCGCCGTACCCGCCCAGGCGATCTCCCACCGGTTGCCCTCCGGGTCGGCGATGTAGGCCGAGCGGCCACCCCACGAACGGTCGGTCGGCGCTGCCACGACCGACGCCCCCACCGCGACAGCCGCCTCGAAGGCCGCGTCGACCCCCGCGCGGTCGTCGACGTTGCAGGCCAGCGTCACGCCGGACCAGCCACCGGCCGGATCGGCGACACCCGGTGCCGCCTCGGCCGCCAGCTCGGGCAGCGGGTAGAGGGCGAGCAGAACGCCTCCGAGCAGGAACGCCGACCAGCCGTCGTCGCTGGCGGGCAGCTCCGGCCAGCCCAGGGATCGGTAGAAGGATCGCAGCCGGCCCAGGTCGCGGGCGCCCAGGGTGATCACGGACAGTCGAGGGGGAATCGCGCTCATCGCCCGATCCTGTCGTACCGGTACGACAGGAAACGCCGGTGTGCTCAGTGGATTGAGGTCGCGGCCCACTCGCCCGGTGTCGTGCCCACCCGCGCGGCCTCATCACCGTGCGGTGTCCAGATGGCCGAGCGGCCGGCCGCCTCGCGGTAACCGCCGCCGGTCGACCCGGCGAAGCTCGCCATCGCCACCCAGACCCGGTGCGTCGTGACGATCCGCTGCGCCCGCACGTCCGGCACAGCGGCGTCCCGGGCCGACTCCAGCACGCCCGCCGCGTACACGTCGATCCCCAGGGCCGCCGTCGCCTGCGCGTGCCCGGCGACACCGGTGTCCTTGCAGACCGCCAGCCCGATCCGCCATCCGTCCACGTCGAGCACGCCCGGTGCGTCGCCCGGCCGGAACCGCCGCGCCTCCACGCCGCCCAGCCACATCTTCCGGTACGCCACCGTCACCCCGTCACCGGTCACCGCCAGCACTCCGATGTGGTCTCCGGGCACCGGCGCGCCGGCCAACGCCACCGTGCCAACCTCGGCGCACGCGTCGACAAGTGGCGTCAACCGCCGGTCGTCCATCGGCACGACCGGCCCCTGCAACTCGTACCCCGTCAGGGACAGCTCCGGGAAGACCACCACCCGGGCGCGCGCCGCGCGGACCGCGTCGGCGTGCGCCCGCGCGTTCTCCCCGACATCCAGGGGTACGCACGGCGGCTGCGCCACCGCGAGCCGCAACGGAGCGCGGGCCGGCCCGTCCGTGGCTGCCTGCGAGGTCTCCGCCTCACGGTTGGCTCTCAGGATCGCTTCGTAACGTGTGGGCATGCTTCGAACGTCGCACGCCGTCCTCGCCACCGGAACCCCCGCCGCCGCGGCCGAACCGCCGCAGGGCGGGATCGTCGGGTACGTCAGCGATCTGGTGGAACGGCTCGGCGGGCCCGGCGCGGGTCTGGCGGTGGCGTTGGAGAACCTGTTTCCGCCGATCCCCAGCGAGGTCATCCTGCCGCTGGCCGGCTTCGTGGCCGCGCAGGGTCGGATCAGCCTGGTCGGCGCGATCTTCTGGACCACGCTGGGTTCGGTGCTGGGCGCGCTGGCGCTCTATCTGATCGGCGCGTCCCTGGGCCGCGACCGGATGCGTGCCATCGTGGCCCGACTACCGTTGGTGAAGCTCAGCGACGTCGACCGGACCGAGGCGTGGTTCCTGCGGCACGGCGTGAAGGCGGTGTTCTTCGGCCGGATGATCCCGATCTTCCGGAGCCTGATCTCCATCCCGGCCGGGGTGGAGCGGATGCCGGTGCGGACCTTCCTGCTCTACACGACGCTGGGCAGCCTGATCTGGAACACCACCTTCGTGCTCGCCGGCTATCTGCTCGGTGACAACTGGCACCTCGTCGAGGGCTACGTCGGCACCCTCCAGAACGTCGTGATCGTCGTCTGCGTCGCGGCCGTCGCCTGGTTCGTCGGCTCGCGGGTGCTCAAGGCCCGCCGCGCCGCCCGAAACCCCGAATCGGACCCGGCTCTGTCTCGCCGCGGTGCGCCCCCGGCGGGAACGCCGGATCCCGACGGTCGGGGCACCCTCTACCGGGGCGCCTCCTGGGCCTCGGACGAGCGCTAGCCTATCGCCGCCCGCACGATGTGTCCGGTGCGGTGCGGTGCGGTCCGGTGCGGTGCGGTGCGGACCGGTGCGGTGCGGTGCGGTCCGGTGCGGCGCGGTGCGGTGCGGTGCGGTGCGGTGCGGTGCGGTGCGGTCCGGTCCGGTCCGGTCCGGTCCGGTCCGGTGCAGTGCGGTGCGGTGCGGACCCGGCAGCTTTCGATGCCAGGGGCGGCGACCACTCCTGCGGCCTTGATGCCGGTGAGTCATCTTGATGACTCACCGGCATCACAGCCCACAACCGCCATGCCCCGCCGCAGCCGCCCCGACGGACAGCGGAACAGCGGAAGGGGACGCCAGGTGGACAGGGTGACGGCGGACCGGCCCATGGCCACGCTCACCTGCGGCTGCCGGTGGGCGTCGCCGTGGGCGGCCCGACGGCGAGCGCCGGGTGGTGCGCCTTGGGCGTGATGTCCGATTCCGGGTGGCGATGGGGTGTGACCGGGTGCATCCCCGGGCCGGAATCGTGGCCGACCCGGGGTCGTTACACACCCTGACGATCGCAGGACCACGGCCACCCCGCCCGGGGAATGGTCGGCCGGACCGGGTCGTTGCAGACCCCCGAACGACCGCAGGACGGCCCCGGGTCCGCTTCCGGATCCACGGCTGAGGGCCCGGGAATGACTCCGGACCGGCGGTCGTTACACACGGTCCCGGCGCCCACGAGCGACTTCCCTCGCCCGTCGGACGCCGCCCCGGCACCGCTCCGCTTGGTGCCGCACCCGAGACCCCCCGTTTGTGCAGCGCCGGACGAGGTGCGCACATCCGCGTCGCCGTTTCCCTGTGGTGAGGCGGGTGTTTCCTACCCCCGAAGGAGCTACCCCCATGAACACGATCTTCCGTAAGAGCATGCTGTCCGTTGCCGGTCTCGCGTTCGCCGGTGGTGTCTTCGCCGGCCCGATCGCCCATGTCGCCGCCCCGAGCACCGACCCCCGGCCGGTCGCCGTGGTGCAGGCCGACAAGCCCGACGCGAGCAAGCTGATCCCGCACGGCACCCAGGGCGCGCAGTCGCACATCGACCTGAACGACGAGCAGACCGGCAACGCCAAGGCCATCATCGCGGCCACCAAGAAGGCGGGCCTGCCCGAGCGGGCGGCGGTCATCTCGATCGCGACGAGCCTGCAGGAGTCGAAGCTGGAGAACCTGGGTCACCTCGGCGAGATGAACGACCACGACTCGCTGGGTCTGTTCCAGCAGCGCCCGTCGAGCGGTTGGGGCACGCCGGAGCAGATCACCGACCCGGAGTACTCGACGACGGCGTTCCTCAAGGGCCTGCGTCAGGTTGACGGCTGGCAGGACATGCCGCTGACCGAGGCCGCGCAGACCGTGCAGGTGTCGGCGTTCCCGGACGCGTACGCGCAGTGGGAGCAGCAGGCCGCCGACCTGGTCGGCCAGTACTGGAACAGCTGACGCACGACCGCATCGATGGCCGGCGCCCCCGGGGTGCCGGCCATCGGCATCCCCACCGCCGGCCCGACTAGTCGCCCGAACGACCTCGCCGGAGGGGGAACATCGGGCGGCGTCGGCTGGTTGTAGACCAGTGTCGGTGTGACTCAGTGTCCCCGGGCCTCACCTACATAGCCTTCGCGGAATACCGTTCGGCTGGAGCCGCGTCGCGCCACTCGCCGAGAGGCGACCTGCACACCGACACCGGCGCCGCCCCCGACCACGGTCGGGGGCGGCGCTTTCGTGTCCACCGGGCACGATGACCGGCCCGCGCTCGCGGCACAATGTGCCGATGGATGCCGCGCAGACCTGGTCCGAGCAGCCCGGGTTGCTCGTACTGCCCAGCGGGGCGGTGGTGCGGGGACGCCGCATCGCCGCGACCGCCCCGCCGGCCGACTTCGCGCTGCTGCTGGCGCCTGGACCGGAACCGGTCTGGCCATCCCGGCGGATCAGGTGGCCCGACTTCTGGGTGCCGCTCGATCGGGAGGACGCACTCGACGCGTTGCGCGAGGCGCTGCGGAGGGCCCGCGACGGCGAGCGCGTCGAGGTGGCCTGCCGGGGCGGGATCGGCCGCACCGGCACGGCGCTGGCCGCGCTGGCGATCCTCGACGACCTGCCGGCCGAGCGGGCGGTGTCCTGGGTCCGGGCGGGCTACCACCCGAAGGCGGTCGAGACACCCTGGCAGCGGCGGTGGCTGCGCCGCGTCGCCTGACCATCGGCGTCGCCGGCCACCCGACAGCGCCGGCCGCGCACCGGCCGCCGCTGGCCCGCTCACATCGCCGCCCGGGGCGCCCGGACCGCCCTCCGTGCGGCGTCAGGTCAAGTCGCCCGGCCCGGGTACCGCCGACCCGTCACCGCATCGTGGGCTTGTGGACGTACTCGCGCAGGTGGGTGGCGGTGAGAGTGTCGCCGTGGGCGACCAGGTCGGCCGGCGTGCCGGTGAAGACGATGCGACCGCCGTCGTGCCCGGCGCCCGGCCCGAGGTCGATGAGCCAGTCCGCGTGGGCCATCACGGCTTGGTGGTGCTCGATGACGATGACCGTGTTGCCCGCGTCGACCATGCGGTCCAACAGGGCCAACAGTTGGTCCACGTCGGCCAGGTGCAGGCCGGTGGTGGGCTCGTCGAGGACGTACGTGCTGGTCTTCTCCGCCAGGTGGATGGCGAGCTTGAGTCGTTGCCGCTCCCCGCCGGACAGGGTGGTCAGCGGCTGACCGAGGCTGAGGTAGCCCAACCCGACGTCGACCAGCCGGTCGAGGATCAGGTGGGCCGGCCCGCTGGGGAAGAACCCGTGTGCCTCGGTGACCGACATGGCCAGCACCTCGCTGATGTTCTTGCCGCGCAGTGTGTACGTGAGCACCTCGTCGGTGAACCGCCGCCCCGCGCAGCGCTCGCAGACGCTCGCCACGCCGGCCATCATCGCCAGGTCGGTGTAGATCAGCCCGATGCCCTTGCAGGCCGGGCAGGCGCCCTCGGAGTTCGCGCTGAACAACCCGGCCTTGACGCCGTTGGCCTTGGCGAAGGCGGTACGGATCGGGTCGAGCAGCCCGCTGTAGGTGGCCGGGTTGCTGCGTCGTGACCCGCGAATCGGGGACTGGTCGACGATCACCACACCGGACCGGCCGCGCAGCGAGCCGTGGATCAGCGAACTCTTGCCCGAGCCAGCCACGCCAGTGACCACGGTGAGGACGCCGAGCGGGATGTCCACGTCCACGTCGCGCAGGTTGTGCAGGTCGGCGCGGCGGATCCCGAGCTGGCCGGTCGGTCGGCGTACCTCGTCGCGCAGGGTCACGCGGTGGTCCAGGTGCCGGCCGGTGAGCGTGTCTGCGCGGCGCAGGCCGGGGACGTCGCCGGTGAAGCAGATCTGCCCGCCGGCCGTGCCCGCGCCGGGTCCCAGGTCGACGACGTGGTCGGCGATGGCGATGGTCTCCGGCTTGTGCTCCACCACCAGCACGGTGTTGCCCTTGTCGCGCAGCCGCAGCAGCAGGTCGTTCATCCGGGCGATGTCGTGCGGGTGCAGGCCGACGGTGGGTTCGTCGAAGACGTACGTGACGTCGGAGAGGCTGGAGCCAAGGTGTCGGACCATCTTCACCCGCTGCGCCTCGCCGCCGGAGAGGGTCGCGGACTCCCGGTCCAGGCTGAGGTAGCCCAACCCGATCTCGACCAGTGAGTCGAGCAGGTCACGCAGGTTGCCGATCAGCGGGGCGACCCCCGGGTCGTCGATGGTCCGGACGAACGCGGCCAGGTCGCTGATCTGCATGGCGGAGCACTCGGCGATGCTGCGGCCGGCGATCCGTGACGACAGGGCGGCGGCGTTGAGCCGGGTGCCGGCGCAGGACGGGCAGGTGGTGAAGGTGACCGCACGGTCGACGAAGGCGCGGATGTGCGGCTGCATCGACTCGCGGTCCTTGGCCAGGAGGAGCCGCTTGACCTTGACCGCGAGCCCTTCGTACGTCCAGTTGTTGCTGCCTACCTTGATCTTCGTGGCTGGCTTGTGCAGGAAGTCCTCCCACTGCTGCGGGGTGAAGTCCTGGAGTTTGGCGTCGGGGTCGAACAGGCCGGAGCCGACGATGGTCTGCCAGTACCAGGAGCCGACGGCGAAGTTGGGCGCGGTGATCGCGCCGTCGTTGAGCGAGCGTTCGACGTCGACCAGCTCGTTGACGTCGAGGTCGGAGACCCGGCCGAGTCCTTCACAGGTGAGGCACATGCCCTCGGGCAGGTTGAAGCTGAACGCGCCCGCGCCACCGACTGACGGCTCGCCGAGCCGGCTGAAGAGGATCCGCAGCATGGCGTACGCGTCGGTGGCGGTGCCGACGGTGGAGCGGGAGTTGACGCCCATCCGTTCCTGGTCGACGACGATGGCGGCGCTGAGGTTGCGCAGCGAGTCGACGTCCGGCCGGTTGAGGTTCGGCATGAACGACTGGAGGAACGCGCTGTAGGTCTCGTTGATCATGCGCTGGGACTCGGCGGCGATGGTGCCGAAGACCAGCGACGATTTACCTGACCCGGAGACACCGGTGAAGACGGTCAACCGGCGCTTGGGGATGTCGACCGAGACGCTCGCGAGATTGTTCTCCCGCGCTCCGCGTACCTCGATCATGTCGTGGCTGTCGGCGGCGGACCTTGCTGGCTGCGACATGCGAACCCTTCACGAAGTGATGGCAGAACGACCCTGCCCTGCACGGGACGCATTAAATTGTCTCATTAATCCTCACATAAAGGGTTTGACGAAAAATCGAGCGTGCGGCGGTTACTTAAGGACGGGAAAGTCTCAAATCACATGACAAGCGGTACGGTTGCCCGGTGGAGGCCATGCCGAAGGATCGCCTGCGAGCCGTGGACCTCGCCGCCACCGTCGGGATCTCGGTGCAGCAGGTGCGCAATTACGTCGAGGAGGGCGTCCTGCCGCCGGTGCGGCGAACCGCGAGCGGCTACCGGATCTTCACGACCGCGCACGCCCGCGCGCTGACCGTGGCCCGCCGGCTGGCCGAGGGGCACGGCTGGGGTCGTACCCGGGAGATCATGGCGGCGGTGCACCGGGGCGACGTGCCGGCGGCCCTGGCGGCGCTCGACGGCGGCCATGCCGAACTGGACCGCGAACGCGCCGACATCCGCCGGGTGCTCGGTGCCTTCGAAACCGTGCTGGCCAACCCGCCGGCGACCCGGCCGGCCCAGCGCCGTGGTGTCCGCATCGGCGAGGTGGCGGCGCTGGTCGGCGTGCGGACCTCGCAACTGCGCCTGTGGGAGGCGCGCGACCTGGTGCGGCCGGGCCGCGCGCCCGGCACCAACTACCGGGTGTACGACGAGACCGAGCTGCGCGCCGCGCAGGTCGTCGCGCTCCTGCGTCGGGGCGCGTACCCGTTCGAGATCATCGAGGCGGTGCTGGGCGAGCTGCGCACCACCGGCAGCGCGCAGCGGGTACGCGCCGAGCTGGCCCGTCGTGAGCAGGACCTGCACGCCCGCAGCCTGCGGCGGTTGCGGGGCAGTGCCGCGTTGCACGACTACCTGGTGGAGCGGTCCGCCGCCGGATGGTCGAGCGGCCAACCGCTCCCGCCGAGCGATCTTGTTGGCTAGGGTCGGGCACATGAGAGCTGCTGCGCTGCTGGCGGTCACGGCGGCTGCCGTCCTGCCCGCTTCCGCGCCGGCTGTCGGCACGGCGGCGGCGGCCACGCGTACCGCTGCCGCCCCGCCGGCCGTGCGGTGTCCGCGGGCGTCGGCCCCGACGGTGTCCCGGCCGCCGCGCCCGTCGCCCCCGCCCACCGTGCCCGAGGCTCGGGTGGTCGGCGGCGTCGGACTGGCGACCAGCGGCCTGGTCGTGCCGGCCGGCGTGGACGCGCCACCGGCGATCACTGCCACGTCGTGGCTGGTCGCGGACCTCGACTCCGGCCAGGTGCTCGGCGGCTGCGGCCCGCACGAGTACGGCACCCCGGCCAGCGTCCAGAAGCTGTTGCTGGCGGCCACGATGATGCCCCGACTCGACCCCGCCCAGACGGTGACCGTCACCGCGGCGGACATGAACATCGAGCCCGGCTCGTCCGCCGTCGGCCTGGTCGAGGGTGGCCGCTACACGATCGAGACGATCTGGCTGGGGCTGCTGCTGAACTCCGGCAACGAGGCGGCGAACGCGCTGGCCCGTCTCGGCGGTGGCCCGGACGGCGCGGCCGGGGGAGTGCGCGCCATGAACGAGCAGGCGCACCACCTCGGCGCGCTCCAGACACATGCCGTCACCCCGTCCGGGCTGGACGGCAAGGGCCAGTTCACCAGCGCGTACGACCTGGCGCTGATCGCCCGGTCCTGCTTCGCGCAGCCGACGTTCCGCCGGTACGCGCTCACCGACCTGGCGACGATCCCCGCGCAGCCGGCACAGCGGACGAAGGGGTTCCAGATCCAGAACGAGAACCAGCTCATCTACCGGTACCCGGGCGCGTTGGGCGGCAAGACGGGCTTCACCGACCTGGCGCGGCACACGTACGTCGGAGCGGCGCAACGCAACGGTCGCCGGCTGGTGGTGACGTTGCTGGGTGCCGAGCCGACGCCGAAGCGGGGCTGGGAGCAGGGCGCGGCCCTGTTGGACTGGGGTTTCTCGCTGCCCCGCGACGTCGGCGTCGGTCGCCTGGTCGAGCCGGGAGAGTTGACCGCCACGCCTTCGGCGACCCCGTCCGTGCTGGCCGCGCCCGGTCCGCCCCGCCCGGCGGCGGCCAGCGGTCCGGCGCACACCGGTTCCGGCTGGCTCTGGTCGGTTTCCGCGCTCAGTGGCGCGGGGGTGCTGGTGCTGCTGGGTGGGCTGCTGTGGCACCGCCGCCGCCGGTTGTCCTGACGGGTCGGCAACCGGCCGCAGCGATCGACAACCGGCTCCGGCATCCATAGACTCCGGTCTTTCTGGCAGCGCGAGTCCCAGGAGGATCCCTGTGTCGAGTGAACGCGAAACGCCCTCCGGCGCGGCGGCACCCCGCCCGTCGGTACGTGCGCTGACCCGTCTCGCGGGCGTGACGGTGATCGCCGCGGCGCTGGTCGTCGGCTCTTCGGTCACCGCGCTGGCCGCGCCGGGCGCGACCGTCGACGCGTCCGGCGTCGCCAGCGTCGCGCACGCTCCGGCGCCGCCCGCCGCTGACCGCCCGCCGCGCACCACGCACGGCCCGTGCGCGTACACCGAGACGCCCGACGAGCCGGCCGCCCGACCCGTGCCGCTGCCACCCGACCCGCGCCGCCCGCCGGACCGGGGCACCGTCCGCGTGACGCTCTCCACGAACCAGGGGCCGATCGGGTTGACCCTGGACCGGGCTGCCGCGCCGTGCACGGTGCAGAGCTTCCTGCACCTGGTCGGCAAGCGGTTCTACGACCGCACCCCGTGTCACCGGCTCACCGCGTACCCCACGCTCAGCGTGTTGCAGTGCGGCGACCCGTCCGGCACCGGCGAGGGCGGACCGGGCTACCGGTACCGCGACGAGCTGCCCACCGACCTGCCGCCCGCGCCCACCGACCCGACCGGCGTACGGCGGCTCTACGCGCGGGGCGTGCTCGCGATGGCCAACGCCGGTCCGGACACCAACGGCAGCCAGTTCTTCCTGGTGTACGCCGACTCGGCGCTGCGGCCCAACTACACGATCTTCGGGACGGTCGACGCGGCCGGGCTGGACACGCTGGACCGGGTCGCCGCCGGCGGCGTCGCGCCGACGGCCGAGGATCCCGCGCCGGTCGACGGCGCGCCCGCCCTGCCGGTGACCATCTGTCGGGCCGTACGCGCACACCACCACTGATCCGCTGGGCGCGGTGGGCGGCGAGGGCCGCTCACCGCGCCACCGGTTGCCGGAACTTCCGGGAGCCCGACCGGTAGCGGTGGAACCAGGTATCCGACCCGGTTCAGGCCGTTGGAACGACGTGGGTCACCCGGTCGACGGCGTGGTGGCGCTGTCCCGGACGACCAGTTCGGTGGCGAGCTCCACCCGGGGGGAGTCGATGCCCTCACCCTGGGCCAGCCGCAGTACCGTCCGCGCCGCGAGGCGGCCCATCTCCACCAGGGGCTGCCGGACGGTGGTCAGCGGCGGGGACGCCCAGCGGGCCTCCGGCAGGTCGTCGAATCCCACCACGCTGACGTCGTCGGGGACCCGCAGCCCTCGGCGGCGGATGGCCTCGTAGACGCCGAACGCCATCTGGTCGCTGGCCGCGAAGATGCCGGTCGGCGGATCGGCCAGGTCGAGCAGCGCCGTGCCGCCCGCGAAGCCGGAGGCGTGGTAGAAGTCGCCCGGGTAGATCAGCGCGTCGTCCACCGGCACTCCGGCGGCCTCCAGCCCGGCCCGGTAGCCGTCGAGGCGGGCCCGGCTGCACAGCAGATGTGTCGGTCCGGCCACGAATCCGATCCGGCGGTGGCCGACCGCCAGCAGGTGCTCGGTCGCGGCGAGCCCGCCCGCCCAGTTGGTCGCGCCGATGGTCGGCACGTCCATGGCCGGCACGCCGGCCGGGTCGACGACCACCACCGGCACGTTGAGGCGGCGCAGCTGTGCGTGCAGCGGCGGGCTCAGGTGCGACGTCACGAAGATGACCCCGTCGGTGGCCCGGGTGCGCAGGTTCTGCAACCACTGCCGGGCCGCGGTGGGCTGCCGGTGGATCGCGGAGACGACGGTGCCGACACCCGCGCCGTGCCCGACGTCCTCGACGCCCCGGATGATCTCCACGGCCCAGGGGCTGTCCAGGTCGTTGAAGACCAGGTCGACGAGGCCGGCGCGGCGGACGCTGCGGCTGCTGCGGCGCCGGTAGCCGTGGTGGCGCAACAGCTCCTCGACGCGTTCCCGGGTGTCGGGGGCCACATCGGACCGGCCGTTGAGCACCCGTGACACGGTCGGCACCGAGACGCCGGCCTCCCGTGCGATCGCGGTGATGGTCACCCTGCGTCCGTCGTCCGCGTCCACCCGTGTCTCCTTCACCGCTCCGGGAGGGGCCACCGCCCGCGTCGCCCGTCCCGTGTCCCGGAACGGCACGCCCGCTCCTCGGGTCATCTTGCCTCACCGAGGGGGGTTGACGACACGCCAGGTCGGTCATAGCGTTCGGCAGAGTTGCGGAAATGTTCCGGTAATTTGTCGGATGCGTCTCGGCGTACCGTCCCACGTGACAGACAAGGACGCCATGTACACGGACCTGCCCGAGGAGCAGCTACGCGAGTACCGCGGCGTGGTGCGCGAGCCCGCCGACTTCGACGACTTCTGGGCGCGCACGCTCGCCCAGGCGCGCGACGCGGCGTGGCCGGTCCGGCTCGAACCCGTGGTGACCGGTCTGACCGCCATCGACGTGTACGACGTGACGTTCCCCGGCTTCGCCGGACAGCCCGTACGGGCCTGGCTCCGGGTTCCCCACGGCACCGGCACCGCCCTGCCGACCGTCGTGCAGTACGTGGGCTACGGCGGCGGGCGTGGGCACCCGCTGGAGAACCTGCTCTGGGCGACCGCCGGGTTCACCCATCTACAGATGGACACCCGGGGGCAGGGCTCCGGCTGGAGCCGGGGCGACACGACGGACCTGGGCGCGACCGGCGCGCAGGCGCCCGGCGTGGCGACGCGGGGCATCGCCGACCCACGCACGTACTACTACCGACGGTTGATCACCGACGCGGTACGGGCCGTGGACGCCGCCCGTACCCTGCCCATGGTCGACCCGACCCGACTGGCGGTGCTCGGGCACAGCCAGGGCGGGGCCATGGCGCTCGCGGCCGGCGCGTTGGCCCCCGGTGTGCGGGCGGTGGTGGCCCTCGTGCCGTTCCTGTGCGACATTCCCCGCGCCGTGGTGGTCACCGACGCCCACCCGTACCGGGAGATCCGTGACTACCTGGCGATCCACCGCGACGCCGAGGAGCGGACGCTGACGACCCTGTCGTACGTCGACGGCGTCAACTTCGCGCGGCGCTGCCGCCGGCCCACCCGCTACTCGGTGGCGTTGATGGACGACATCGTGCCGCCCTCGGGTGTCTACGCCGCCCACAACTCCCACGCGGGACCGACCGAGCTGTCGGTGTGGCGCTACAACGGCCACGAGGCCGGGGGTATCGACGACGACGAGGCGGCCCTGCGCTTCCTCGCCGCGCAGTTGGTCGAGACGCCCGAGGCGACGAGGGTCGGCGTCCACCCGGTTCCGCTGACGTCCGGCGACTGAGCGGGCCCGCTGGACCGGGCGCGGGACGCCCCGACCGATCCGCCGCGCGCCACCGACCGCCTTTGGTAAACAGGACCTGTGCGCAGGTCAGGACGGTTGGGTGGCGTCGCCGTACTCGCGCTCGCCGCGGCGCTCGGCGGCTGCTCCTCGCCGCCGCGCCCCACGCCGACGGTCGCCACCCCGGTCTCGGCGAGCCCTCGACCGACGCCTGACGGCCCTACCGCCCGCCCGAGCGCGACCCCGCCGGGCGCGGGCGAGTTGCCGAATTTTGTGGTGCTGACCGACGTCGACCCGCGCATCCACGCCGACATCCGGTACGCCACGGCGCACAACTTCGTGGGCCGGCCGATCGCCGGCTACCGCGAACCGCTGTGCCTGCTCACCCGGCCGGCGGCCGAGGCGCTGCGTCGGGTCCAGGACGCCGCGCTCGCCGGGGGCCACAGCCTCAAGGTGTACGACTGCTACCGCCCGCAGCCGGCGGTGGACGACTTCGTCGCCTGGTCGAAGCGTCCCGGCGAGCAGCAGACCAAGGCCGAGTTCTACCCGGACCTGGCGAAGGACAGGCTCTTCGCCGACGGCTACATCGGTGCGCCGACCGCGCACAGCCGGGGCAGCACGATGGACCTCACCCTCGTCGACGAGCCCGCCGCCAGCCAACCTCCGTACCGGCCCGGCCAGTCGCTGGTGGCCTGCACCGCGCCCCGGGCGCAGCGCTTCGCGGACAACACCATCGACATGGGTACGGGCTTCGACTGCTTCGACGCCCGAGCGCACACCGACGACCCCCGGATCACCGGGACCGCCCGGGACAACCGGCGGTTGCTGCGACGGCTGATGACCGACGCCGGATTCGTGAACTACGACCGGGAGTGGTGGCACTACCGCCTGCGCGACGAGCCGTACCCGGACACGTTCTTCGCCGCGCCGGTCGCCCGTTCGTCGGTCGGCTGAGACCCGGCTCAGGTCCAGTAGAGGACACGGCAGGCGGGTATCCGCGCGGTCAGCTCGTCGGTGAACCACCGTCGCAGCTCGGCCATCGTGTCCCGAGGGTAGACGTACTTCACCGCGCCGAACCTGCCGTGTTTGCGGCTGCGCGCCGCTACGTCCATCTCCAGCCGGGTACGCGGGTACCAGCCGAGCAGCACCTCCCGGCTGCCGGGCGTGAACCGGTGGGTGATCAGCTCGGCGGTCAGGTCCAGCTCCGGTACCCCGTCGACCGCCGCGCGGACCTGGTCCAGCAGGTCGCCGTACGCCTCGCGCCAGTCGGGCAGCGCGATGATGGGCGCGATGGTCAGCCCGACGGGATAACCGTCGAGCGCGAGCCGGCGCAGGGCGGCGAGCCGGTCCGGCACCCGGGCGGTGCCGCCCTCGAACCGCTGGCTGACCGGGGCGCAGTTGACGCTGAACCGGACCCGGGTGCGGCCGTGGTGGGGCAGGCCGACGAAGCTGTCCACGTCGGCGTACTTGGTGGTCCAGCGCAACTGCACGGGGGCGTCCCAGTCGGCGAAGTGCCGCACCGCCCGTTGCCAACTGCCGGTCAGGTGCTCCAGCGCCAGGGGGTCGGTGTAGCAGGACGCCTCGAACGTGGTGCCCTCGTCGGCGCGACGCGCGTCGCGGCTGGTCACCGTGCCGCGCCCGGCGTACGGAGTCAGTCCGGCGAGGATGTCGTCGAGGTCCGCGTACACCCGGGTCACCGGCGGGCCGGAGAGCGAGCCGGCCAGGTAGCAGTACTGGCAGTGCGCGGGGCAGCCCTCGGCGAGGTCGACGCGCCAGTCGGCGCTGGGCGCGATGGGTTGCAGGTCGCGCCGGGACGGCGGGCTCACCACGATCGCCATGGTCGCCTTGGCCCGCGCGTAGGTCTCGCGGTCGGTCTGCCCGCGTACTCCGCTGAGTCGATTGGATCGGAGCCGTTCCACCTCGATGCCGAGCGCCTGCACCCGGTCGACGATCCGCTGTCCGTGCGGGTGGTCCAGGGCGGCGGGGGTGGCCACCACCCGGCCCGGCGTCCACCGGCGCGCGGGTCGCGCCTCCGGGGCGAGGGCGGCCAGGTCGCGGATCGGCACCCGCTCGCCGCTGGCGTCGTGCGTCGCGGCGGGCACGTCCACAGCCAGCGGCCTGTCGACGTCGACGGCATCCGGGCTGGTCATCGGGCCGGAGTACCCGCTACCGCAGGAATCCCACCCGATCGACGCGGCTGGCGATTGACGCCGCACGTCGGAAAAGCATAACCTTTCGTCTATCTGTAAACCTTGTGAACAGATTTACGACGACGCGGCGGCGCGCGTCCCCACCGAAGGGACGATCAGGTGATCGCAGAACTTTCCTCCCGTACCAGAAGGATCCTGTCGGTGTTCGTCGCGCTCGTCGTCGCCGTGACCGCCGGCGTCGGTCTCGGCGTCGCGCGCAGCGCGCAGGCCGCGCCGACGTTCAAGGTCCTGGCCTTCTACAACGGCACCTGGGACGACGCGCACATCGACTTCATCAAGGACGCGCGCGCCTGGTTCCCGCAGGCCGCCGCGCAGTACGGCTTCTCCTGGGAGGCCACCAACAACTGGAGCCTGCTGAACACGTCCAACCTGGCCCAGTACAAGGTCGTCATGTTCCTGGACGACGCGCCGCCCGCCGCCCAGCGCCCCGCCTTCCAGCAGTACATGCAGAACGGCGGGGCGTGGATGGGCTTCCACGTCAGCGCGTGGACCGACAACCCGTCGAGCTGGAGCTGGTACTACAACACGTTCCTCGGCTCCGGCTCGTTCCGGACCAACACCTGGCTGCCCACCCGGGTCACCATGCGCGTCGACAACCGCACCCACGCGGCCACCCGGAACCTGCCGGCGACGTTCTCGTCGTCGTTCAGCGAGTGGTACTCGTGGAGCAACGACCTGCGGCAGAACTCGAACATCGACATCCTGGCCTCGGTCGACCCGTCGAGCTTCCCGGTCGGGACCGACCCCAACCAGTCCTGGTACAGCGGCTACTACCCGCTGGTCTGGAGCAACCGGCAGTACAAGATGATCTACGCCAACTTCGGGCACAACAGGATGGACTACGGCACCAAGACCGGCCTGTCGTCCACCTTCGACAGCGCCCAGCAGAACAAGCTGCTGATCGACGGGCTGCACTGGCTCGCCGGCGTCGGCACGTCGCCGACCCCGACCCCGACGCCCACCCCGACCGGCAGCGCCGGCCCGATCTCCCCGACCGCCTGGCACACCGTCGTCAACCGGGGCAGCGGCAAGTGCGTGGACGCGCGGGCCGCCGGCACCGCGAACGGCACCGCGATCCAGCAGTACGCCTGCAACAACAGCACCGCCCAGCAGTACCAGTTCGTCCCGACCAGCGACGGCTACCTGCGGGTCAACAACCGCAACAACAGCGCGCAGGTGCTCGACGTGACCGACCGGTCGACCGCCGACTCGGCCCCCATCCAGCTCTGGTCCTACAGCGGCGGCGTCAACCAGCAGTGGCGCGCGGAGTCCGAGGGCGGCGGCTACTACCGCCTGGTCAACCGCAGCAGCGGCAAGTGCCTGGACGTGCCGGGCGCATCCACGGCGGACAGCGTCCAGCTCATCCAGTACACCTGCAACGGCACCGCGGCGCAGTCGTTCCGGCTGGTGTCCGCGTCGTAGGTCGGCCATAGCCTCGCGGCCATGGCGATTCCCGACAGTTCTTCGGCTCCGTCACCGCCACCCTCACCGGCGGTGCCGGAGCCGAAGACGACTGGTACCGCCGCAGGGGCGCGAGCGAGCACGAGGACGCCTCCATCGACCGGGCGGAGGCCCGCCTCACCGGGTGTCTGGACGCGTTGCCCGGTCGGGTCTTCGCCATCCGCCTGTTCCGGGTCGAGGTCGACGGGCACGCGTTCGGGCTGGTCGACTGGTCCGAGGAGTACGACGGCGACGACCACGCCGAGTTCCTCCCCGACGAGCTGGGGTTCGCCCCGCCGTGGGACGGCTGCTACGACACCTGAACGGGCCTAGCGACGAGGGCCGGCCCGGTGGGCCGCTCGCTGTGTCGTGCCCCTGTCGAGCTGCCCCATAAATGGGGCGCGCTCCGCGCAGCCGGGCGCGCTCCGCGCAGCCGGGCGCGCTCCGCGCAGCCGGGCGCGGCGTCGCCGTGGCGGGTGCCCATCTGCTCGCCGGCCGCCGGTCCGGGTCGCGGGCACCGGTCCGCTTGGCAGACGGTGGTTTGGGTGGCGGGGCCGGTCGCTCGGTGCCGCCCCACATCTGGGGCAGCTCGACAGGACCTGCGGGTGACAGGCCCGCCAGGCCCGCCAGGCCCGCCGGTGCCGCGCCCACGGAGATATCCATTGCGGACGTGCCGCCATCCTCCTACTGTCACCGGTGCAAGGTCGAGAGCAACCACGAGAGCAACCACGAGGGGAGTACGCCGTGTCGCGACGCGTCCGCACCGACGCCGCCCGGCGTCTGCTTCCTGCCGGCGGTTATCTCCTCACCACAGCCACGACCACTGCCTGCAACCCCTTGCGGGGCACCGGGCCGGGGTGGCGCGACTGACGCCGACGCGTAGCGCGTCCGCCGGCCGCCCATCCCCACCGGGATCGGGCGGCCTTCTCGTATCCCCGTACCGCCGCCGGACCACAGCCGCCCGGCGCATGATCGATATCGGTCACCCGCACGACAGAAGGAGACCATCATGGGATTCACCCCGCTCGCCGGGACCCGGGCGCCGGTCCGGGTCTGGACCGACCCGTACGCCATCGAGCCGCAGGCCGCGAAGCAGCTGCGCAACATCGGCGCGCTGCCCTGGGTGCAGGGTGTCGCCGTGATGCCGGACGTGCACTTCGGTAAGGGCGCGACGGTCGGTTCGGTGATCGCCATGCGACAGGCCGTCTCGCCGGCTGCGGTCGGCGTCGACATCGGCTGCGGCATGTCGGCGGTGCGCACCTCGCTGACCGCCGCCGACCTGCCGGACGACCTGGGCGGCCTGCGGTCCGCGATCGAGGCCACCATCCCGGTCGGCTTCGCGCAGCGGCCCGAGGCGGTCAACCCGCGTCGGGTCCGCGGGCTGGAGCAGGCCGGCTGGGACGACTTCTGGGGTCGCTTCGCCGGTCTGGACCCTCGGGTGGCGCAGCTCGAGACGCGGGCGCAGCGGCAGATCGGGACGCTCGGCGGCGGTAACCACTTCATCGAGGTCTGCCTGGAGCAGGGCGGCGACGACGAGGGCCGGGTCTGGCTGATGCTGCACTCCGGGTCGCGCAACATCGGCAAGGAACTGGCCGAGCGGCACATCGGGGTGGCCCGGCGGCTGCCGCACAACGCCGACCTGCCCGACCGGGACCTCGCCGTGTTCCTTGCCGGCACGCCGGAGATGGAGGCGTACCGGCGGGACCTGTGGTGGGCGCAGGAGTACGCCCGGCGCAACCGGGCCGTCATGCTGGCGCTGCTCTGCAATGTGGTGCGCGAGCAGTTCCCGCAGGTCGGCTACGACGAGCCCATCTCGTGCCACCACAACTACGTCTCCGAGGAGAGCTACGACGGCGTCGACGTGCTGGTCACCCGCAAGGGCGCGATCCGGGCCGGCCGGGGTGACCTGGGCATCATTCCCGGGTCGATGGGGACCGGGTCGTACATCGTGCGGGGTCGGGGTAACCCGGACGCGTACTGCTCCGCGTCGCACGGTGCCGGGCGGCGGATGTCGCGGGCGCAGGCGAAGCGGACGTTCAGCACCGCCGACCTGGCCGCGCAGACCGCGGGCGTGGAGTGCCGCAAGGACGCCGGGGTGGTCGACGAGATCCCCGGCGCGTACAAGGACATCACCGAGGTGATGGCCCAGCAGGATGACCTGGTGGAGGTGGTCGCGCACCTCAAGCAGGTCGTCTGCGTGAAGGGCTGACGAGGGTACGCGCGGGCCGGGAGCACCGGCCCGCGCGGACCTCCTCAGAAGCCGACGAAGACCCGGCGCAGGTCGTCCAGGGTCACCGGCCCGCTCACCCGCACGCCATCCGGGGTGTAACGCTGCCCGAGCCGGCCGACCACCAGCCGCAGCCACGCCTCGGCCGGCAGGGACAGCTCACCGTCGGGCTGCTCCGGCGCGTCGGTGAGCGTGATCTGCTCGCCCAGCCGCAGCCCGAACGTCCGTTCCGGGTCCCGCAGCCGTACCAGCAGGGTCGCCTCCCGGCCGGCCAGCTCCTTGGGTCGGCTGGTCCAGCTCAGCATGCCGCCGATCTGATCGAGGAGCAGCGGCACCGCCTCCGGCGTCACCGCCGCGAACGGGTTGAACGCCACCTCGGCGTCCCACTGGTGCAGGGCGAACTCGCTGAGCCGGAACCGGGCGGCGGTGGCGACGTCGACCGGGTCGGGCAGGAAGCCGAGGTTGATCCGCAGCGTCTCGCGGGTCTCGGCGTCCAGCGCCTCGTACGCCTCGACCAGACGCTCGTTGGACGCCAGGAAGCCGGCGGCGTGCTCCTCGGGGGACATGGCGTCCCAGCGCTGCCACACGCCGCGGTTGAAGTCGCCGTCCGGGGCGGGCGTGCCCTCGATGGAGGCGTTCAGCCCCGCGAGGCCGATCTCGGCGCCGCTGCCCAGGTGGCTGAGCACCTGGGAGACCTGCCATTCGCTGGCCCCGGAGGGCTGGCGCAGGTCGTCGTCCTTCAGGTCGCGCACGAGCGCGGCAAGCTCCTCGTGGCCCGCCCGTAGCGCGTGGATGATCTGGTCGGCAGCCGTGGACATATGTCTCCTCAACGGATCTTCGACGATGGTCGGGACGCTACCGGACGATTCGCCCCGGTCGGACGCACCCGGTGTGCGCCGCCCGGCCCGTACCCCATCGGGTGCGGGCCGGGCGGCGTCGTTCGGGCTCAGCCCATGTGCACGGCGTTGCCGGCCGGGATGTCCTCCTTGCGCACCTTCACCAGGACCAGCGTGACCAGCCCGGCGAGCACGATCAGGACCGCGCCCCAGGCGAACGCGACGCGGTACCCGTGCACCAGCGCCTCCACCTGCGTCGCCGGGTTCGGCGCCCGGCCGACCAGGTACGCGGTGACCGCGCTGGTGTAGAAGGTGTTCAGCAGCGCGGTGCCGAGTGAGCCACCGACCTGCTGGGTGGCGTTGAGCGTCGCGCTGGCCGCGCCGGCGTCGTGCTCCGGCACCCCGACCAGCGCGAGGCTGGACAGCGGGACGAAGGTGAAGCCGAGTCCCAGACCCAGGACGACCTGGGCGGGCAGCAGGTGGGTGAGGAACGACGTGTCGACGTCGATCTGGGTCAGCACCAGCATGCCCGCGGCGGCGAGCACCGCACCGGCGACCATCAGCGGCTTGGCGCCCAGTCGCGGCATGAGCTGGCTGGCGCCGCCCGCGGCGATCAGCACACCGGCGGTGACCGGCAGCGACGCGAGGCCGGCCTCCAGGGGCTTGTACTGCAGGACCACCTGGAAGTAGAAGGTCAGGAAGAGGAACGCCCCGAACAGGCCCGCGCCGATCAGCGTCGAGGTGAGGTACGCCCCGCCCCGGTTGCGGTCCAGGATGATCCGCAGCGGCAGCAGCGGGTGGTTGGTGCGCAGCTCGATCACCACGAAGGCGGCCAGCAGCACCACACCGGCGGCGATGAAGCCGAGCGTGGCGGTCGCGTCCCAACCGTCCTCGGCCGCCTTGGTGAAGCCGTAGACGAGGGAGACCAGACCGGCGGTGACGACGACCGCGCCGGGCACGTCGTAGCGGGTGTTGCCGTGCGCCCGGCTCTCCGGCACGAGCGGGAGGGCGAAGGCGATCGCGATGGCGGCGACCGGGATGTTGACCAGCAGGCACCAGCGCCAGTCGGCGTACTCGGTCAGCACCCCGCCGAGCAGCAGCCCGACCGCGGAGCCGCCACCGGCGATCGCGCCGTACACGGCGAACGCCTTGGCGCGCTCGGTGGCCTCGGTGAACAGCACTGTGAGCAGCGCCAGGGCGGCCGGCGCGAGCAGCGCGCCGAACGCGCCCTGCAACGCGCGGGCGGCGAAGAGCATCCCACCGGTGGTGGCGAGGCCGCCCAGCGCGGAGGCCAGCGCGAAGCCGGTCATGCCGACCAGGAAGGTGCGCTTACGCCCCCAGTAGTCGGCGATCCGGCCACCGAGCAGGAGCAGACCGCCGAAGGCCAGCGTGTAGGCGGTGATCACCCACTGCCGGTTCGCGTCGGTGATGCCCAGGTCGGCCTGGGCCTGGGGGAGCGCGATGTTCACGATGGTGGCGTCGAGGACGACCATCAGCTGCGAGACCGCGATGACCCCCAGGGCGATCCAGCGCCGCGGGTGCGGGGCGCCTGTCGACGTCCCGGCGCCGGGGGCGCCGGGGGCGGTCGAGGTGGTTCCGGGCATGGTGAAGCCTTCCGTGGTGCGGATGTTGATGGATCAGGCCTGGGACGGGCGGTCGTGCCGGTAGGTCAGGACCGGGATCAGCACCTGGTCGACGACCTGGGTGAGGAACGCGTCGTCGGCGGGTAGACCGTGCGCGACCAGTCGGGACATGAGGAGCGCGGGCGCAAGATCGTGGAACAGGTCCCGTTCGCCGGCCTCCGGGGGGATCTCCCCACGGGCGGCGGCGCGGACGAGGACGGCGGTGCTGGCCACGCGACCGGCGGGCAGCACCTGGTGGCGTACCAGACGCTCCAGCTCCGGACTCGTCCGCATGGCGAAGGTCAGCGCCTGCATCAGGTCGCAGTCGGCGACACAGATGGCGGCGGTGGCGCGGAGCAGCTCGAGCAGGTCACCCCGCAGTGAGCCGGTGTCGGGTGGGTTGAGCACGCCGACCTGGCGGTCGCTCAGGGCGGCGACGACCAGCTCGGCCTTGCCGTCCCACCGTCGGTAGATGGTGGCCTTGCTCACGTGGGCGCGGGCGGCCACGGCGTCGATGGTCATCCGGTCGTAGCCGACCTCGCGCAGCAGGTCGATCACCACGCTGAACAGGTCGGTGCTCGTGCACCGGGCCGACCGGGCGGCCGGCACGCCGACGCCCGCGCTCACCTGCTGACCCTCCAGCACCTGCACCCCCCGTGAAACGATGTCGTACTGACCCTAGTTCGCTCGGAGCCCTTCCTGCAGGCTTTTATGAGGTGCGTCGCATCGGGCGAGCGAAACGGTGACGTTTCAACCTCAGCTGTCGGGCGGCGCGAGGAGCACCGGCACGGCCACGGTGTTGATCCGGGTGCCGTCCCGGGCCGACACCTCGTACACCTCGATCGTGCCGTGCTGCGCCCTGTTCGTACGCCAGTTCACCACCACCCGGTAGTCGCCCCGGCAGCCACTGCCGCAGCTCGCCGTGCCGAAGGCGGCGGCCACCTGGCGGCCGGCGTCGTCCAGCACCCGGACGCTCACCGTGGCCTCGAACACGTCCGCCGTGCCGCTGACGGTGAGCGGGGCGGTGACCCTCTCGCCGACGCTCGGCCCGGTGACCACGATCGGCGCGAGCAGGCCCGGATAGTCGGCCCGACCGACCGGTGCGCCCCCGGGAAAGCGGACCCGCCGGACGGTGGGGAACTGGGTGAGCGTCCACACCACCTGCGCCTCGCGCAGCCGCCGACGGTCCGCCGGGTCGTCGGCGGACGGGACGGGGCCGAGTGTCGCCACCCCGTCGACGATCCGGGTGACCTCGACGCCGGCCGGCAGCAGGGTCACCATCCCCGTGGCGGCCTCGGCCGGAGTCGGCCCGGCGGACAGCTCACTCAGGGCGAGCCGGGACGTCGCGACGGTGGCCGGTCGGGTGCGCCGGGTGGGCACGAGCCGCCCGGAGCGGACGTACCACAGCTCGATCGTCACCGGGTCCGGCCGGCGGGTCCCGGTGACCGCCGGCGTCGGCGGACGCGGCGGGGTGCCGGTGGCCGGCGGCGTCGGCGGCGCCGAAGCGGCCGGCGCGGTCGTGGCGGGCGCGACGGTCGGTGGGGAAGTGGTGGGCGGCGGCCCCGGCGGCGCCGTGCCCAGGACGCCGGAGCGGGGGGTGCCGCACCCGCTCAGGACGAGCGCGGCGACCAGCGCCAATCCTGCCGCGCGGGACCCGTCACGGCCGCTCATCCCGCACCCCCTCCCGCGCGGCACCGTCGGGATCCCGCGCGGGCAGTTCCAGGCGGAACCGCGTGCCGACGCCCGGCTCGCTGCGCACACTCAGCACCCCGCCCAGCACCGCCGCGTGTTCCCGGGCGATCGCCAGACCGAGGCCGCTGCCCGGGGCCGAGCGCGCGGCGTCGACCTTGTGGAACCGGTCGAACACCAGCGGCAGGTGCGCGACCGGGATGCCGGGCCCCTGGTCGGCCACCTCGAACACGACGCCTCGGCCCGCCGCGCGCACGCTCGCGGAGATCTCACCGCCGCCGTGCTCGACCGCGTTGGCGACCAGGTTGGCCAGGACCCGCTCCAGGTGGCGAGGGTCGGTGCGCAGCGCCACGGGATCGCCGGTGACCAGCACCCGGTCCGACCAGCCGCGCGCCGCGACGATCGCGCGTAACAGCGCCAGCGCGTCCACCGGCTCGACGCTCGGGCGGTCCCGCCCGGCGTCCAGCCGCGAGATCTCCATCAGGTCCTCGATCAGGCGGCGCAGCCGGACCACGTCCCCGACCAGCAGCCGCGCGGCCGGCCGGGCGTCGTCGGGCAGCCGGTCCAGCTGCTCGCGCAGCAGCGAGGCCGCCGCCACCAGGGCGGTCACCGGGGTACGCAGCTCGTGCGCGACGTCGGCGGTGAACCGCCGCTCCCGGGCCTGCGCGGCGGACAGGGCGGCGATCTTCGCCTCCAGCGCCTCGGCCATCTCGTTGAACGACGCGGCCCACGCGCTGAACTCGTCCCGACCGCGTACCGGCAGACGGGTGGCGAGCAGCCCCTCGGTGAGCGCCCGGGCGGCGCGGCTGGCCCGGCCCACCGGCTCCAGGGTGCGGCGGGCCAGGAGGTTGCCCACCGCGGCGGCGACCAGGACGACGACCATCCAGCCGGCCAGCAGCGCGGCGTACACCTGGTTCAGGTCGGCCGCGACGTCGTCCTCCACGGTGATCACGTACAGCTCAGCGGTCGAACCGGGGACACGCCCGCCCACCACCAGCAGGCGGGGGCGCTGCGCCGACGTCGACCGCTGGTACGCGAGCTGCCCGTCCGCGACCGACGCCCGCAGGCGCGTGCCCAGGGCGGGGGCGTACCCGGGATGGGAGGGACGGGTGACGCCGTCGACGAGGACCACATGCCGACCGCTGCCCTCGAAGCTGGTGAGCAGCTCGGCGTCGCGCTGTTCGGTCAACGGCGGGAACTGTCCGGCGAGCACGAGCTGGTAACGGGCGTCGGCGGCGGCCTGACGCAGCGACGCGTCCCACCAGGACTGCCGCAGCAGCAGCCCGGTCCCGCCGGCGAGCAGTCCGGCGGACACTCCGGCGACCAGCACGAACGCGATCGTCAGTCGGCGCCGCAGCCGGCCGGGCGGCACCGGGCGTACGGCCATCGCCGACCTCCCGTCAACCGGCGGACAGTTTGTAGCCCGCGCCGCGTACCGTGCGGATGCGCCGCGGGTGCGCCGGATCGTCCTCGACCTTCGCGCGCAGCCTCTGCACCGCCACGTCGACGAGCCGTGAGTCGCCCAGGAAGCGGTGGTTCCAGACCAGGTCCAGCAACAGTTCCCGGGTGAAGACCTGGCCGGGACGTCGGGCCAGCTCCAGCAGGAGCCGGAACTCGGTCGCGGTCAGCTCCACCTCCCGGCCGTCGCGGCGTACCACGAATGCGCCCGGGTCGATCTCCAGGTCGCCCACGGCGATGGTGCGCGACGGCGTCGGCGCGCTCACCCGCCGCAGCACCGAGCGGACCCGGGCCACCAGCTCCGGCAGGTCGAAGGGCTTGCGCAGGTAGTCGTCCGCGCCGCACTCCAGACCGACCACCACGTCGAGCGTGTCGGTGCGCGCGGTCAGCATGAGGATCGGCACCTGGCTCGTCCGCCGGATCTCCCGGCACACCTCCAGACCGTCCAGTTCGGGCAGCATGACGTCGAGCACGATCAGGTCGACCGGGTGCGCTCGCCAGGTCACGAGCGCCTGTCGTCCGTCGGTGGCGGTGTCGACCCGGAAGCCGGCGCGGCGCAGACCGAGGGCGGTGACCTCCCGAATGGAGACGTCGTCCTCGACCACCAGTACGCGGCCCTCCATCAGTCGAGGGTAGACCCGTGACCACTGTGCGTAACCCTGGCGGAACGGTCGTCATCGGCGGCCGGTCGGGTCCTCATCCCGGCGTCGTCACCGCTACGGTCAGGTGCCTCCGGGCATCCCCCTCACACGAAAGGGCACGACGTGCAACGTCATGGCTGCGTGATCCGACTCCGCCCCGAGCAGCGGGAGACCTACCTGCGGTTACACGCCGCCGTCTGGCCGAGCGTCGAGCAGACGCTGCGCGCGGCGAACTTCCGCAACTACACGATCTTCCTCCACGACGACCTGCTCTTCGGTTACTACGAGTACGTCGGCGACGACTACGAGGCCGACCTGCGGCTGATCGCCGCGGACCCGCAGACGCAGGAGTGGTGGAAGCTGACCGACCCGTGCCAGGAGTCGCTGGCCGAGCCCGGCTCGGGGGACTGGTGGGCCCCGATGCGCGAGGTCTGGCACCTGGCCGACGAGGCCCCGCAGGGCTCCGCAGGCTAGCCGTCTCACGGTCGGCGCCGGCCGGCTCCCGCCTCGACCTCGGCGGGCGCCGGCCCGGATCCCGGTCAGTCCGCGATCTTGATGATTGTCTTCCCCGCTGTGCGCTGGCGTCGGGCGAACGCCGAGGCCGTCTCGTCGAGCGGCCGTACCGCGCCCACGATGGGCCTGAGCCGTCCGGTGCGGACGCGTTCGGCGAGGTCGACCAGCCGGGCACGGTCCGGTTCGACGACGAAGAAGACGGCTCGCCCGTCCCTGGGCTGGACCTCGGGCGGCGCGGCGATGGTCACGACGGTGCCGCCGGGGCGGACCAGCTCGGTCGACCGTCGCAGGATGTCGCCACCGATGACGTCGAGCACCACGTCCACCTCGCCGACCTGTCGCAGGTCGTCGGCGTCCAGGTCGACGAACGCCTGCGCGCCGAGAGAGAGCACGACGGTCCGGTCGGCGGCGCGACCGGTGCCGATCACGCGGGCGCCCACCTCCCGCCCGAGTTGGACGGCGATCGAGCCGACACCTCCGGCGGCGCCGTGCACGAGGACGGTCTGGCCGGCCGTGAGGTGGGCGTGGTCGAACAGCCCCTGCCAGGCGGTCAGTCCGGAGATCGGTAGCGTCGCAGCCACCGGGTGGTCGACGTCGGCCGCCAGCGGGGCGAGGTTCCGCGCCTCCACCGCCGTGCACTCGGCGAGGGATCCGTCGCGGGCCCAGTCGGTCAGGCCGAACACCCGCTGACCCACGGTGAGGCCGGTGGTGCCGTAGCCGAGGTCGGCCACGACACCCGAGAGCTCGTGCCCGGGGATGGTGGGCGTCCGGTCACGGCCCGCGCGGTCGGTCCACGTCGTCGGCCAGTCGAGCTCGCCGGGTGTGAAGCCGGCGGCGTGGACGCGCACGATGACGTCGTTCTCCGCGGCGTGGGGGTACGGCATGTCGGTCAGGGTGAGTCCCTGCACCCCGGCGTCACGGTCGCGTACGGTGATGGCTTTCATGCTCGTGGCCTTTCAGCTCGGCCAGGGTGCGCGGACGATGCGCTCGACCGTCGTCACGCGCCGGAAGCCGGGAACGAAGTGTTCGAGATAATCGGAGTTGACGGTGCCGATCGTGGTTTCGGGTCGATTCTTCAGCCCGTCGACCGTGGTGCGCAGGAATTCGTTCTTGAAATCCCCGCGCGGATGGACGGCGAGGATCCGCCAACTGGTCGGTGTCCAGCCGACCTCGAAGCGCTGCTGGAGGTCCGAGAACGGGGTCCCGAGCCCGGCGTCGTGGAACATGGCCGCCAGGTAGAGCAGTTCCGGGTCCGGTTCGCGGGTCCGACGGTGCCGGCGCGGGGTACGGCGGCGGTCACCACTGGTGGGCGACGTCGAGCACGATCCGGCTGTGGGTGCCCGGACCAGTCAGCACGACGGCTCGGAACGGCAGCCGGGCCCGTACGCCGACGGCGAAGGTGGTGTAGCCCTCGAAGCTGCCGCCGAACACCACGTCGCGCAGCGTCGGGTAGCGCAGCAGGTTCGTGACGTGCGTGCCGACCGGGTACGGCACCGTGCCGAGGTGGTCGGCGTCGTACGCCGGGGCCCGCAGCGAAACCCGCAGCAGCGCGCCTCCGGCGGTGTACGGCGACAGCGCGAGCCCTTCGCCCTCGGTCCAGGTCTCGCCGTAGCCGATCGTGTACCCGTCGACCGGGCCGGCGAACTCGAACACCACCCGGTCGTAGCAGTCGTGCTGGCCCGTCCGGACGTCGACCAGGGGAGCGTCGCTCAGCGCGCCGGCCGACTTCTCCCCGCTGCCCCAGGTGATCCCGCAGTACGCCGCCTCGGTGGCGGCGCGCGCCGAGCCGGTGCCCGTCGCGCTGCTGGTCCCGGCCGCGCTGCTGCCCGCCGTGGCGAGCACTCCGGCGAGGACGACCGCCGTCGCGGTCAACGCGCTCCTGATCCTCATCGTGGTTCTCCGTTCGGTGTCCCGGGGTCACGTCGCGGCGGCTCTGCCGGTGACCCTCAGTCGTCACCGTCGTCCCGCCCCGACACGGGCACCTCGCCGCCGGGTAACCGCTGGGTAACAGCCGACGACGCGCCGCTATCGGCGTCAGCTGCGGCGTGGCGTGGCGTGGCACCCCACGGCCTCCCACCTTGCGATACGGTGCCTCGCATCGGCACATCGGAGGTGGATGGATGCCTGCCGTCGTCGTCCTCGCGTTGACCCTCGCCCTCGCGCCCACACCCGCGCCGACGGTGTCCGCCACACCGGGTCCGCTCGGTGAACTGGTCGGCGGTGTCGGCCGGATCGTCGGCGACCTGCTGGACCGCGCCGGTACGCCCACACCGATCCCGACGCCGAGCGCCACCCGCGGCCCGACCTCCGGGCCGAGCCGACCACCGGCGACCGCGCCGTCCGACCCGTCGACGCCCGGCGCGACCCCCGGGTCCGCCGAGTCGTCGGCCGGTGCGCGGGCGACGGTCCCGCCCGATCGCCCCGACAAGCGGGCGGGCGCCGACGGACGCGACCCGGTCGTGCCCGTGCGGGGCGGCGACACCCCGGCGCCGATCGTCGCGCCGGCCATCGCCGACCCCGTCCGCGATGGCTGGCCGCCCGTGTCCTATCTGCTGGTGGCGGCGGTCCTGGTCGGGCTGGCGGTGCTGCTGCTGCGCCGCCGTGGCAGTGCCGGTCCCTCGGCCGTTCCGGCACCGACTTCCGACCCGACGTCACCTCCCGATCCCGACCCCGGGCCGGACAACGTCCGCCGCCTGCCGACCAGCCTCAACGCCATCTATGAGCTGGGTCGGCTGGACGAGCGACTTGAGCAGGAGCGCCGCCGCCGACCCTGACCGGCGGTCTCAGTGCTTCGGGTACGCGCCCTCGCGCCGGGGGATCGCGTCGTCGTACGCCCCGGACGGGCCGTGGTAGCGGGTCGTGCCGTTCGGGTACGGCCACGCGTTGGCACGGCAACCGTGCAGGCCCAACGTCTGCTGCTGCATCACCGGCGCCGGCCGGCCCGATCCCGGGCAGCGTTCGTGGCCGAACCCGAGCCGGTGCCCCACCTCGTGGTTGACCATGTACTGCCGGTAGGTGGTCAGGCTCGTGCCGTAGTTCGGCACGCTCGACACCCAGCGCGCCACGTTCAGCACCACCTTGTCGCCGCTGCGGCAGGACGTGTAGCCGTCCGGCACGTCCTGGCAGAGAGTGTCGCGGGTGCCGGGGGTCGCCAGGTAGATGGTGAAGTCCGCCGAATCGCCGGCACCCACCCGCCGCAGCCGCCAGTCCCCGCCCGCCGTCCATCCGCGCGGGTCGTTCAACGTCGCGGTGATCGCGGTGGCGATGTCACCCGCCGCGAGACCATGGATGTCGCGTTCCACGGCGACCCGGTAGCGCAGCAGCGTGCCGCTCTCCGCGCCGCCACGCGTCGTCTCGGCGGCGGCCAGCGTCCAGCGGTTCCCGCCGGTGGCGGGATAGCTGACCGGGTGGTTGGGCGTGCTGCGGGTGCCGAGGATGCCGACGCCGGTTGGCCGGTGCGACGCCGCCGCGTGGTCATCGGGTCGCGGTCCGGTACCGGGGTCTCCGGCGGGCTGCCCGGCCGCTGGCCCCGTGCATCCGGTGAGCAGCGCCACCGCCAGCAGTGACGCCGCCGAGGCCAGATGCCACCGGCGGGTACCCTTCGTCGACATGTCTCTCCCCTCGCGCGTCGCCTGAAGGCGCGCACACAGGAGAAGACGGGTCATGGCGACGAAAAGTTGAAGTGATCCGGATCTCAACCTTCCGGCGGCCGCACCCGTCTGGAGTGATGTGGCACGGGGGAGGGTTCGCGGTGGCGCGGGGTGACGCGGAGTTCGTCGAGTTCGCGCGGGCGGCGTCCGCGCGGCTGGTGCACGCCGCGTTCCTGATGACCGGCGACCACCACCAGGCCGAGGACGCCGCACAGACCGCGCTGGTCCGCACGTACGCGTCGTGGTCGCGGATCCACGACGACGACGCCTACGGCTACGCGCGTCGCACGTTGGTCAACCACCTGGTGGACCGGTGGCGACGGCCAATGCGGGAGTACCCGACCGACGAGGTGCCGGAGCAGCGACGCGGTGACGTGGCCGACGACGTGGCCACCCGGCGCTGGTTGGTCGCCATCCTCGGCGCGCTGAGCCCTCGGGAACGGGCCATCGTCGTGCTGCGGTACTACTTCGACCTGCCGGAGGCGCAGGTGGCCCGAGAACTCGCCGTGTCCGTGGGCACCGTCAAGAGCACCAGCTCACGGGCCCTGGAGAAGTTGCGCACCGCCGCGCCGCGCACCACCGACGAGGGGGCGCGCCGATGAGCGAGCTGGAGCGGCTGCGGGAGGCCATGCGGGCGACCGAACGCCCCGACGCCGTGCTCGACCTGGCCCGGGTGATGCGTGACGGGCGGCGGTTGCGGACCCGCCGGCGGGTCACCGGAGCCGCTGCGGCGACACTCGCGGCCGGGCTGGTAGCCGTGACCGCGGTGACGGTCGACCCGAGCGGTTCGCGCGACTCCGCGCCGGCCGAGCCCGCGTCCCCGGCCGCCGTCGCCTCGCCCTCGGTCGGTGTCGCGCCGACGTCGGACGGGCCGACGCCACCGCCCACGCAGGCTCGTGGCGTGCCGAATCCCAAGCCCCTGGGTCAGGTGATCGACGCCGGTATACGGCACGGCGTCGATCTCCGGGTGTACTACATCGTCGGGGTGACGATCCCCGGGGTGCCCAAGGTGACCATCGGCCTGGCCGCCGGTCGCCGCGCGCCGGACGGCACGGTGCGCACGGACATCCTGGTCAACGACGTCGAGGGCAGCGACCGGAGCCCCGGTTTTCACCAGATCGGGTACGACGAGAGGGAGTCGGCCGTGTTGGTGCCCACCTTCGGCTACTTCGTCGGCCCGGCGACGCGAATCATCGGCACGGCGGACGGTCGGCAGGTCGACGCCAAGGTGGCGCGGTGGAGTCTCGACAAGCAGGTGGCGATCTTCTGGTTCGACCCGGCCACGCTCGCGCCGGGGGAGCGGCTGGACGGCATCGTCGCCCGTGACGGCGCGGGCCGCCGACTCTGATCCCTGGGCCAGCCGTGAAACATGCCATTGCGCGACAGGGAAATCGGTCAGTACCGCTGCGGCCGGTTACCGGCCAGCCGGCGCGCCTCGATCCGGTCCCGCGCCCAACGCAGCGCCGGGCACCCGTCCGGCCGGCAGCGCCCACACGATCCGTGCACTTGGTGCTGCCTGATGACCTGTCGGGCCGCCATCGGCACCCACACCGACGGGGGTAACTCCCGCTCGATCATCGGCGGGTGCCGGTCATGCCGTACCGAGCAGCGCGACTGCCGGCCATCCGCTGGCGCTTGACCTCCCCGATAGCCCACGCGAGCATCCCGCACGCGCCCTCACCGCACTGAGCACACCGCCCGGTCTCCCGGTGCGGGCTGGTCGGCTCCGCGTGCTGGTTGATCACGCGCATGGCCGACCACAACAGCAGTGCGGGCGTTACGGGTCCGTCGTCCATCGGCACGGCTCCCCCTCCCATAAATGGGCAGGTCCGGCCACCGATCCCCGATCAGGTGACCGGACCGCATCCGGTTGTCACCCCGTCAGCATCCCCTGCAACGTGCACACCGTCAAGGTTGGAAGTGGCAACGTGCTCCCCTGGCACGTACATACGGTCACTGCGTGAGACTCGTGGCGCTCTCCGACATCGCAGACATGCTCGGCGGCGTGTCACGCACCCGGGCTACTGAGATCACGAACCGCAAGACCTTCCCGGCACCGATCGACACGGTGGCCAGCGGCAAGGTGCGAGTCTGGGACCGCGCGGCCGTAGAAGCGTGGATCAAGAAGTACCGGAAGAATCAGGCGCTGGGCGAAAGCTGAAACGTCCCATCCCGAGCGGGGATGGGGCCGCTCGTCTGTGACCGTTCAGGCGGGGTGAGACGCGTTCTCCCGCGCCACCTTGGCGGCGTGCCGCTCCAGCCCGGCCACGCCTCCGCGGCGCTCTGGCGGGTTTGCCGGGCCGCCTCCATGGCGCTCGTGACCGGGATGGACGTCCCAGCGGTGAACAGCCGGCCAGCGCTCGGAGACTCCACCGTCTGGCGCACCCGGTCGATCTCGGCCAGGTCGGACACCGCTGCGTCCAGCTCGGCCAGGACGAGATCCAGCCGTGCCAGCTCGCCGGCAGCCTGGCGGTGCAGGTAGCTTAACCACTCCGCCCGACGCTGCTCGATCCCAGCGGCTACCTGACGCCGGACCTGGCCGACCGCGTCCCGGGTGCCGTCCTCCGTTATCTGTGCGGCCTCCGCCTGCTCCTGCCGCTCGCGGATCGTCAGGGTGACGGCAGCGGCATCGAGCGGGTGCCGGCGGCGGCAGCGTCAGCGGCGAGCCGGCGCGCATCGGTGCCGGCGCTCTCCGTGTCCCGCTTGGCGTCTCGCGCAGCCCGGTCCAACTCCCCGGAGCGAGCGGCCAGCGCGGACAGCCGCTCCAGGTCGGCCCGGGTGTCCGGGTGCACGTGCCGATCGGGGATGGACATCCCGGCCACGGTCACCGAATCGCCGCCTTCCCACGCGGGCGCAGCGTCGGTGCCCGGCGCGGCCGGCTGGAGCGCACCCTCGGGCACCCCCCGGCCGTGCCCGTACAGCATGATGCCGCCCGTGCGGCCGATGCGGTGCACGGTGGGCGCGGTGGTGGTGACGCCGTGCATCGAGACGCTGGACGACTCCGGGAAGCACACGCAGCCCGGCGGTACGTCGCTCGCCTGCCTGCTCGGCGTAGACCATCATCGCGGCGAGGATCTGGTCCGCGCCTGCAGCGGACTTGATCCAGCGGAGCACCGCCGGGTGCCCGTTCGGCTCGGTATTGCCGCCTGCGCTATCCGTCGGAGGTGGAGCAGTACAAGGACGCCGCACTGCTACGCAAAAACCTCTCCACGGGTCGCGCGGCTTGATGGGTGAAGGACGGGGCCGCCGCCGAACGTGACGATCCATCAGACAGCGTCCACATACTTATCCACAGCGGCGCTTCGGGAGCTGTCGCACTGATGTGCATTTGCCCTTTAGCTGCGCCGCGTTGGCGCGCGCGGGGCGGGTCGGTAGTGAGGGGAGGTGCCATTACAGTCCAACCGAGCACGGGAGAAAGGGCCGCCGGACGCTCTGCGGCCGTGGCTCTGTCCTCTTCGAACGTTAGATTGCTCCAACGGAAGTAGCCGGCCTGGCTCGCCAGGTCAAGGCGGCGGACTCCCGGGGACTGGCATCCCCGGGGCCGCCTTGAACGGTCACGTCCGCTCATGTCCGAGGCAAGGACCATCTGAGAGGGAGAACGAGACCAAGTGACCACGGTAACGAGAGGTACCGGGCCGCACCAGCCCGGGGGACCTGGCAGCACGGACAACGCCCTGATCGCAGGGTTGCTGCTGGTGACGGCGCTGTCCATCGGGGCGCTGCTCTGCATCGTCCTGAGCAGCGCCGAGGAGATGGGCAACGTGGCCCCGGTGGCGATTCCTGCCATCAGCGGCATTGCCCTGGCCGCGATCGGCGCGATTGCGGTGGTGCTGCGCAAGCGGCCTCCCCGGGGCCGGCGGTAGCACGGGCGGCAGTGCGGGTTGTGCCTGGCGACCCGCACTGCCAGCCGTTCGCCTACAACTACATCAAGGCGTGCGGCACCTACCCGGAGGAAATCTCGTCAGGGTGCCGACTTCAGCGACTTGGACCGGCTGCTCAACGCGCTGCACTTGTGCGTCCGGACAGGCGGACATGGACGGCCGGACGGTCCGGACAACTCCGGGCGGATCGTGGGCGGCCCGGGGGAGCGGGCGCGGGGGCGCGCGGGCGACCTCTCCGGGCGGCACGATCAGCCGGTCCGACTCCATGGCGGTCCAACCTTCGCCAATCCCTCGGTCTACTGCGTCGAAAGTGCGGGGCGCGGTCGAAAGGACACCTCCTGAAGATCGGGTGCGGTGGTCTCAATACCACGGGCGGCCCCGGATGGACATCAGTTCGGAGGGGCCGAGCAAGGGCATCTGCGCCAAGGAGTCCGGGCGAAATGCGGGATGATCCATGGTGGACCTGCGATCGACCAGCTTTCGTGTCCGGCGTCACAGCGATGCCGCAGAGTCGCCTCCGGTCACCTACCGTCGAGGGATCAACGCGTTCAGCGAGGTGGAGGCCGTGACCCGGTCCCGATCGATGAGCGGTTGAGCCAGCCGCCCAAGCGCATGACGTGAGGGTGGGTGCGGGACCGTGGCAATGCGGTCACCTGGCGCGTGCCGCTACAGGCAAGCGCGGACGACACGCTGAACAACCCTGTAGAGGCGTTGTCCAGCGTGGTTGCTCGATACGGTCTCGGTGGCCGGCTCGGGAGGCTCCATAGGGCAACCGCGAGCCGACTAGTCGGAGCAAGGTTTGATGCGCGGACCTCACGGCGTGAATGGTGGGTTCCGCCAGACCACCCCGATACAGTGCTTCCACCAGAGACAAGACCCGCAGATACCTGTCGAGGCTGGTGCCCGGGGGGTTACGACCCCCGGGCCCGCCTTGACGGGTCACGTCTCACCACATGTCCGGTCTAGGGCCAAGTAGAAAGACGGCTACAACCCATGCACACAGTATGTTGCACATCTACCAATCACCAGTCCAACGCGATGAACGGCACAGAGAAACTGCTGATCGCCGCCCTGATCGCGGCCGAGATCATCGCGGTTGCTCCGCTGATCTACATCGTCAAGCTCAGCGGTCCGGAGCTGGGCGGCATCGCTCAGGTGGCCGTCACGACGATCGGCACGATCACCCTGGCCGTGGTCGGGGCGATCACGCTGGCGCTGCGTAAGCGGGCCACCCGGAGCCGGCGCTAGCGCGACGAGTCCGGGCGCAAGGGCATCTTGCGCCCGGACTCGCCGGCTTCACCAACGTCATTGTCTAGGTCTGCATCTTCCGGTTGAACTGTTCTCCGGCACCGGCTGTCCGCCGGACGGTCCGGACAACGACGGAGACGCGGACCGGTCGGACAACCCCGGGGACGTGGCGATGTCCGAGCGCTGGACACATCCCGTCCGGCGGACACGTGGACCACGCCGAGGGCGGACACTTCGACACCCGTGGGGGAGAGCCAGCCCGAGCAGGGCGGACGGCAGGAAATTCTTAACCCGCCCAACCTGCGTCGTGGCACATGCCGAGCCGCCCGCCGGGTTCAGGTCAGCCGGCGTTCGATGGTGACGGTCGTTCCCTCGCCGGTGGAGACGAGCCGTACGTCGCCGTAGGCGTTCATCAGCAGCGCGCCTCGGCCCCGGTCCATGGCCGGTCGGCGGTCCCGCCAGGTGCCGAAGTCGCGTACCGAGATTCGGACCAGCGTGTCGCCCACCTGGAGCCGGACCCGCACCTCGGGGCGGCTGGGTCGTTGCGCGTGTTCGACGGCGTTGTTCATCGCCTCGGAGGCGGCGAGCAGCAGATCTTCCGCCACGTCCCCGTCGACGTCGAGGTCGTCCAACGCCAGCCGGACGTCCCGTCGCATGGCGGCCGCCGAGGTGGGCACCGACGGGTACGTCCACTGCTCGTCCAGTCGGTCGCCGAGCCGGTCCTCGTCGGGCCTGGCGATCGCCGACGCGCGGGTCGGGTCGCCGGCGCGGTCCACGGGTGACGCGCCCTCAGCCGGTGCGGCCCCGACCGGTGCGGGCTGGTCACCGGAGGGTCCGGTCCGGGCCCTGGTCTCCGTGGCCGTGCCGACGGGTTGCGTCGATGTCGGGGTGCTGACGGCTGTCGGTGCGGGGCCGTCGGGGTCGGACGCGCCGCTGCGCGCGCGGCGGATGGCGGTCCGGATCCGGGCGATCAGCTCGGCGGCCGCGAACGGCTTCACCAGGTAGTCGTCGGCGCCCAGGCTCAGACCTGCCACGCTGGCCTCCTCGCCCGCTCGCGCGGAGAGCACGAGCACCGGCAGCGACCGGGTCGCGGGGTCCGCGCGCAACCGGCGGACCAGGTCGAAGCCGTCCAGCACGGGCATCATCACGTCGGTGAGCACCAGGTCCGGTAGCTCCCGGTGAACCGCGTCGAGGGCCTGCCGGCCGTCGGTGACCGACCACACCCGCCAGCCCTGCGCGGCGAGCAGCCGACTCAGGTACGCGCGCATGTCGCTGTTGTCGTCGGCGAGCAGGATCCGTGCGCCGGCCAGCTCGTCGGCGGCCGGACCGGGCGCCGTGGCGGGCTCGGCGACGTCTCCGGCCGGGTCGGTCAGCCAGCCCGTCGCCTCCTGGACGGCGGCGCGTGCCGCGTCGCCCCACCCTTCGGGGGACGGACCGGTCGCCGCCGCGCGCCGTGCCGCCGACCAGGGCAGGGCCACGGTGAAGGTGGTGCCGACGCCCACCTGGCTGGTCACCCGCACCTCGCCGCCCTCCAGCCGGGCCAGCTCGTTGACCAGGGCCAGGCCGATTCCGGTGCCCTCGTGGCTGCGCGACCGCGCGCCCTGCACCCGGTGGAAGCGTTCGAAGAGCTTCGGTAGCTCCGCCTCGGCGATCCCGATGCCGGTGTCGGCGACGGTCAGGCGTACCTCGTCGTGGTCGGCGTCCACGGCGACGCGGATGCCACCGATGAACGTGTACTTCAGGGCGTTGGACAGCAGGTTGGTGACGACGCGTTCCCAGTTGACCGGGTCGACGGTGACCGGGTGGGGCAGCGGCGGGCAGTCGACGTCCAGGGTCAGCCCGGCCCGCTCGACGGCGGCGCGGAAGACGCTGGCCAGTTCGGCGGTGAGCGCCGACAGGTCTACCTCGTGGGCGTCGCTGCGAGCCCGGCCGGCCTCCAGGCTGGAGAAGGTGAGCAGGCTGTTGACCAGCGTCAACAGCCGGGTCGCGCTGCGCCAGGCGGTCTCGACCCGCTCCCGCTGCGGGGGCGTCAGGGGCGCGGCGGTGTCGGCGAGGGCGTCGGCCAACGGCCCGAGCATGAGGGTCAGCGGGGTACGGAACTCGTGGCTGACGTTGGTGAAGAAGGTGGTCTTCACCCGGTCCAGCTCGGCCAGCGTCTCGGCCCGACGTCGCTCCCGCTCGTACTCCTGGGCGTTGCGCACCGCCGTCGAGACCTGCTGCGTCAACAGTTGGTAGAACGAGCGGTACGCCTCGTCCAGCGAGCGGTTGGGGCTGACGCCGACCAGCAGGACGCCGAGCGGCTGGTCGTCGGCACCCGCCGGCAGTGGCAGCGCGAGCGCGGCGCGGGCCGGATCGCCCCACGGACCGGCGGGCAGCGACAGCCGCTCGTCGAGGCCGGTCACGTCGGTGGGCCGCCCCGCCGCCGCGTCCGGCAGCCCCCAGGCGCGGGCCGTCGGGCCCGGGTCGGCCAGGTCGACGACGGTCGGCAGCGACCCGGTGATGGTCGCGTCGCGCGGGTCGCCGCCCGCGTGGGCGATCCGCCGCAGGGTTCCACCGTCGCGCAGGTAGATCGCGGCGAACGGCACGTCCAGGGGGTGGCCGCCGATCGCGTCGATCAGTCGCGCGCAGGTCGCGTCCACGTCGACGGTGCGCCCGTCGCCGCGCAGGGACAGGTCGCGCAGCAGCCGCAGTCGCCGTTCGCCGACGACCTGTTCGGTGACCTCGCTGCACACCGTCAGCACACCCACGGTGCGGCCGTCGTCGTCGCGGGCCGGGGCGTGCGAGACGCTGAAGTAGGCCTCCTCGCGGTAGCCGGCGCGCTCCAGCAGGAGTTGGAGGGCGGGTACCCAACTGGCCACCCCGGTCGCCATGGCCTGCTCGATCAGGGGGGCGAGGACGTCCCAGCCCTCGGCCAGGGTCACCCGCACGTCGTCGCCCAGCGCCCCGGGGTGCTTGTCGCCGATCAGCGCCGAGTACGCGTCGTTGTAGAGCTGCGAGAGGCGGTCGCCCCAGAGCAGCAGCATCGGGTAGCGGGAGGAGAGCACCATCCGTACGGCGGAGCGCAGGCTCTGCGGCCAGTCGGAAACCGCGCCGAGCGGTGTGTCGGCCCAGTCCAGCTCCGCCATCAGCTGTCCGGTGGCCCCGCCGTCGTCGAACAGGTCGCTGCGGGGTCGTGTCACGCTCGACCCGGCCTCATCGCTAGCCCCCCGTTCCGGGCCCGACGACCCCTGCTGGTGTTACCTACCCATCCTGGCACCTCTACTCACCTGTGCCGACGCCGGTACCCACCGTCTAACGGGCGGGGGTTCGGGACGAACGTCCGATGTCACAGACATAGATATCTGTAAGTGTCTCGGTTATCTCTCCGACCCCGAGGAGCCCCCATGAGAGGTAGAACGCTGAGCGCGGGAATCGCGCTCGCCGTGTTCACCGGGATGACGGTGACGTTGGCCGCCCAGCCGGCGACCGCGTCACCCTCCGCCGCGACGACGGCGGGCCGGCCGATCGCCGCGTCCGCCGCCGTCCTGGCGGCGCCGGACATCTCCGTCACCAACGTCCAGGCGCACCTGACCCAGTTCAACTCCATCGCCAGCAGCAACGGCGGCAACCGGCGGGCCGGGTCTGCCGGCTACACCGCCTCGCTCAGCTACGTCAAGGGCAAGCTCCAGGCGGCCGGCTACACCGTCAGCGAGCAGTACTGCTCCAGCTGCACGTACCCGTCGAACAACCTCATCGCCGAGTGGCCCGGCGGCCCGGCCGACCAGGTGGTCATGTTCGGCGCCCACCTGGACAGCGTCTCGGCCGGTCCGGGCATCAACGACAACGGCTCCGGCTCGGCCACCCTGCTGGAGAACGCCCTGGTCCTCGCCGCGCAGAACCCGACCATGACGAAGAAGGTCCGGTTCGCCTGGTGGACCGACGAGGAGCAGGGGCTCAACGGCTCCCGCTTCTACGTCAACTCGCTCAACTCCACCCAGCGTGGCTACCTCAAGGGCTACTACAACTTCGACATGGTCGGCTCCACCAACGGCGGCTACTTCATCAACCGGGTCACCTCCACCACTGCCGCGCCGCTGAAGGCGTACTGGGACTCGCTGGGGCTGCAACCGGAGGAGAACGTCGAGGGCCAGGGCCGCTCCGACGACTACTACTTCCAGCAGGCCGGCATCCCGACCTCCGGGTACGCCGCGGGCGCGAGCGCCCGCAAGACCAGCAGCCAGGCGGCCAAGTGGGGCGGCACCGCCAACGCGGCGTACGACGCCTGCTACCACCGGTCCTGTGACACCACCGCCAACGTCAGCGCCACCGTGCTGAACCGGGCCGCGGACGGTGTCGCGTACGCGCTGTGGCAGCTCGCCGTGGGCACCGGCACCCCGACCAACGACTTCTCGCTCGCGGTCAGCCCCACCGCGCTCAGCGTCGCCCGGGGCGCCAGCGCCAGCGCCACGGTCAGCACCGCGACCACCTCCGGCTCGGCGCAGACGGTCAGCCTCAGCGCGTCCGGCGCGCCGAGCGGGGTGAGCGTCTCGTTCAGCCCGTCGTCGGTGACCTCCGGCGGCTCGGCCACGGTGACGCTGACCGCGTCGTCCAGTGCCGCCACCGGCACCGTCACCCTCACGGTCACCGGCACCGGCTCGGTCACCCGGACCGCCAGCCTCACCCTCACGGTGACCGGTACCGGGGGCTGTGCCGGTGGGCAGGTGATCGGCAACGGTGGCTTCGAGAGCGGCAGTACGCCGTGGACCGCCTCCTCCGGCGTGATCACCAGTTCCAGCGGCCAGGCGGCCCGGACCGGGTCGTACAAGGCGTGGCTCGACGGGTACGGCAGCACCCACACCGACACCCTGTCCCAGTCGGTGACCGTGCCGGCCGGATGCGCCAGCTACACGCTGTCGTTCTGGCTGCACATCGACACCGCCGAGACGACCAGTTCCACGGCGTACGACAAGCTCACCGTGCAGGTGGGCTCGACCACCCTGGCGACGTACTCGAACCTGAACGCCGCCTCCGGCTACACCCAGCGCACGTTCAACGTGGCCGGGTTTGCCGGGCAGACGGTGACCCTCAAGTTCACCGGCACCGAGGACTCGTCGTTGCAGACCAGCTTCGTCATCGACGACGTGACGCTGCAGGCCAGCTGAGGCGCGTCGGGTGGGGGCGTGCGTCGCGCTCCCACCCGACATCTGGTCACGTCCGTCTATCTCTGGTAGAAATCCTCCAAGGCCGGCCCCTGATTCGCAGAATTCCGCCCCTCACGCGAACGGGAGTGCCATGTCACCCACTCGATCCACCCTGCGCCGCCGCGTGCTCACGCTGCTCGTGGCCACCCTGGCGGCGGTCTGCGCCACGTTCGGCCTGGCCGCTCCGGCCTTCGCCATCAGCCATTCCAGCGCCACCTCGCAGCTACGCGCCGCCGGCATCTCCTGGACCTCCAGCGGCAACTGCAGCGACCGCAACGTGTCCACCTGCACCTCGTTCGACGGGGTCCGGCAGGCCACCATCGACGGCATCATCACCTTCAAGCGGGCCAGCGGCTGCGCGGTCACCATCACCGCGGGAACCGAGGTCGGGCACGCCGGGGGCACGTACAGCCACTGGAACGGCTACAAGCTCGACATCGCGCTGAGCACGTGCATCCAGAACTACATCTCCGCGAACTACGCCTATGTCGGCTACATCTCCGGCTTCGGGTACCAGTACCGGGCGCCGTCGGGCAACCTCTACACCAAGGAGGGGAGCCACTGGGACATCCTCTTCTACACCTGCGGTGGCTGCTGACCGCGAGTGTGACGGCGTACGCGGCGGGAGCTGACCGCGTACCCGATCAAGGGCCGCCGCCGGTGCATGCCGGCGGCGGCCCGTCGCGTTCCCGGTGGGGGGGCGGTCAGGGGAGCTGCGGGTAGAGTGCGGCGACGCCGCCCGCGAGCCCGGCCTGCACCTGCCGGCTGACGTCGTCGGTGACGATCTCGTACGCGTCGGCCTCGATGCCGTCGACGCCGATCCGGGCGATCTCCGCCGGGTCGGACTTGGGGCCGTCGATCGTCGCGGCCATGTCGGTGTCCATGTAGCCGACGTGCAGGCCGGCGACCCGCACGCCCCGCTCGGCGAGCTGGAGGCGTAGCGCGTTGGTCATCGCCCACTCGGCCGACTTCGCCGCGCCGTACGCCGCGTGCAGGGGGAAATTCACCCAGGACAGCACGGACAGGACGTTGAGGATGGTTCCGCCACCGTTGCCGGCGATGACCGGCGCGAAGGACCGGATCATCGACAGGTTGCCGAGGTAGTGCGTCTCCAGTTCCAGGCGGATCAGGTCGAGGTCACCCTCAAGCAGGTCCGCCCGGCTGTCGATGCCGGCGTTGTTGACCAGCAGGTTCACGTCGCCGGCCAGCTTCGCCGCGGCGGCCACCGAGGCGGGGTCGGTGATGTCCAGCCGGACCGGCGTCACGCCGGGCAGGTCGACGCTGTCCGGGTTGCGCGCGCCGGCGTAGACCGTTGCTCCGCGGGCGACGAGCTCGGCGGCCAGGTGCCGGCCGAAGCCCCGGTTGGCGCCGGTGACGAGGGCGGTGCTTCCAGCGATCTTCATGGAGTGCTCCAGGGTTCGTGGCGGCTTCTCGACAGGAACGCTATCCGGCTGACTTCTGTTAGGCAAAGTCAGGTAGGTCACGCGACGGGCGGACGAGAATCGGGAATACGACCCGGAGGCGCACACACCCGCGCCGGTGACGGCTCGTATCCTTTGCGCGAACCTCCGTACGAGCCGAGAAGGGAGACGGTGTGAGCAACCAGGCCGAGACGTTGGAGTTCCAGGCCGAGGCGCGTCAGCTCCTGCAGCTGGTCGTCCACTCGATCTACTCGAACAAGGACGTCTTCCTGCGGGAACTCATCTCGAACGCGTCCGACGCACTGGACAAGCTGCGGCTGGCGACGCTCGTCGACAAGGACCTCGTCGCCGACACCGACGACCTGCACGTCGTCATCGAGGTCGACCGGGACGCGCGCACGCTGACCGTGCGGGACAACGGCATCGGGATGACCCGTGACGAGGTGGTCCGGCTGATCGGCACGATCGCCAAGTCCGGCACCGCCGAGCTGCTGCGCCAGCTCCGCGAATCCGCCGACGCCCGCGCCTCGCAGGAACTGATCGGGCAGTTCGGCGTCGGCTTCTACGCCGCGTTCATGGTCGCCGACCGGGTCACCCTGCTGACCCGCAAGGCCGGCGAGACCGGCGGCACCCGCTGGGAGTCCACCGGCGAGGGCACCTACTCGATCGAGTCCGTCGACGAGGCGCCGGCGGGCACCGCGGTGACCCTGCACCTCAAGCCCGCCGACACCGAGGACAACCTGCACGACTACACCGCCGAGTGGACGATCCGCGAGATCGTCAAGCGCTACTCCGACTTCATCGCGTGGCCGATCCGGATGAGCGTCGAGCGCTCGCGGGCTGAGGGCGAGCCGCCCACCAGCGAGGAGCAGACCCTCAACTCGATGAAGGCGCTGTGGGCGCGTCCCCGCGACGAGGTCGACGCCGCCGAGTACAACGAGTTCTACAAGCACGTCAGCCACGACTGGGCCGACCCGCTCGAGGTCGTGCACATGAAGGGCGAGGGCACCTTCGAGTACGAGGCGCTGCTGTTCCTGCCCAGCCACGCCCCGCTGGACATGTTCTCCCCGCAGGGCCGCCGCGGCGTGCAGCTCTACGTCAAGCGCGTGTTCATCATGGACGACTGCGAGGCGCTGGTCCCCACCTACCTGCGCTTCGTCAAGGGTGTCGTCGACGCCCACGACCTGTCGCTGAACATCTCCCGCGAGATCCTCCAGCAGGACCGGCAGATCCAGATCGTCCGCCGCCGCCTGGTCAAGAAGGTCCTCGCCACCGTCAAGGACCTCAAGGCCAACCACGCCGAGCGCTACCGCACCTTCTGGACCGAGTTCGGCGCGGTGGTCAAGGAAGGGCTGATCGACGACGCCGACAACCGCGACACCCTGCTGGAGATCCTGTCGGTCGCGTCCACCCACGACGCGGCGGAGCCCACCGACCTGGCCGGCTACGTGTCGCGGATGAAGGACGGCCAGACCGACATCTGGTACGCCACCGGCGACTCCCGGACCACCATCGAGAACTCCCCGCACCTGGAGGCGTTCCGCGCCAAGGGCCACGAGGTGCTGCTGCTCACCGACCCGGTCGACGAGGTGTGGGTCGAGCGCGTCGGCGAGTACGACGGCCGGCCGTTGCGCTCGATCGCCAAGGGCCAGGTCGACCTGGACACCGACGAGGAGAAGCAGCAGGCCGAGGCCGAGCGTGAGCAGCAGCGGCAGGAGTTCGCCGCGCTGGTCGACTGGCTGGGCACGACCCTGGCCGACAGCGTCCGGGAGGTCCGCCTGTCCTCGCGGCTGACCACCTCACCGGCCTGTGTGGTCGGTGACGCGCACGACCTCACGCCGACGCTGGAGAAGATGTACCGGGCGATGGGGCACGAGGTCCCCTCGACCAAGCGGATCCTGGAGATCAATCCGGGTCACCCGCTGGTCGCCGGGCTGCGCAAGGCCCACGAGCAGGGCGATTCCGGCCCGGCCCTGACCGAGACCGCCGAGCTGCTGTACGGCCTGGCGGTCCTCGCCGAGGGCGGCGAGCTGGCCGACCCGGCCCGGTTCACCCGTACCCTCGCCGACCGGCTGGCGCGCACCCTGTAAGCCTCCTCGCGAACTGTCTCGCCTCGTCGATCATGGAGTTGTGGTGGGTGACAAAGCGCTCATCACGGTGCCTGACAGGCACCATGACTCCATGATCGACGAGGTCGGCAGACCGTGACGTCGCCACCGGTCAGCGACCGGGGATCACCAGGCCGGATTCGTAGGCGATCATGACTGCCTGGGCGCGGTCGCGCAGACTCAGTTTGGCGAGCAGGTTGCCGACGTGAGTTTTCACCGTGTGCTCGCTCAGGTGGTGGTGGGCGGCGATCTCGGCGTTCGACAGACCGGCCGCGATCAGGCGCAGGACGTCCGTCTCGCGGGCGGTCAGGGCGGTCACCGCGGCGGCGAGCGCCGGGTCCGGGTGGCCGCGTCGGTGTAGTTCGCCGATCACCCGGGCGGTGACGCCGGGAGCGAGCAGCGCATCGCCGGCGGCGACCACCCGCACCGCGTTGACCAGGTCGGCTCGTGGGGCGTCCTTGAGCAGGAAGCCGCTGGCACCGGCACGCAGGGCCGCGTACAGGTAGTCGTCGGTGTCGAACATGGTCAGGGCGAGGACCCGGCTCGGGGTGAGTGAGCAGACGTGCCGGGTCGCGGCGACACCGTCGAGAACGGGCATCCGCATGTCCATCAGGACGACGTCGGGACGGTGGTCGAGGGTGGCCCGCACGGCGGCGGCGCCGTCGGGGGCCTCGGCGACCACCTCGATGTCCGGCTCCGCGCCGAGGATCGTGGCGAATCCGGCCCGGAACAGGTCCTGATCGTCGGCGAGCACCACACGCAGCATCAGACGGCCACGGGTGCGCAGAGCGGCAAGGTGGCGGTGACGGTGAAGCCGTGGCTTTCGGAGGCCGGGCCGGTGCGCAGGGTCCCGCCGCAGGTCCGGGCGCGCTCGCGCATGCCGACGATTCCGTATCCGGGCACCCCGACGCCGACAGCCCGGTTGCCGCGACCGTCATCGGTGATCGACACGGTCAGGGCGTCCGCGCTGTAGCTCAGCAGAATGCGGACCGATCGGGCCTCGGCGTGCCGGACCACATTGGTCAGGGACTCCTGCACGATCCGGTAGGCGGCGACCCCGACGTGCGCGGGCGGTTCGACCGGTGGACCGAGGGTGACCTCGGACTGAGATCCGGCGACGGATCCGCACGGCGGGGGTGAGATGGTGAGGACGGCGTCGAGTCCGGTGGCGCGGACGCGTTCGACGAGGACGGGCAGGTGGGCCAGGCCCGGCTGGTCGAGGGACTCATCGGCGGGTTCGTGCAGGCTGCCGACCGCGCGGCGGAGCTGGACGACCGCGTCCCTGCCGGTGGCCGCGATCGTGGCGAACGCCGCGTCGGCGCGGTCCGGGTGGGGGCGGACCAGCAGAGGTCCCGCCTCCGCTTGCACGATCATGACGCCGACCGCGTGGGTGAGGATGTCGTGCAGGTCCCGGGCGATGCGCGCGCGTTCGCGCAGCACGGCCGCCGCACGTTCACCGGCGACGCGACGATCGCGTTCGGCGTGGGCCATGGCCTGGGTACGGCGGGCGCGGGCGCTCGTGCCCAGGGCGTACGCGAAGCTGTAGGCGACCACCAGGTACCGCAGCACCTCCACGTCCGGGTGTGGATAGAGCAGCGAGACCAGCAGGCCGCCGGCGGTGACCAGGATGCCGAGCAGGCGGATCGGCAGGGCGGCCCGCGCCGCGAACGTGTAGAGGCAGACGAGCGGACCGACCGGCAGCAGCGGGGGTGCGCCGAGCGAGGCGGAGACGGTCGTGGCGAGGCCCACGACGACGGCGACCTGGACCAGCGCGCGGTCACGCCACAGCACCGGGACCGAGGACGCGACCGCGAGCGGCAGCACCCACCAGGCACGGGGACCGCCGGCCAGGGCGGGTAGCACGGTCGCGGCCACGGCGGCCACGGTGACGGCGAGATTGACGTACCGCTTCACGCCGGCAGTATGGTCTCGCCGGGCGCTGCCGCGCCTCCCTCCACAGGACCAGATCACCTCCAGTTCGTACGGCGATCCGCCCCGGCCGCTCCCGCCGCACGATCGACGCATGACGACGATCATCGCCGCGCTCCTCAGTGGACTGCTCTGGCTCGGTGGTTCCGGGCTGCACCCGGTTGCCGCGCTGACCTGGCTCGCCCCGATCCCGCTGATCCTCGCCTCGGTGCGGGTACGCCCGAGGACCGCGCTCGGTGCGACGGTTCTCGCCTGGTCGATCGGCCAACTCGGCATTGTCGGGTACTACCGCGGCACGCTGCGACTACCGGTCTTCGTGGTCGGCGGCGTGTTCGTGCTCGGCCTCGGCCTGGCAGCCGGCACGGTCCTGCTCGCCCGGACGCTCCTGCGGCACGGGCGAGTCGGGACCGCTGTTCTCACCGTGCCGTCACTGTGGGTGCTGGGCGAGTACGCCGCGTCCCGCCTGTTGCCGCACGGCGCGTGGTGGAGCCTCGCCTACACGCAGGCGGACGTCCGCCCGGTCATCCAGCTGACCGCGCTCACCGGCGTGTGGGGCGTCACCTACCTGCTGCTCGCCGTCCCGATCGCCCTCGCCGCCCTGCTCGCAGGCCTGCGACCCACCCGCACCGCTCGGCTCGACGGCCCACGCCCGGCCCTCACCTGCCTGCTCGCCCTCCTGCTCGGCGTCGGCGGATGGTCGGCCTGGTCACTGAGTCGCTCCCCGCAGCCGGCCGAGCCGCTGACCGTGGGCCTCGTCGCGCTGCGACAGTCCGAGGACGGGCTCCCGATCGACGAACCGTCCGGGCGGGACCTGCTCACCCGGTACGTTCCGCGGGTCTCGGACCTGGCCGCGCGCGGGGCGCGGATCGTCGTGCTGCCGGAGAAGGTGTTCGCCGTGACAGACGCCACCCTGCCCCTGCTCGTCGAGGCGCTCCAGCAGACCGCGGCCCGGGTCGTCGTCGGCGTGGTGCTGCGGCGGGCCGGGACCGCGAGCAACGTGGCGCTGGTGCTGGACCCGAGCGGAACGATCAGGACGTACGAGAAGCAACATCTGATCCCGGGCCTGGAGGACTGGCTGACGCCGGGCGGCGACGAGGTGATCGTGGACGGGCGGTTCGGCGTGGCGATCTGCAAGGACCTTGACTATCCCGGTCTGGTCCGGCGGTATCGGGCGCAGGGCGTCTCGGTGCTGCTCGTCCCCGGCCTGGATTTCACCTCCGACGGCTGGCTGCACAGCCGGATGGCCCTCGTCCGTGGGGTGGAGAACGGGATCACCGTGGTCCGCGCCGCCGCGTTCGGCCGGCTGACCGTCACCGACCCGGGCGGCAGGGTCGTGGGCGAGGCGACCGCCGGTGACGCGGAGCTGCTGGTCACGGCCGCTCCGACGCGAGGGTCAGGCACTGTCTATTCGCGTACGGGAGACTGGTTTCCGATCGTGTCCCTGGTCTTGTTCGTGATCTCCGTGGGAGCGGCGGTGGGCCGGCCGAGCGGCGGACCCCGCCGACGGGTCACGACCCCCCGGCGGCCGTGAGCCGTTGACGGATCCGCTGCGCGTCCGGGTGGCCCAGCTCGTCGAGGATGCCCAGCGCCGCCCGCCAGCTCCGCGCCGCTTCCGCCGGGTCGCCGGCGTCGACCAACGCCTCCGCCAGGTGCGTCAGCGTGTCCGCCTCGTAGTACCGGTCCCGGAACTCCCGGTACAGCGCCAGCGCGTGCCGGTAGGCGACCACCGCCTCCGCTGGTCGTCCGGCGCGGTGCTGCGCGTAGCCGAGGGTGTCCCACGTGGGCGCCTGGCCCTGCCGGTCGTCGAACTCGCGCAGCAGCTCCAGCGCCTGCTGGCACGCCTCAACGGCGGCGTCGTGCTCGCCGAGCTGGGCCCGGTACCAGCCGACCGCGTTGAGGGCCATCGCCTGCCCGTAGCGATGGCCCGCCTCGCGGTACAGCGCCAACGCCGCCTCGGCATGCCGGACCACCTCGGCTCGCCGGCCCTCCCGGTCGGCCACCTCGGCGAGATCGAGGTAGGTGTGCGCCTGGTTGGCGGGGTCGCCCAGCTCGCGGAACAGCTCCAGCGCCCGCCGGAGCTGACCGGGCGCCTCGTCGAGCCGGCCCAGCCGGGCCTGCGCCCGCGCCAGGCTGCGGTGCGCGTACGCCTGCCCGACCGCCGCGCCGCCGCGCCGCGCCGCCGCCAGCGCCGTCCGCTGCACCGCCAACTGGTCGTGCCAGCCGCCCTGGCGGTCCAGGAAACTGGTCAAGCTCCACGCCAGCTGCCAGGCGTGCCGGTCGGCGCCGCTGGCGGCGCACCGTTCCACGAGCGCGATCAGCACGTCGCGCTCGCGCGTGAACCACGCCATGGCCTCGTCGTGGTCGCCGAACTTCTCCGGCCGCACGCCGGCGACGGCCGGGGCGAGGGTGATCGGATCCCAGTGCGGATGCAGCAGCACGGCCGCGGCGTGCGCGCTGTGCAGGTAGTGGTCGAAGAGTCGGCCGCGCGCCTCGGCCCGGTCGCCGGCCGGGTCGTGCTCGGCGGACAGTTCGGCCGCGAACGCCCGCAGCAGGTCGTGCATGGCGTACCGGTCCGGGGCACGTTCCAGCATCAGGTGCGCATCCGCCAGCTCGGCGAACGCCGCCTGGACGGCCCGCCGGCCGGCACCGACGAGACTGACCCCGGCCGCCGTACTCACCGTCACGTCCGTGCTGCCGCCGACCAGCCGGAACAGCCGCGCGGTCGGCACCGACAGCAGCCGGTACGACCAGGACAGCGCCGCCCGCACGCTGCTGTCGTGGTCGCCCGTGTCGAGCCCGTCCAGCCGGCCGCCGGCCCGGAGCTGCGCGCCCAACTCGGCCAGCGGCAGGTGGGGCCGGACCACCGCCCGCGCCGCCACCACGACCAGGGCCAGCGGTAGCCGGTCACAGAGTCGGACCAGATCGTCGACCGCGGCCCGCTCCGCCTCCGCCCGCGCCCCGATCCGCGCGTACAGCAGGGCCTGCGCGTCGTCGGCGCTGAGCAGATCCAGCACGACCGCCTCGGCGCCCTCGGTGGCCACCAGACCGGTGAGCCGATCCCGGCTGGTCACCAGCACCAGGCAGCCGGCCGCGCCCGGCAGCAGCGGCCGTACCTGCGCGGCGTCCCGGGCGTTGTCGAGCAGCACCAGCACCCGCCGACCGGCGAGCAGGCTGCGGTACAACGCGGTCTGCGCCTGCTCGTCCGCCGGCACCTCGCGCGGCGGCACCCCGAGCGCGGCCAGGAAGCCCCGGACCACCTGCTCCGCGCTTCGGACGACGCCGCTGTGGCTGTAGCCCTCCAGATTGGCGTAGAGCTGCCCGTCCGGGAACTGCCCGGCGACCCGGTGCGCCCAGTGCACGGCGAGGGCCGTCTTGCCGACCCCGCCCGCTCCGGAGAGCACGGCCAGCGGGACGGCCCCGGGTCGCTCCTCGGCGGACGCCCGCAGCGCGTCCAGACGGTCCAGCTCCGAACGCCGCCCGGCGAAGCCCCGGACATCCGACGGCAACTGCGCGGGGACCGGGCGGTCCGGCCGCGACGGGGCGACGATGACCGCGGCGGCCGGCACGGGGGACACCTCCGGGGTCGGCGAGGTGACCTCGCCGCGCAGGATGGCCTGGTGTAGCTGGCGAAGCTCGATGCCCGGGTCCACACCGAGCGCGTCGGCGAGCCGGTCCCGCAGTCGGGCGTAGTACGTCAGTGCCTGCGCCCCGCGACCAGCCGCGACCAACGCGTGCAGCAGCACGGCGGCGACCGGTTCGTCGAGCGGGTGCTCGTCGGCGAGCCGGGTCAGCGGATCGATCACCGCATCCGGCTCGCCCCGTCGCAACAGCCCACGGGCCCACTGCACGACGGTGTCGGTGTGCCGGCGGTGCCAGTCCTGCCGGACCCGGGCCGCCCACTCGCCCGGCAGCCCCGCCAGCGGCTCGCCACGCCACAGCTCAAGCGCCCTGCGCAGCAGTTCCACCCGTTCGGGGTCCCCGTCGGGCAGCCCGTCGGCACGCTGCCGCAGCGCGTCGAAGTGCGGGCCGTCCACTGTCTCCGGTGGCAGGTCCAGCAGGTAACCACCCGACCGTCGCGCCAACACGTCCGGCGCGCCCGCGTCGGCCAGCACCCGGCGGAGCCGGGCGAGGTAGACGTGCAGGTTGTGGCGAACCCGGGGCGGCGACGCGTCGCCCCAGACCCGGTCCACCAGAGCGTCCAGGTTCACCGGTCGGCCCACGTCGACCGCCAGTGCGGCCAGGACGGCGCGCTGGCGGGCCGCTCCGGCATCGACCGGACGGCCGTTCGCCCAGACCTCGACCGGCCCGAGGACCCGAATCTCCATGAACCGCCGCTCGCTGCACCGCCGGTCGCCCCACCGGCACCCCCGGGACAGCCGGATTGAGGTTCCGGCAGGAATTCGTCGACCTTCCGCGCAGATCATCGTTGCTACAAGGACATCGATCAACGTGATGTCGGCAACTCGACTCGCGGCCGGTTCCGGTCGTGACGACACCGGAGGTCACCATCGTGCGAAGTGCTCTGCGAAGGCTCACGTCCGCGCTGCTCGGTACGATCGCCGTGGGCGCCACGCTCGGCGTCGCCCCGAGTCCGGCCCAGGCCAACTACGCCTGCCCGTCGGGTCTGCTCTGCCTGTACGCCGGGGCCAACTTCAGCGGCGACATCTTCCTGCTCGACGGTCCGTACAACGGATGCAACGACGTCCCGCTGCCCTCGTACTTCCGCAACCGGGCCCAATCGATCATCAACAACCGGCCGTCCGGCACCGTCTCCACCTTCTGGGACAACGCCAACGCCACCGGCCTGCTCGGCTACCAGCACGCCTATGGCTACCGGGCGAACCTGGCGTACGACTCGGCCGCGATCGGGGGGAACTGGAATCAGCGGATCGAGGCGGTCCGGGTCTGCTGATCCATGAGCGTCGCCGCGCAGGGGGGGAGCCGGCGACGCCGCACCGGGGGAGGGGCCGCCACGGCGCCGGCCGGAGTCCGCGAGGGCTCCGGCCGGCGCTGTACGGCGGTCAGCCCGGGTAGTAGCAGACGTTGGGAATGACCGGGCCGCCGTTGACCCCGAAGATCGCGAAGCCCATGTAGGCACGTGTCTGCGGGCCGTACTCGCCGTCCTCGGCGATGTTCGCGTACACGATGTCCTCATTGATCTTGTGCTGGGCGTACCGGACGGCGTCCCGGGTCTTCGGACCGTAGTTCCCGTCCAGGCTGAGCGACCGCGCGTAGCAGTTGTTCAGCGCCTCCTGGAGCACCAGCACCGCGGAGCCCGAGTGGCCGTAGGTGAGGTAGCAGCTTTTGTTTCCGGTCTGCCAGCCGACGGTGGGCACGTGCATGTCCGCGCCGCCCGGGTAGCCGCCGACCCGGTAGAAGGTCAGGCTGGTGCACGGGCTGGACGCCTGTGCGGCGGTCGGCGCGGACAGCGTCAGGCCAGCGCCGGCCAGTAGGGCTACGAGGACGGCTGCGGCGCGGCGACGGCCGTTGCGACTCTGCTGGAGCGGCATGATCTCCTCCTGGGGTGTCGTTTCCGGGATGGACCCGGTGTGCTCCAGAGCATCGCTACCGCCCGTCTACGGTTTCCTGTCCGAACGTCAATTCACCGGGACGGCAGGCCCTGATCGGAAACGGTCCATGATGGCCGCTGCACAGGTGGACGTCGTCCGCAACCGCTGGCCGCAGCGCCCCGCGTGAGCCGGTGAACAACTTCACAAGCGGTGGGCGACCGTCACCCACCGTGCCTACCGTCGGTCGGGTCCACCACCGTGGACGCCGCGACCGGCAACGCCAAATCCTGCCCCCGGTCGTCGGAAACAGAACCCGGGCAGGAGCGGGGGACCCAACGTTCCTCGGTGCATGTCACCTCGGGGTGAAGCCGCCAGCGCGCGGCCGGGCTCCTCGGCCCGAACCCGACAGCTCACCTCGCCGGCGTGGAGGAATGATCCATGACGTCTGCGTACACCCCCCGTCATCGACGGGTCACCACCCGCCGCGTCGCCGTCGGTACCCTGGCGGTCGGCGCGGTCACCGGCGCCGTCGCCCTCTTCGGCCCGGCGGCCCCGGCCCAGGCCGGTGTCAACTGGGACGCGATCGCCCAGTGCGAGTCCGGCGGCAACTGGAAGATCAATACCGGGAACGGCTACTACGGCGGGCTGCAGTTCTCCCAGGGCACCTGGGCCGGCTACGGCGGCACGAAGTACGCCGCCCGCGCCGATCTGGCCAGCCGTGGCGAGCAGATCGCGATCGCCGAGAAGGTGCTCGACGGGCAGGGCATCGGCGCGTGGCCGACCTGCGGCCGCAAGGGCGGCTCGTCGGGCGGTACCTCGACGAAGTCCACCGCGAAGTCCCCGACGAAGTCGACCTCCAAGTCGTCGACGTCCACCTCCGGCAAGGAGCGGCCGGCACGCGGCGACCAGCCGGCTACCCGTGGTCACGAGCGGACCGCCCCGGCGGCCGGCGGCGACACGTACGTGGTCGCGCCGGGGGACACCCTGTCGGAGATCGCCGAGCGGCACCCCCGCAGCGGCGGCTGGCAGGCCCTGTACGAGCGCAACCGTCAGCTGATCGGCGCGGACCCGGGCCTGATCTTCCCGGGGCAGCGGCTCGCTCTCTGACGTACGTACCGACGAACGCTCGGCCGGGTCACCGGCCGAGCGTTCGTTCGTCTGGCGCTGTCCTCGCGGGACGGGTCACGCCGCCGAGGCGGCCGACCTCGCCTCGCGGCGGGCCATCACGTCGCCGTTCCAGCCCCAGCGCTGCGCCGGCGCGGCGGCCTCGGCCGTCCAGCCGGTGCCGCCCCCGCCACCGTCGATGGCCGTCTCGACCGAGTCGGGGGTGCTGCGGGCCAGTCGCAACGACTGCTCGGCGGTCGTACGCGCCGCACACGGCCAGGACTGGCCGGCGCACTGGAGGTTGCGGCAGCGACCCTCGTCGTCGGCCTCGTGGGCCTCGAGCACGTCGACCGCGAGCTGCCAGAGCAGCGGGTCGGTCACGTCGCCCGGACGTTCGGCACGACGGCTCGGTCGGTTGCTGGTCTCGTCGGACATGGGCCCCCCTCGTCAGGCTTTCCCCTCAAGACTTCACCTGTGTGCGGCCGGCTAAACCGCCGACCTGCTGTGATGTGTCTCCGGTCGCAGCAACCGGGGCGCTCTAGTCCGGCAATAGCGGCATCTCGACACCGGGAGCGCGGCCGAGCAGCGCCGCCCGGGTGAGCGCCGTCGAGCCGAAGCGGTCGCGGACCGCGTCCACGGCGGCGTCCAGGTCGGCCCCGGTGTTGGCTTGGAACGGCAGCTCCGGCTGCACCGGGTTGTCGTCCAGGTTGCCGACCGAGACGCCGAGCAGGGTGACCCCGCGCCGGTCGATCTCCGGTAGGGCGGCCCGCAGCAGTGTCCGGGCGGCGGCGAGCAGTGCGGTGGTGTCGGCGGTCGCCTTGGCCACGGTGTGCGAGCGGGTGGCGCGGGTGTAGTCGCCGAAGCGGAGTCGCAACACCATGGTGCGTCCGGACCGTCCGGCCGCCCGCATCCGTCGGGTGACCCGGTCGACCAGACCGGCGAGGATGGCGTCCAGTTCCTCCGGCGCAGGTGGGGTACGCCCCAACGCGTGCTGCGCGCCCATCGAGCCCCGCCGCCGGCCCACCTGCACCGCCCGGGGGTCGCGGTTGTGGGCGAGAGCGTGCAGGTGCAGGCCGGCGCCGGCCCCGAGCAGGGACACCAGCGCGGCCTCGCCGAGCCGGGCCACGTCCGCGACGGTACGGATCCGGCGTTCCCGCAGCTTCGCGGCGGTGACCGGACCGACGCCCCAGAGCCGTTCCACCGGCAGTGGATGCAGGAACGCAGTCTCGGCGTCGGGGGCGACAACCAGCAGCCCGTCCGGCTTCGCCACTGCGCTGGCCACCTTCGCCAGGAACTTCGTCCGGGCCACACCCACCGTGATCGGCAGGCCGACCCGGTCGCGGACCTCCCGGCGCAGCCGCTGGGCGATGTCGGCCGGTGTGCCGACCAGCCGGCGCAGCCCGCCCACGTCGAGGAACGCCTCGTCGATGGAGAGCCCTTCGACCAGCGGCGTGGTCTGTCGGAAAATCTCGAACACCGTCCGGCTGGCCTGCGTGTACGCCGACATCCGGGGCGGCACCACGATCGCGTCCGGGCAGAGCCGTCGTGCCTGCTGACCCCCCATCGCGCTGCGCACACCCCGCGCCTTCGCCTCGTAGCTGGCGGCCAGCACCACGCCGCCGCCGACGATCACCGGCCGTCCGCGCAGGCGCGGGTCGTCACGCTGCTCGACCGACGCGTAGAAGGCGTCCAGGTCGGCGTGCAGGATGTGGGCGTCGTGCGACACGTACACATGTTCGCATGACGGCCGGTCGTCGCGGCAGTGAGCTGGGAGAACGCCCGCTCAGTCGAGGCAGAACTCGTTGCCCTCCGGGTCTGCCATGACGATGTGACCGGCGCCGAGCGGGGGAGCGGGCTCGTGTCGGGCGAGCCGTGTGGCACCCCGAGCGGTGAGCCGGTCGGCCTCCGCCTCCAGGGCCGCCATCCGGTCGTCACCCGTCAGCCCCGGCGCGGCCCGCACATCGAGGTGGACGCGATTCTTGGCCTGCTTGCCCTCCGGCACCCGCTGGAAGAACAGCCGTGGCCCCGCCCCCGTGGGGTCGACCACCGCCGACGCGTCGTTGCGTCGCTCCGGCGGCACGCCCATCGCGTCCAACGCGGCCTCCCACGAGTCGAAGCCCCCGGGCGGGCCCTGCAACTCGTAGCCGAGGGTGTCGGCCCAGAACGCCGACAGGGCGGCAGGATCGGCAGCGTCGAACGTTATCTGCACTTCACGGGCCATAGCAGCATCCTCGTTCCCGGTCCGGTCGGTCATGTCGCCATCCTCTCGCGACGGACCGACAGGATCGTTGCGACAGCGGGTGCGGTCCGGTCACAGGTCGTCGAAGGGGCGGGCGTAGCGGAATTCGCCCCGGATCGATCCGTGCCAGGCGGTCAGCGGTCGGGCCATGAAGTACTGCGGGCCCCACGGCTGCGGCGGGGTGACGCCCAGCTCGACGGCCGGCCGGAACCCGAAACGCGGGTAGTACTCGGGGTGCCCGAGGAGCACCACGAGCGCCTCGTCTCGGGCGTCGGCGGCGCCCAGGACCGCGTGCATCAGGGCGCTGCCGACCCCGCGTCGCTGCCAGCCGGGCAGCACGCCGAGCGGCCCGAGACCCAACGCCACCGGCGCACCGGCCACGCGGGCCCGCGTGGCCACCACGTGACCCACCACCAGGCCGTCCGTATCGACCGCCACCAGGGAGTACGCGGGCAGCCACCCGTCGTCGACGCGCAACGCGTCCACGAGCGTCGCCTCGACCGGCAGGCGACCGTCGCCACCGCCGTCGGTGCTCCTGGTGGCGGTGTCCGTGCTGGGCCCGTGCTCCGGATCGTGGTCCGGATCGTGGTCCGGCCCGTGGCCCGGATCGTGGTCCGGATCGTGGTCCGGCCCGTGGCCCGGATCGTGGTCCGGCCGGTGGCCCGGATCGTGCTGCGGCCCGTGCTCCGGATTGTCGGCAGGGCCGTGGTCGGCGGCGGCGAAGGCCGCGGCGTGCACGGCCCGGATGGCGTCGATATCGGCGGGGGTCTCACGTCGGATCAGCACCGCGCCACCATAGGTCGGCCGGGAACACGACTCCACGAGTTATTCGCGCGGCGCCGGATGACGCCGAAGGAGACTCTGGCGGACCCGCTTCTTGGGGGGTGTCGGATGGCACCGCAGAGGCCTCGGGGCGGAAGCACCACAAGAAGCGTGATGCCTGTGAGTCATCAAGATGACTCACAGGCATCACGCTCTTCGGGCGGCGGGCCGGTGGGGCGCGGGCCGGTGGGGCGGTAGGCCCGGCGGCGGTTGGCGGCGGCCCGGTGGCCCGGTGGCCCGGTGGGCCGGTTGGGGCGGTAGGCAGGTTGGCGGCGGGCCGGCGGGCCGGTAGGCGGCGGGCCGGTGGGGCGGTAGGCAGATTGGCGGTGGGCCGGTGGGGCGGTAGGCAGATTGGCGGTGGGCCCCGTGGGCGGCGGGGCGGTGGGCGGGATCAGCCGACGGCGGTGGGTGACGGCGGGGCGCTGCCGCCCTGGGGCGCCTCCGGGATCATCAGCCGGATGATCTCTTTCTGGTCGGCAGGGGAGGGCAGGCCCCAGTGCGGGCGGTACCCGTACACCTCGTGCAGTGGGGTGGAGCCGGTGCGGCCGTCCAGGATCTCCACGGCGTCCGTGCCGATCAGGCCGGGGTGTTCCACGCCGCAGGCCTCGGCGACCTTGGTCAGGTCCCGGCGCAACGTCGCCAGGTAGTTGGCCGCCCGGACGGACTTGAGCGTCGGGTCGAGGCCCCGGGCCAGCCACGCGTTCTGTGTCGCCACCCCGGTGGGGCAGGTGTCGGTGTGGCACTTCTGCGCCTGGATGCAGCCGATCGACAGCATCGCCTCGCGGCCCACGTTGACCATGTCGCAGCCGAGTGCGAACGCCACCACGGCGTTGTCCGGCAGGCCGAGCTTGCCGCTGCCGATGAACACCACCCGCTCGTGCAGGTCGTGTTCCGCGAAGACCTTGTAGACCCGGGAGAAGCCCTGTTGGAACGGGAGCGACACCGAATCGGTGAAGATCAGCGGCGCGGCGCCGGTGCCGCCCTCGCCGCCGTCGACCGTCACGAAGTCGACGCCCCGGCCCGTGTCGCGCATCAGGCCGGCCAGCTCCTGCCAGAAGCTCAGGTCGCCGACCGCCGACTTGATGCCCACCGGCAGGCCCGTCTCGGCGGCCAGCAGCTCCACCCAGTCCAGCAGGCTGTCGCAGTCGGAGAACTCGGCGTGCCGCGACGGGCTCACGCAGTCCCGCCCGGCCGGGATGCCCCGGGTCGCGGCGATCTCGGCGGACACCTTCGCTCCGGGGAGCAGGCCGCCGATGCTCGGCTTCGCCCCCTGGCTCAGCTTGATCTCCAAGGCGCGCACGGGAGCACCGGCGACGAGGTCCTTGAGCCGGTCCAGACTGAACCGGCCGTGTTCATCGCGGCAGCCGAAGTACGCCGTACCGAGCTGGAAGACCAGCTCACCGCCGTTGCGGTGGTACGGCGACAGGCCACCCTCGCCGGTGTTCTGCAGACATCCGGCGAGGGCGGCGCCCTTGTTCAACGCGGTGACGGCGTTGCCGGAGAGCGAGCCGAAGCTCATTCCGGAGATGTTGACCACCGACCCTGGCCGGAAGGCGCGCGCCCGATCCCGGGCCGCGCCGAGCACCTTCGCGCACGGCAGTCGGACGTCGTGCCCGGCCGTCGGCGACGACGGTGGCACGGCCCGGCCGAACGTGCGGTGCTTGATGATCGGGTACCCGGGCGTGAACTCGATGTTGTTGTCCGTACCGAAGCCGAAGTAGTTGTTCTCCTGCTTGGCGGACGCGTACACCCACCGGCGCTGGTCCCGGGTGAACGGCCGTTCCTCGTCGTTGCCCGCCACGATGTACTGCCGAAGCTCCGGCCCGATCGCCTCCAGCAGGTACCGGGCGCGGCCCAGCACCGGGAAGTTGCGCAGCAGCGCGTGGTCGCGCTGGATCAGATCCCTCGCGGCGAGCGCCGCGACGGCGGCGGCGACCGCGGGTACGGCTCGACGGGCCCAAGTCATGCCCAGCACTCTTTCCGCCCGCACCGCCGGCCAAACCGACCGGTCGCGCCGACGCGCTGGTCAGGACCCGGGCTGGGAGATGTTGACCAGCCAGCCAGCCAGCCAGCCAGCCAGCCAGCCAGCTAGCCAGCCAGCCAGCCAGCCGATGCCGCATCGTCGCAGGCCGACGGAGGGCCGACAACGAGGCGCGCGGCTTCGCGCTGGTGATGGGCCCGGTGCGGTGCGGGTTCGACCCGCACCGCACCCGGTGGCTCAGCGGTGCCGGAACGACTCGCGGACGGACCCGCCGACGATCGTGCACCACGTGCTGGTGCTGAGCTTGCCGTTGCGGGGCAGGCCGTGCAGCGCCTGAAGGTCCTGCACCGCCTTGCGGGTGGCATGGTCGTAGGCCCCGGTGACGGTGACCGCGTACCCCTTCTTGGCCAGGATCTCCTGCACCGCGGTGACCGGCGCTCCGCTCGCGTGCTGGTCCAACTCGGGCGCCAGCGTCTCCCAGGTCGCCGTGGTCAGCGTGGCGTCCACGTCCACCGGGATGCCGTTGCGGGCCTGCCAGTCCTGCACGGCGGCCACGGTCGCGGCGTCGAACGTGCCGCTGACCGTCACGGCGTAGCCCCGGAAGGCCAGCAGGTGCTGCACCACCCGGACCGACGGCGAGTTGACGAACCGCCACAGGTCGGGCCAGCGACGGGCCGGCACGTCACCGAGCGAGGTGCCGAGGGCGGCGTGCACGCGCCGCCGCAGCTCGGGGAACTGCCGGTAGAAGGCCGCGCCCGGGCAATCGGTCGTGCGGAAGTCCCAGTGGCCGAAGATGTCGTACGCGTGCAGCCCGTACTGCCGGCTGATCGCGACGCAGAGCTTGACCAGCGAGTCGGTGAGCGCCTCCGGTGGCGTCTCGGTGACGTAGGTGCCCTCGTTCTCGATGCCGATGGCCCGGCCGTTCTCACCCGGGCAGTGCGCCGCGATCATCTGGCGGTCGCCGGCTTCGAGGCGTTCCAGGCTGCCCCGGCGGCCCTCCAGTACGTAGCCGCCCCGGCTCACCGTGAAGTGCTGACCGGAGTCCGACCAGCCGTTGCCGTCCATGTGCAGGTCCTGGCAGTCGTGGGCCAGCTTGACCGCCTGCTCGCGGGAGTAGTCGGTGACGTTCGGGAACGCCATGTGATGCACGATGATCTTGTTGGTGGCGATGGCGCTGACCGACAGCGGGTCCGCCGGTGGGCGGGCGCCCCACTCGTCGCAGCCGATGATCCAGTCCAGGTCCGTGCCGGGGGCGGCCTGCGCCGCGCCCGAGAAGGCGAGTTCACTTCCGACGACGGCGACCGCGGCCGCGCCGAGACCGGCGCGCAGCAGTGTCCGGCGGTCCACTTCGGAATGCTCGACGTGCATGACAGCTCCTCCTGCGGCCGACGGCGGGGGGATGAAAAGTAGCTCCAGTGGCCGCACGCAACACGGAGAATATTGCCAGACCCGCCGGCGCGCCAGGGGTCGGCGGCGTTTCCCTGCGCGCTGGTGGGGGTAGGTGGGGCCGACTATCCCCGCTGCCCCTAAGGAATGACCAGATGAGTGACAACGTCAGCGACGCGGTGGGCGACGCCCTCCGCTCGGTGATGCTCTTCCTGCCCAAGGCCGTCGCCTTCGTGGCGATCCTGGTGGCCGGATGGCTGATCGCCAAGGCCGTGTTGAAGATCGTGGAGAAGATCCTCGAGCGGGTCGGCTTCGACCGCGCCGTCGAGCGCGGCGGGATCCGTCGGGCGCTCAACCGATCCCGGTACGACGCCAGCGACATCGTCGCGAAGCTCGTGTACTACGCGGTGCTGCTGCTCACCCTCCAGCTGGCCTTCGGCATCTGGGGCCCCAACCCGATCTCCGACCTCATCACCGCCGTGGTCGCGTGGTTGCCCCGCGCCTTCGTCGCGATCGTCATCGTCGTGGTCGCCGCCGCCATCGCCAACGCCGTCAAGGACATCATCGGCGGCGCGCTCGGCGGGCTGTCGTACGGCCGGGCTCTGGCGGGCATCGCCTCGGTGTTCATCCTCGGCCTGGGCGTCATCGCCGCGTTGAACCAGATCGGCGTGGCCACCGCGGTCACCACCCCGGTGCTGATCGCCGTGCTGGCCACCGTCGGCGGCATCCTCGTGGTCGGAGTCGGTGGTGGCCTCATCCGTCCGATGCAGAGCCGCTGGGAGTCGTGGCTGACCCGCGCCGAGCAGGAGTCGCAGCTGATCGCCACGCACACCCGCGCCTACCGTGCCTCCCGCGCCGAGGCCGAAGCCGAAGCCGCCCGCGCCGAAGCCGCTCGTGTCGAGGAGGCTCGCGCGGCAGAGGCCCGTGCCGAAGCCGCTCGTGTCGAGGCCGAAGCGGACCGCTCGACCGCCGCCCGCGCCGACGCGGACCGCACGTCGGCCGTCGGCCGCCCCTTCGAGGCGGACCGCACGTCGGGGACCACCCTCCCGTCGGATGCCGACGTCACGCAGGTAACGACCCGATCCGCCGACCCCGACACTACGCAGATCGTGACCCGCCCGTCCGACGCCGACGCCACGCAGATCGTGACCCGCCCGTCGGACGCGGACGCCACGCAGATCGTGACCCGGCCGTCCGACGCGGACGCCACGCAGGTGACCCCTCGTCAGTCCGATCCCGAGGTCACGCAGGTGGTCACCCGGCCGTCGGACGCGGACGCCACGCAGGTGCGGCCGTCGACCGATGACACGACGCAGGTGGTGGGCCCCGGCCGGGAGGCCGACACGACCCAGGTGATCAGCGGCGGTGCGGTCCCCGGGCAGCGCACCGGCGACGACAGCGAGACCACGACGGTCATCCCGCCCGTGGATCCCGACCGGCGCTGAGCCGGGTCGGGCCGAGCGGCGGGCCAGCGGGGCGGAATCCACCGGGATTCCGCCCCGCTCCCGTCTCGCTCGGCCCGTCGAGAAGCCTGGCCGGGGTCGGCGCGGCCGGTCTACCATCGCCGACATGACCTGGCGACATTGATCCCGCCCCGTAGGCCACACCCGTGGGCCACCGCGGACACCGCACGTCCGGTGTCCGCGTCCACTCCCACGGGAAGGCCCCCATGAACCATCTCGCCGCGCGCGTGCCCGACCCGGCGGTGCGCCGCCTCTCGGCGACCCTCTACGGGTACGCGTTCCTCAGCGACCTCGTCCTGCTCTACCCGCTGTACGTGGTGCTCTTCGCCGACACCGGCCTGTCGGTGGGGCAGATCTCGTCGCTGTTCGTCATCTGGTCGGGCGCCGGAATCCTGTTCGAGGTGCCGTCCGGCGCGTGGGCCGACGTGGTCTCCCGCCGGCTGCTGCTGTGCCTCGCCCCGCTGGTGACCGCCGCCGGCTACGCGCTCTGGGTGCTGTTCCCGTCGTACCCGGCCTTCGCGGTCGGTTTCCTGCTCTGGGGCGCCGGCGGCGCGTTGGTCTCCGGCGCGCTGGAGGCACTGGTCTGGACCGAGTTGGCCCGCCTCGACGCGAGCGACCGGTACGCCCGCGTGCTCGGCCGCGCGCGCACCGCGGGCGTCCTGGGCGTGGTGGTCACGGGGGTGCTCGCCGGCCCGGTGTTCGCCGCCGGTGGGTACCCGGCGGTCGGCGCGGGCAGCGTGCTCGCCTGCCTGCTCGCCGCGACCGTCGCCACCCGGTTCCCCGAGCACCGCCCGCCGCCGGACGCGCCACCGCCGCCGGACGCGCCACCGCCGCCTGTCGCGCCACCCTCCGTCGCCCTGCCACCGCCCATCGCCCCGCCACCGCCCGTCGCCCCGCCACCGCTCGTCACCCCGGACGACGGCGCGCCGCCGGTCGTGGCGTCCGGTCCGGACGACCACGACGACGAGCTGACCTGGACCGGGACGCTGTGGGCCGGTGTGCGGCAGGTCCGTACGCGGCCACCCGTGCGGGCCGCCGTGCTGCTGGTCGCCGTGGTGGCCGCCGACTGGGGAGCGCTGGACGAGTACACGCCGCTGCTGGCCCTGGACACCGGCGCTGACGCGCGGGCGGTGCCGCTGCTGCTCCTGTTGCTGTGGGCCGGCGTGACCGTGGGCGGGCTGCTCGCCCCGGTGGGCGAACGGCTCGGCCGTCGGGGCTACGCCGCGCTGCTGGGGCTCGTCGCGCTGGCGCTGGCCGGGGGCGCACTCGTCCGGCATCCGGCCGGTTTCGTGCTGCTCGCGGTGGCGTTCGCGGCCGCGCAACTGGCGACTGTCCTGGCCGACGCGCGACTACAGGCCCGGATCACCGGCGGCAGCCGCGCCACCGTCACCTCACTGGCCGGGATGCTCACCGACGTGCTGATCATCGGGACGTACGCCGGGTACGGGCTGGTCGCCACGGCGGCCGGCAACGCGGTCGCGTTCGCGGTGGCCGCCGGGGCGTACCTCGTGGTGGCGCTGGTGGTGCGGGGTCGCCGACGCCGCCCCGCGGCCGTGCGTGACGACGTCGCCGCGACCGGTGCGCGCGGCCCGGGGTGAGGTCGTGGCCCGGCGGCGGTCCCGCCGTCGGCCGTCGTCGTAGGTCGGCGGGGCCGTCAGGACAGTTCGCCGTCGAGGTAGACCCAGCGACCGTCCGCGCGGACGAAGCGGCTGCGTTCGGTCAGCGTGCCCGGCCGACCGGCCTCGCGGTAGTGGGCGTGGAACGTGACCGTGCCGGTGGCGTCGAGCAGACCACCGCGCTCGGTCTCGACGATCTCCAGCCGGGTCCACCGCTGTGCCGGGTCCAGTTCCAGCCGTTCCGGCCGGGTGTCGGAGTGCCAACTGCGCAGCAGGTAGCCGGTGTCGTTCCGCGCGAACGCGCTGAACCGGGAGCGCATCAGCGCCTCGGCGGTCGACGCCTCGGCGGTGCCGCCGTGCACGGGGGCGCAGCAGTCGGCGTACGCCCCGCCGGACCCGCACGGGCAGCGCCCGCCGGTCGTCGCGTCCGCCCGCCGGCCTCGTCCCGCTCTGCCCACCGGCCCATCCTGCCGTACCCGCCGGCCGGCCGCGAGAACCGGTCGCCCACGCGTCGACGGACAGTGATGGTCGACGATCGCCCCTAGAATCCCCAACATGACGCGTTCCCCGGCGGTGTCGCTCGCTCCGAACGTCTGGCGCATCCCCACCGTGGGGCGCTCGGCCGTCAACTCGTACGCCTTCGTCGACGACGACGGCAGCGTGACGCTCGTCGACTGCGGGCTGGCCAAGGCCCCGGCCCGGATCGTGCGCGGGCTGGCCGCGATGGGCAAGACGCCGGCGGACGTCACCCGCATCGTGCTCACCCACGCGCACCCCGACCACGCGGGCGGGGCGGCCGAGATGTCCCGCCGTACCGGCGCGCCGATCGCCGCGCACGCCGCCGACGTCCCGTACGCCGAGGGCGGCCACAACCCACCGGTGGACCCGGCGGTGACCGGCGGCCGGTTCTTCACCCGGATGGCCGGCGGCCGGTTTCCGGCCGTCCAGGTGGCGCAGCCGCTCGCCGACGGCGACGTGCTCGACGTCGGCGGTGGCCTGCGGGTGGTGCACACCCCCGGGCACTCGCCCGGTCACGTGTCACTGCTGCACGAGCCGACCCGACTGCTGATCACCGGGGACGCGCTGTTCAACGTGCTCGGCGTCCGCTGGGCCCCGAAGCTGTTGTGCAGCGACTACCGGATGACGCGGCAGACCGCCCACGTCTTCGGGGAGTTGGAGTACGACATCGCGGCGTTCACCCACGGCCCGGAGCTGACCGACCGGCCCCGCGAACGGATCCGCGCCTTCCTCGCCCGCGGCCGATCCTGACCCCTCGCCGATCTTGCACATGCTGTCCCCGCATTGCCGGCAAAGGGTGCATGTCGGCGACCGGAAGTGCAAGATCACGGGGGTGGGGGTCAGAGCCAGCCCGAGCGGCGGAACAGGCGGTACAGGGCGAGCGCGGCCACCGCCATCAGGGCCAGCGCGCCCGCGTAACCGTAGCGCCAGGCCAGCTCGGGCATGTGATCGAAGTTCATGCCGTAGACGCCGGCGATGCCGGTCTGCGTGGCGGCGATCGCGGCCCACGCGGCGATCTTTCGCATGTCGTTGTTCTGCTCGACGGCGAGCTGCGCCAGGCGGGACTGCACGATCGAGGTGAGCAGATCGTCGTACGCGGCCACCCGGTCCACGGCCCGAGCCAGCCGGCCGTCGACGTCCACGAACCAGCGGTGCAGGGCGCGCGGCGGTCCGTCGCCGGTCGGGTCGAGCAGTGTCCGCAGGGGCGTCTGGAGCGGAAGCACCGCCCGCTTGAACTCCACGACCTCCCGCTTGAGCTGGTAGATGTGCTGAATGTCGGCCGACCGTTCGCGGGCGAAGACCGCCTCCTCGACGCGTTCCAGATCGCGCTCCACGTGCCCGGCCACCTCCAGGTACGTGTCGACCATGCGGGCGCAGACCGCGTACGCCACCGCCCAGGGACCGGCGGCCAGCAGCGCCGGCCGGCGTTCGATGTCGGCGCGGACGTCGCGCAGCGCCCCGGCCGCGCCGTGCCGCACGGTCACGGCGAAGCGGTCACCGAGCAGCACCATCACGTCACCGGTGTCGATCACCTCGGACGTGTCGGTCAGCTCGGCGTGCTCCACGTACCCGGCGGTCCGCAGCACCAGCAGGGTGACCGGCCCGTGCCGCTGCACCGTGGGCCGGTGCCCGTCGGCGAGCGCCCGCTCGACGGTCAGCTCGTCCAACCCGAAGGTGCGCCCCACCGCGGCGAGCACCGCCGGCCCCGGCTCGTGCAGTCCGAGCCACACGAAGGCGTCGCGGGTGCGCCGGGCGCGCGCGTACGCGTCGTCGTAGTGCGGTCGGCCCGGCTCGCGGCGACCCTTGACGTACACGGCGCAGTCGACCACGGCGTCCGGATTGGACCGCCGGGGGGCGGGAGTCTCGCCTCCGGGACGGCCGAGCAGTCGACGGGCCAGGGCGCGTACGCCCCGACCGGCCCGGTCCCGTACCGCTCGCTGATCCACCACGCGCCCCCTCCCCGCGCACCGTCGCGGCCACGGCGCTCGCAGGGCATGGTGCCACCGGATTCTGCCCAGCGGCGTCCGGCCCCCGACAGTGGGGCGCTTACCTCAGGCGGTACGGGTGGCGGAGACGACGATGTTGTCCACGTAGTTGCCGGTCGCGTCGTCGAACCGGCCGCCGCAGGTGATCAGGCGCAGTCCGGCGACGTCCGCCGGGCCGTAGACCAGGCCGCTGGGGAAGCGGTCCTTCGGGTACGCGTGGACGCCGTCCACGGTGAACGTGGCGACCCGCGCGTCGGCCCGGGTGACCTGGATCTCCTGGCCGGCGCGCAGGCGTCCGAGGTCGAAGAAGACCGCCGGGCCGGCGGGGGAGTCGACGTGTCCCACCAGGACGGCGTTGCCGGTCTCGCCGGGGCTCACCCCGTACCGGTACCAGCCGGCGAGGGTCGGCCGGTCCAGGGGCGGCACCTCCAGCACCCCGGCGGAGTCAGCACCGACGGGGACGATCTCGGCGCGTACGTCGATGGCGGGGATCCGCACCCGGACGGGCGCTGCGTGGGGGAGGGGGGCCAGGTCCGGCGCGGGACGGGTGCGGGTCGGCGCGTCAGCCGACGGCCCGGGTGGCCGCTCCGGGTCGGCGGTGAGGCCAACCGTGATCAGCCCCAGCCCGCTGACGCCGAGGAGGGCGACCACGGCCGGCAGGCTTCGCCGCCACCACACGTGCGCACCTCCGTAAGGGCTCGTCGGGGTGCCCGCGCCGGTCGTACCGGCACGGGCACCCGACCTCTTGGGATGGAGCGGTCGCCGGTCAGGCGACGGTCGACACCGGGCGGCGTCGGCGTACCAGCAGCACCGCGCCCGCGGCGGCCGTGCCGAGCAGGGTGCCTCCGGCGGCGAGCGCGCCCGCGTCGCGTCCGTCCCGGTTGTCGCCGCCCGAGCCGGCCGGGGCACCGCCGATCGGGGTGACGGCGAAGGTGGCGCTGCCCGCCGAGCTGCCGTCGCCGCAGGTCGCGGCCACCGTGTACGTGCCGAGGGTGAACCCGGCGGTGAACAGTTCGGCGCTGAGCCCGCCGCCCGCGGCGGCCGTGGTGGATCGGACGTTCTCGTCGCGGTTGGGTCCGGTGACCCGGAAGATGACGTCACCCGACTTCGGGTTGCAGGTCGTCGCGGTGAGCACGACGGTTCCTCCGACCGGGGTGGTGGCCGGTGACACGACGGTGTCGGCCAGTGCGGCGCCCGGCAGCAGGAGCGTGCCGAGACCCACGCCGAGCGCCGCCGAGCAGAGTGCTGTTGAGACCTTCATACGCGTCTTCCCTCACTTTTCGTCCGCTGACTGCGTGGGACGTCGTTCGGGTGGCCAACTCCGTGACTAGCACCGGTGTGCCCAACACTAGGTGGGTTGGGACCCCGATCAGGTGAAAATGAGAAACCTTCGTTGCCGTCACGTGTCCACCCGAAGGCGGGGGAGAGCAGCCCTTGGGCCTGCACGGACCGACCGGCGTCGGTGCTCCGGTCGATGTCCGCTGCGGTCGGGCTGTCACCCCTGGGCCGATGGCGAGGTATCGGCTCCGGCGGCGCCAATGCTCCTCATCGCGCGCGCGTGGATCGGCGAGGGCGGGGCCTGGATCAGCGAGGCGTCAGCCGGCCTGGGTCGGCGCGGCGATCGGCTCGCCGGTCTCAACGAGGGTCTTCAGGCTGGCCAGCAACTCCGGCCAGCCGCCGCTGCCGTCAAGTTGGCCGCTGATGGCCCGGTGCATCTCGCTGTCCGGGGAGAAGCCGTCGTGGCGGACGATCAACCGGACGGCCGACTCCCCGTGCGGCTCGATCTCGAAGGTGACCGTCGATCGGCGCTCGCCCAGTCGGACGGCCAACTCCTCGGGGGACCAGCCGAAGTGCTCGGCGTGTTCCGGCTGGAAGCCGTGCCAACTGTAGGAGAGGCGTCGGTAGGGCTCGGCGACCAACACGCGCTGGCCGAGATCCCGGGGTTCGACGTCGGGCGCGTCCTGCCAGAGCACGGGCGCGCCGACCGTCCAGTCGGACACCAGCGCGACTCCGCCCCAGTAACGGCGGGTGAACGCCGGTTCGGTGAGCGCGGCCCAGAGACGTTGCGGCGTGGTGGCGACATACGTGGTGCAGACGAACGTAGGGCTCTCCATGGGCTGTTGCTCCAATGCTGTGGTCAGGTCGGCGAGCGCGGCGGCACGCTCCCGGTCGTAGCGGCTGAGCCAGCGGTCCGCGATCGCGTTTATCGGAGCGGCGTTGAGGTAATGGACCTTCTCGCGGCCGCGTCGTTCGGTCGCTACGAGGTCGGCCGCCTCCAGCACCGACAGGTGTTTGCTGACGGCCTGACGGGTCATGGACAGCCCTTCGCAGAGCTCCCGCAGGGTCTGGCCGTTGCGGTCGTTGAGCCGGTCCAGCAGTCGACGCCGGCTGGGGTCGGCCAAGGCCCGGAACGCGTCGTCCACGACTCTCCCTCGACAGGGAACCGAACAGTTACCTGTGCACCATAGGCAACCAAATGGTTGCGTGTCAACGCGATGGCGGCGCGTGGTCGAATCGCACCGTGTGGCAGCGTGGGGCGGGTGACCGATCCCGCACGGCTCGACGTCGACCTCGCGCTGCTCGGCGGCGGGGGCGCCGCCTCGCTGCTGCTCGCCGCGCTGGACCGGCACGGCGTCCGGGGCCCGCGGATCGCCGTCGTCGACCCGGTCCGTCGGCGCGGTCAGGACCGCACCTGGGCGTTCTGGGGCCACCCCGACATCGACCTCGACCCGCTGCTCAGCGCGAGCTGGCACCAGGTCGAGGTGGTCACGCCCGCGCGGCGTCGCGTCCTGGACCTGACCCCCCTGCGGTACGCCATGCTGCGCTCCGGCCCGGTCTACGACCGGGCTGCCGAGGCCGAGCGCCGGCTGGACGTGACGCGGATCGCGGCACCCGCCGACGTGGTCCGCGACGACGGGACCGGGGTGGTCGTGCGCACCGGCGACGGGCGGGAGATCCGGGCCGGCTGGGCACTCGACTCCCGCCCCCGGCCACCGGCCCGCGCCGGGCGGACGACCTGGTTGCAGCACTTCCGTGGCTGGTGGCTGGAGGCCGACCGGCCGGTGTTCGACCCGCGGCGGGCGGTGCTCATGGACTTCCGCACCCCGCAGCCCGCCCGGGGTGTCTCCTTCGGCTACGTGCTCCCGGTGAGCGACCGGTACGCCCTCGTCGAGTACACCGAGTTCTCGCCCGACCTGCTCACCGACGCCGGCTATGACACGGCGCTGGCCGGCTACCGCGACCTGCTCGGGCTCGACCCGGACGGGCTGCGGGTCCGCGAGGTCGAGAACGGGGTGATCCCGATGACCGACGCGCCGTTCCCGGCCCGGCCCTCCCCGCGCGTCGTACGTCTCGGCACGGCCGGTGGCGCGACCCGGCCCTCCACCGGCTTCACCTTCTCCGCCATGTACCGCCAGGCCGACCAGGTGGCCCGCGCGCTCGCCGCCGGCCGGCCGCCGGTGCCGGCCCCCGCCTATCCGGCCCGGCACCGCTGGATGGACGCGGTGGCGCTGCGCGCGCTGGATTCCGGTGGCGTGGGCGGGCCCGACTTCTTCGACCGGCTCTTCGACCGCAACCCGGCCGAGCGGGTCCTGCGCTTCCTCGACGGCGTCACCAACCCGGCCGAGGAGATCGCGATCATGAACTCGACCCGGCTCCTGCCGATGATCGCCGCCACGGCCGGCGACGCCGCGCTACGCCTACGCGACCGCCTGCGGCCCGCCCGTCCGGCTCCGGCCATCCCGGCGGCCGTGGTGGGCGGTCCGCAGCGACCCGTCCCCTCCCCGGAAAACTGACCCGACCCGGTCAGCGTCGGGCCGACACCGCGTCGCGAATCAGCACCCGCAGGTCCTCCATCGGGTCACCGTCGCCGGCCCCCAGCAGGGTCTTCGTCGCCGCGACCGTCAACCCCAGCTCCGGGTACGCGTACGCGAGGCTGCCGCCGCTGCCGGCCGCGCCGAACGAGCCGTCGTCGTCCACCGCGTACCCGAGGCCCCAGGTCGTCTCCTGCCCGAACACCCACTCCGGGCCGGGCGGCCCGTCCGGCGTCGTCACGGCCCGGAGCCGGGTCGGCGAGATCAGCCGGACGCCGTCCACCTCACCGATCAGGGCGGCGAGCATCCGCGCCGCGGCGCGGGCGGTCATGGTGCCGGTCGCCGGCACCTCGGCGGTGAGGACGTCGGCCCGGCCGCCGACCTGCGCGCCTGGACGGACGCCGGGCGGGGCGACCCGGTCGAAGTTCGGCAGGTTGGCGCTCGCGAAGTCGAACAGCGCCGACAGGTTGCGGTCCTCGACCCGGGCCAGCCGGTCCAGGTCGGCGGCCGGTACCGCGAGGTACAGCTCGTCCGCGACGCCGAGCGGCCCGGCCACGTCCTCGGCGAGCACCGCCGAGACGCGCCGGCCCGTCACCCGGCGCACCACCTCACCGACCAGCCAGCCGAACGTCCACGCGTGGTACGCCTTCACCGCGCCCGGCGCGGCGATCGGCTCGGCGTCGGCCACGATCGCGCACATCCGGTCCCAGTCGGTGAAGTCCTCCGGCGTCACGTCCACCGGCAGGGCGGGCACACCCGCGGTGTGGGTGAGCGCGTGCCGCAGGGTGACCCCGTCCTTGCCGTGCCGGCCGAACTCCGGCCACACGTCGACGATCCGCAGGTCGTAGTCCAGCTCGCCACGCTCGACCAGCACGTGCACCACGGTGGCGGTGAGGGCCTTGCCGGTCGACACGCTCCAGATCGGGGTGTCGGCGGCGAGTGCCCGGCCGGTGGCCCGGTCGGCGGCCCCGGCGTGCACCTCGAGGATCGGCTCGCCGTCGAGGTAAGCGGCGACCTGCACCCCGGACTCCCGCCCGGCGGCAATCAGCTCGTCGATCGTGCTTAATACGTCGGCTCGCAGGCCGTCCCAGTTTCCGTCCACGACGGTCGACTCTGACAGACCGGGCCACGGTCGGCGCGCGATTTTCGGCGACCGTCCTACCCGGTGAGGAGGCGGTCACGCAGCCGGGCGGTCAACGCCTCGTCCACGCCGAGCCGGTCGGTGGCGTAACCGACAACCGATCCGTACGCGTCAGTCAGATCGGCCAGGAAGTGCCGGATGATGGCCTCGGGCGCGCGACCGTACCCGGGCCAGAGCAGCTCACGGTCGGGGTTCAGCGCCTTCCAGTCGGCGATGAGGCGCGCGGTGGCCAGCTCGGTGAGCGCGAAGTCGGCGGCGGTCTGCTCCTCGTCGACGCCGAGCAGGGCGAGCAGCAGCGCGGCCAGCAGGCCGGTGCGGTCCTTGCCGGACGCGCAGTGGAAGACCAGCGGTGCCTCGGCGGCGGCGATCACCTCCAACGCCTGGCGCAGCTCGGCGACCCCGTCCTCGGCGACCTCGGCGTACCGGTCGGCGAGGTAGCGCCACGGATCCACCGTCGGGTCGATCGTGGCCTGGTTGTAGGGGCGGTGCTCCACGCTGAGGTTGTGCCAGGCCAACCCGTCAACCTGCGGCGCGCGACCCCGTGCCGCGATTTCCGACGGATATCGCAGGTCGATCACCGTGCCGACGCCGAGGGCGTGGAAACGGTCCAGGTCGGCGCCCGCCAGCTTGCCCAGCGAGTCCGAGCGGTAGAGCAGCCGCCAGCGGACCGTACGCCCGTCGTCGGTGCGGTAACCGCCGAGATCGCGGAAGTTGTGTAGATGGTCGAACGCCACGTGCCGCTCCATCCGGCCGACCCTAGTGCCTTCGATGTCGCCGCGCCGGCCCCCGAACGGCCGGCGCACGGTCGCCGCCCGGTAGGTTGCCTGCCATGGTGGACGTGGCGGCCGGCAGGGGCGTGCAGATCTGGACCGACGGGGCGTGCAGTGGCAACCCCGGGCCGGGCGGCTGGGGGGCGCTGCTGCGCTACGGCGACCACGAGCGCGAGCTGTGCGGCGGCGAGGCCACGCCGACGACCAACAACCGGATGGAGCTGATGGCGGCCATCCAGGCGTTGGAGAGCCTGAACCGGCCGGTCACCGTCGAGTTGCACACCGACAGCACGTACGTGCGCAACGGCATCACGAGCTGGCTGGCGTCGTGGAAGCGCAACGGCTGGCGGACCGCCGCGAAGCAGCCGGTGAAGAACGCCGACCTGTGGCAGCGGTTGGAGGCGGCCTGCGAGCGCCACGAGGTCACCTGGCTGTGGGTCAAGGGGCACAACGGCCACCCGGAGAACGAGCGCGCGGACGGTCTGGCCAACAAGGGCATGACCGAGGCGCGCGCGGCGCTGGCGAGCCGCTAGCCCCGGCGGGTCGCGTCGGGGTGTCCCGGCATGCTCGACCCGCCGCCGCTGCTGCCGGACGAGCCCCCGGCGACACCCGAATTGTCGCCCTCGGTCACGATGTCCGGCCGCTCGTCGGTGTCGGCCGGCGCGGGGACCTCGGTGTCCGTCTCGACCTGCACCAACGGCACCTGGCCGGCCTCGTCCTCGCTGTGCTGCGGGTCGCCCGGCAGCTCACCGTCGCGCTTTCGGTAGCCCACGCCGTGCCTCCCGTCGGTGCCGGTCCGCGTCGGCGGTGGCTACCCGGCGGGTCACCCACGAAACCTCGTCCGCCGGCCGCTGCCGGCTCGGCGGCCGGGGTTGTCGGCGACGGGGTGTCCGGCCGGCGGGGGATCGGCCGGCGGACGCGGACCTCGTACCGTCGTCAGCGCCGCCGCCCACGGCGGCTCGCAGCCGGGGCGCGCACCGGGGTGAGCGCGAGCGCCGTCCAGTGCGGCGGCCGGATCAGCGTCGCCGGCAGGGCCGTGCGCGCGTCACCACGCGCGGCGTCGAGCTGCGCCTGGTGCAGGAACAGCGTCGTCCGCAGGTCCGCGCCGCGCAGGTCGGCCCCGCGCAGGTCCGCACCCGTGACATCGGCCAGCGTGAGGTCCACGCCGCGCAGGTCGGCGCCGATCAGCAGCGCGCCGCGCAGATTGGCCCGGCGCAGGGCCGTCCGACGCAGGTCCACGCCGAAGAGGTGCGCGCCCCGCCGGTCGATGCCCCCGGGAGCGCGCGCCGCGTCGCTGGCGCGCGACAGCAGCGGGTTGACCCGGGCCCGGTGCGCGTCGACGTCCACCGCGCGCAGGCGAGTCGGATCGCCCTCGGTGAGCCCGGTGATCTCGACGCGGGCGCGGTCCAGCTCGGCGCGCAACCCGGCCGAGGGGCCCAGCGACAGCGCCTCGGTGAGATACCAGAGCAGTTCGTGCAGCGGACGCAGCACCCGGAACGCCTCGGCCATCGCCGGCAGGGTCTCCGGAGCGTCCCGCCAGTCCCGCCCACCGAAGGTGACCTGCGCGACCTGCTGCCCCGCGCCGAAGCAGTCGAAGACGGTGCAGCCCGCGAATCCGCGCTCCCGCAGCTCCGGGTGGATGCCGCAGCGGTGGTCCGGGCGCAGGTTCGGGCAGGCCCGCCCGGCCGGCTTGTCGATGGCGAAGTCGGCCGACGCGGCGAAGGCCGGCACCACGCAGCACAACCCGAAGCAGCGCGCGCAGTCGGCCCGCAGCGGCGTCGGCCCGGGGCTGGGCGGCACGGGCACACTCCTCCTGGTCGGTGGCACGCGGGCGGTCACCAGTGTCCCGCCCGGCACCCGACGAGTCGAAGCCGGGTCACCCTCCGTGCGTGTCGCCGGCCGCCGCGGCACGAGGAACGGGGGTACGCGGACCCTCCGGCGGCGGCACCAGTCGGCGAACTGCCCGCTGCCCGTCGCCGTGCCCGTACTTCTGGTCGAAGTGCCGGGCCACGACGGCGGCCGGCGTCCGGTCGCCGTCGGCCGGCTCAGCCAGCGCGAACACCGCTGGCATCGCTCCCGGGCGGGGCGGCAGGACGGCGCGCACGGTCAGCGGGCCGGTCACCCGGAACGCCCGGCAGTCGACGTAGTGCTGCCCCTCCACCGTCACGTAGGGCACGCGCACTTCGACGACGTCGGAGTCCTCGTGGCGCAGAGTCACGGTCACCGACCAGTACTGGTCCAGGTTCGAGGTCTCCCGCTGGTGCTCCCACAGCTCCTCGAAGCGGGAGTGCACGAATCCGCCCCACGGGCTGTCCATGTCGACCTCGAGCTGGGGCACGTTGAACGACAGCTTCCCGATCGGGAAGAACGAGATCAGCGCCCGACTGTCCCACTGGTAGAGCTGGATCGACGGGGACGCGTCGTAGAGCCGTACCTGTAACCGGTGTCGCACCGCCGGATCGAGGCCGTCGGAGAACGCGGCGAGGTGCCGCAGGTTGGTACGGATCTGGCGCGGCACGTCCACCCGTTGCCGCTCCAACTCCTCGGAGCGTTGCTGCGCGGCCGTGCAGTCGGGATCGAGCAGGAGCAGTTGGACGTGGGCGCCGTTGCTGAGCGCCGCGCGTACGGCGTCGAAGGTCTCCTCGCGGTGCCGCTGCTCCAGCAGGATCGTCCAGGTGTCGAGGATGCGGACCCGGCGCGCCGAGCGGCGCAGGCGCGTCACGAACGCCGCCTGGTCGAAGCTCAGGTGCTCCTGCACCCGGGCTTTGCGGGCCTCTTCGAACAGCGGATCGAAGATGACGTACGAGATGGCCGCGAGCACGACGCTGGACCCGAGGTTGAGCAGCAGGTCGCTGAGGAAGCCGGCACTGCGCCAGGCGGCCACCAGCATCACCAGCGCGACACCGAGCAACGGCCCACCGACCACGAAGGCGCGTCGCTGGCGGCCCCGCCCCGCCCACTTGGGCATCCGGTCCCCTTCCGTCGTGGCCCATGCCCGCCGAGATGCGGAGGATACGTGCCGGCTTTGCCGCTCGCTGTCCCGTTCGCGACCGGTCGTTTCGTCGGTCGGGCCCGCTGTGCCACTCGTAGGGTGACGGTATCGGAGTCGGGCGAGCGCGGAAGGTGACGGTGTGGACGACGCGGAACGCGAGAAGGCGCTGCTGAGCGTCCTCAACACCGAGCACTACGCCCTGCAGACGTCCCGCGCCGGCACGATCGACGAGGCCACCGGGCGTGCCACGATCTTCCTGTCCGTGCTGTCGGCGGCCCTGATCGGTCTCGGCTTCGCCGCCGGCAACGACCAGGTGGTGCGGCCCTATCTGGGCGCGGTGCTGCCGACCCTGGTGATCATCGGCGGGCTGACGTTCCTGCGGTTGGTGGAGACCACCGTGGAGAACTCGCTGGACATGAAGCGCATCCAGCGCATCCGCGCCTACTACCACCACCGTCTCGCCAGTGAGCACGACTTCTTCGCCGACGCCGTGGCGTCCGACGACAGCGCGGATACGGCGCGGATGCTGGTGGGCACCCGGCCCGGGCGCTGGGAGTTCCTGCTCACCACGGCCGCGCTCGTGGGCGCGGTCAACGCGGCACTGGTCGGGTCGGGCGTGGCCCTGGTGCTCGGCATGGTCGGGGGCTGGCACTGGCTGATGGTCGTCGCCGGGGTGGCGGTCGCGCTCGCGGCGTTCGGAGCGCAGTTCCTTTACATCGTCCGCATGTCACCGGGGCGGCGGCGGTGACGGTGCTGCCGTCGACGGTCAACTCCTGGGCGAGGGCGCGGGTACCGTCGGCGGATGCGGATCACCCGATTCACGCACTCCTGCGTCCGCGTCGAGCAGGACGGCGCGGTGCTGGTGATCGACCCGGGCACCTGGAGCGAGCCGCGCGCGCTGGTCGGCGCGGACGCCGTCCTGGTCACTCACGAGCACACCGACCACGTGGACGTGCTGCGGCTGGCCGGGCTCGGCGTGCCGGTGTACGCCCCCGAGGGGGCCCGGCTGCCCGACCTCGCCCCGCTGCCGGTCACCCGGGTACGTCCGGGGCAGCGCTTCACCGCCGCGGGCATCCCGGTGAGCGCCCACGGCGGCCGGCACGCCGTGATCCACGAGGGTCAGCCCGACTGTCCCAACCTCGGCTATCTGGTCGGTGACGGGCTCTACCACCCGGGCGACTCGGTGCACGTGCCGGACGAGCCGGTGCGCACCCTGCTCGTGCCCGCCCAGGGGTCGTGGCTCCGCCTCGACGAGGCGATCCGCTTCGCCCGCGCGGTGCGCGCCGAGGCCGCGTACCCCATTCACGACGCGCAGCTCAACGATCGTGGCCTGGCAAGTGTGGCCGGCTGGTTCGCCGAGACCATCCCCGGCTACCGCCACCTCGCCCCGGGCGACACCGCCTGAGCGACGCGGCCGTCCGCGCGTCCTTCGTTTCAGGTCGCCTGCGTGGCCAGCCCGCGCAGGGCCCGCGCAGCAGGTGATCCGGGGTCGGCCGTCATCAGGACGACTTCCTGGTCATCCTCGGGCACGAGCAGGACGTCGCAGTTCAACCGCAGCGCACCGGCCGCTGGATGGTCCAGGGTCTTGGTGCGATGCCCGGGAGCGTGGACCGGACGCGCCGCCCAGATCTGCCGGAACTCCGCACTGCCGGCGTGCAGTTCGGCCAGCAGCGCGGCCAGCTGCGCGTCACGCGGGTAGCGGTCCGCGGCGCGGCGCAGCCGCGCCACCACGATGTGCCCGAACTCCTCGGCGCTGGAGCTCTCGTACATCTGCCCCTGGCCCAGGAAACGGCGTCGGGCCAGGTTCGTCGTCCCGCCTCCAGGGTCGGCGCCGAGCAGTGCTCGGGCCAGCGGATTCCAGGTGACAACGTCGTACGCCGCGTCCGTGACGATGGCAGCGGTCTCCGGCAGCCGCTCCAGCATCCGGGCCACGTGCGGGCGCACCCGCCGCACGGCGCTGACGCCAGGTGGCGCGCTCGAACCGGCCAGGCGGAACAGGTGGCTGCGCTCGGCCGGCGTGAGCCGCAGCGCGCGGGCCAGCGCGTCCAGGATCCGGGCCGACGGCCGCGGCCCCCGCGCCTGCTCCAGCCGCGTGTAGTAGTCGACCGACATGTGGGCGAGCTCCGCCACCTCTTCGCGGCGCAGACCCGGCGTGCGGCGGTCGGTGCCCGTCACCGCCAGGCCGATATCGCCCGGACGCAGGGCCGCCCGGCGGTCCCGCAGGTAGTGCGCCAGCTCCTGCCTCGCCATGTCGCCTCCTGAACTGCCTGGTACCGGCTGTCCCTGACAGAGCACCCCCCGACCAGGGAAGACTCGCGTCATGGATGAACGCACAGCTCTGGTCACCGGTGCCAACAAGGGCATCGGCAAGGATATCGCCCGACTGCTCGCGGCCGAGGGTCTCACCGTGTACGTGGGCTCCCGTGACCCCGGGCGCGGGCAGCGGGCCGTCGAGGAGATCGGAGCCGGAGCCCGTCTGCTGATCCTGGACGTGACCGATCCCGACGCCGCCGCCGAGGCCGCGGCTCAGATCGACGGCTTGGACGTACTGGTCAACAACGCCGGCATCTCGCCGTCCCTCGATCCGCCGACCGGCACCGGCGTCGAGGAGTACCGGCGCACCTACGAGACCAACGTGTTCGGGGTGGTGACAGTGACCAATGCCTTCCTGCCCGCCCTGCGCCGGTCCCCGAGTCCGCGCATCGTCAACATCTCCAGCGGCACCGCGTCGCTGACCTGGAGCACCACCCCCAACCCCCAGTTCACCCCGGGAAGCGGGGCCGCCGCCGCCTACCGGTCGTCCAAGGCCGCTCTCAATGCCCTCACCGTCCTGTACGCCCAGACGCTGGCGGAGGACGGCTTCAAGGTCAACGCGCTCGCCCCCGGCCTGCGGGCCACCGATCTCAACCCTCGGGCCGCCGCTGCCGGCGGTGACCCGGCCGAGGCCGCGCAGGGCGCCCTCCGCCTGGCCCTGCTGCCGGACGACGGCCCCACCGGTGGCTTCTTCTCCTGGGACGGAACGCCCGTGCCCTGGTGAGTCATTGGCGCCGCCGCCCGCTCGCCGACGCCGTCCGCGCGGGGGTCCTGATGCCCCATTTCCGGGGCAGCTCGACAGGGCCCGGATGGAACCTCGGCAGGCGCGTCGCCACGACCCTCGTGGGTGGGCCGCGCACACACCGGCATCGACAAGCGTGTCGGTCGGGCTCATGTCGGGTGTGGTCCACGTCACGGTAGCTTCGGCGCGCGTCGACGCCCCCGCCGGCGCTGCCGAGGAGAGCGTCCATGACCACACCGCGCAGAGCCGTCACCGCCCTGACCGCCGTCCTGCTGCTGATCCTGACCGTCGCGGCCCCCGCCCAGGCCGCCACCCCCGCCACCACGACCCCGGTGTCCGGGTCGCTGGGCAGCTACAACATCTCCGGGGTGTACGTGGCCGGGGTGTCCTCCGGTGGCTACCTGGCCACCCAGCTGCACGTCGCCTACTCGTCCCGGATCCGGGGCGCGGCCGTCTTCGCCGCCGGGCCCTACTACTGCTCCCAGAACACCGTCGCCCAGGCGCTCTACGGCTGCGGTGACAACATCTACCCGACGAACGTGTCGGCGCTGGAGACGTACACCCGCACCTGGGCGTCGTACGGCTGGATCGACCCGGTCGGCAACCTCTCCGGTGACCCGGTGTACGTGTTCCACGGCAACAACGACACCGCCGTCAAGAAGTCCGTCACCGACGACCTGGTCCGCTACTACCAGCGCTTCGGCGCCAGCGTGCAGTACGACAGCGGCTCGGCCGCCGGTCACGCGTGGGTAACCCCGTACGGCACGCTGGGATGTACGGCGACCGCGTCGCCCTACCTGAACGACTGCGGCACCGATCCGCAGAACGCCCTGCTGCGCAAACTGCTCGGCGGAGTCAACGCGCGCAACACGGGAGCGCTGGGCGGCACGCTCGTGCGCTTCGACCAGAACACGTTCGCCGTCAACGGCTGGGCCAACGGGTTGAGCATGGACGCCAACGGCTACGCGTACGTCCCGTCGGCGTGCGCGGTCGGCCAGTCGTGCCGGCTGCTGGTCGCGCTGCACGGCTGTGTGCAGGGGGCCGGGTCGGTGGGTACGGCGTTCGTCGACCGGGCCAACCTCAACCAGTACGCGGACACCAACAACCTGGTCGTGCTCTATCCGCAGGCCGGCACGGCGCTGAGCAACCCCAACGGCTGCTGGGACTGGTGGGGCTACCTGGGCGCGACCAACTTCCCGATCAAGGGCGGCGCCCAGCTCGAAACGATCATGAACATGGTCCGCCGTCTGGACGGCTGACGGCGACGGCCTCAGCCCAGGAACAGCTGGAGCAGGACGACCACGGCGAGCAGCGCCGGCCCCCGGGAACCCTGCCGCAGCAGGTCGACCGGGACCATTCCGAACGGCGTGTTGACCGTCGCGCCGCCGTAGTCGATCGGCGGGCGGGTGCCGGCCCGGAAGGCGGCGGCCACCACCCCGAGCACCAGCGTCGGCGCGAGCCAGGTCGGGCCGGCGTCGACGCTGGGCAGGCTCGGCAGGGTCAGCAGCCACCACAGGCCCGCGCCGATCGCCGGCACCACCACGTGGACGCCGCGCAGGAGGGCGTCGCTGCCGCCGAGCGCCCGGCGCAGTCCGGCCGACCGGCTGACCGCGCGCAGCCCGCCGGTGAGCCGGTTGACGGCGAGATAGGCGAACACCACCTGCGCGGCCCCGGCCAGGCCGGGCAGGGCGAGCGCGGCGGCGTACTGGACACCGACGAGACCCGCCCAGATCAGCAGCGCGCTGGGGTGCCGGCGCAGTCGTCGGACGTCCGCCTGGAGCAACGCCCACCAGCCCGGACCGGGCAGGAACCGGCTGCTGCGGACCCGGCCGACCCGCCGCCAACGACGGCTCTCCACCAGGCCGGTCAGCAGGCTCGGGTCGAGCAGGATCGTGGCCGTGGCGGCGGCGTTGGCGAACTGCGCGCCGGTGGTCAGGGTGGCCCGGTCGACGACGGGCAGCGCGCGTACCGCCAACACCGTGGCGACGACCGCGAGCGGCACGGCGACGGCGACCAGCGCGATGGTCGGCGTCGACGACGGCCGGGGCAGTCCCTCGCCGAGGCGGCCGATGAGCACCACGACGGCGGTGATGACCGCCGCGGCCACCATCGGGACCGCGCCGGCCAGGGCCGGCCACCGCCGTCCCGTCCGGCTGCTCTGGGCGACGACGCTGAACGCCAGCGTGGCGGCGCCCCATCCCGCGCCGGCGGCGGCCGCCCAGCCCAGGGTCGCCGGGTCGCTGACACCGCCGAGCGCCGCTACGGCCACCCCGAGCGCGGCCGTGCCCACCGCCGCGCCCGCCACCAGGACCGCGAGGCGCGGCGCCAGCCAGGCCCGCCGATCGATCGGCGCGCTGGTCACCCAGCTCTGGGTGGCCGGGGTGACCAGCAGCGGGCCGAACGCGCGCAGGCCGCGCCAGACGAGCCCGGCGCCGGCGAGCAGCGCGGCGAGGGCCAGCCACCACCGCACCCCCGGCTCGGCCTGGCCCACCGTGGGGGAGTCCAGCATGTTGCGACTGGCGCTGATCGCGAACCAGCCGTACATGCCCACGAACAGCACCATGACGTAGGCGTCGCCCAGCACATCGCCGAGCGAGTGCTCGTGGTGGCGGCGGCGGGCGCGGCGCAGGTGCGTACGGACCTGTCGGGCCGTGGGCAGCCCGGCGGGCGCTTCGGCGATCGTGGTCGGCGCGGCCGTCACCGGCCGATCTCGATCCGCTCGTCCACGACCGCGTCGATCAACTCCGGGTCGTGCGAGGCCATCAGCACGGTGGTGCCGGCGTCGCGTTCGCGCCGCAGCCGGTCGGCGAGCCACTGCCGTCCGGCGACGTCGAGGCGCTGTTCCGGCTCGTCGAGGATGAGCACCCGACGCGGCCGGACGAAGCAGGACGCCAGCGCGAGCCGGCGGCGCTGCCCGCTGGACAGGGTGACCGGGAGTTGATCACGGGCCGGTTCCAGGCCCAGCTCGGTGAGCACCTCCTCGACCGGCTCGGCGTTGCCCCCGTGGGCGTACGCGACCAGCTCCAGGTGCTCGACCACGGACAGGTCGGGGAAGAAGTCGATGTCGTCCAGGGCGGCGGCCACCAGCGAGCGCACCTGCGGGTCGGTCTCGTCGGCCCGGTACCCGTGCACCCGCACCTCGCCCGCGTCCGGCCGGTCGGCGCCCACCACGCAGCGCAGCAGAGTGGTCTTGCCGCTGCCGTTGGGGCCCAGCACCACCGCGATCCGGCCCGGCGGCAGCGTGAAGGTCACATCGTCGAGCACGACCAGGTTGCCGAAGTTGCGGCTGAGTCCCCGCACCGAGAGAGCGTCCACGGTCACACACTCTCCCAGACCGACGCCACCGACCACGACGAGCGATCGACATCACGCCGACCCGGGGGGACACACCGCTCAGGGGGTGGCCGGTGGCGCTTCGACGTCGGGTACCAGGCGTTCGTCGGCGGCGGCCAGCGCCCGGTCGTCGCCGACCTCCTCGGCCACCGTCGCCGCGTCCGCCCACCGCCGCCGCGCGTCGGCCCGGTCGCCCAGCGCCGCGGCGGCGTCGCCCAGGTAGAGCAGGGTACGCGCCAGCCCCGCCGTGGGCCGGACGTCCTCGCGCAGCCGTCGGCTCTCGGCCAGCAGCTCGTACGCCGCCCGCGCCTGCCCCGGCGCGCTGGTCAGCAGCGTCGCGCCCGCGTTGAGCAGCGCCGCGGCGCGGCTGGTCGGGTCGTTGACCGACTCGTACTCGCGCAGCGCGGCCCGCCAGGCCTGCGCCGCGTCCAGGTGCTCGCCGAGGCTGGCGTGCACCAGCACCAGGTTGGTCAGCGCGGCGGCGTAACCGCGCGCGTCACCCACCGACCGGAACGTGTTCGCCGCCCGCACCAGATGGTGGTGTGCGGCGTCCAGCTCACCCCGGGCCAGCTGCGCCGCGCCGAGGCCCAGCTGGGTGAGGGCGTGCCCGGCCCGGTCCGCGGACGAGCGGTGCCGGCGGGACAGCTCCAGGTGCTCCACCGCGTCGTCGAGTTGCCCCAGGTCGAGCAGGGCCAGGCCGAGGTTCATCCGCGCCTGGGCGGTGCCCCGCCGGCCGCGTTCGGCCACCGCGAGCGTGAGCGCCGCCGCCGCCCCCTGCGGGTCGTGCCGACGTCGGCGCAGCACGCCCAGCTCGTTGTGCGCCCAGCCGGCGATCTCCGGTCGGTCGTCGGCCGTCGGGGTGGCCAGGACCGTGCGGCACACCTGCTCCCACTCGTCGAGCCGTTCGACGTGGGCGAGCCACCCGCACAGCGCCACGGCCAACCGGAACCACCACCGGCGTACCCGTCGGGGCAGCGTCTCGGCCGCCCCGGCGGGCACCCGGACGACCGCGAGCAGCAACTCCTGGTGCAGGTCGAACCAGCCGTACGGGTCGTCGTCCAGCGGCAGCGACCACTCCCGGTCCGGCGGGGAGCCCAGCACGGTCAGGTTGGCGGCGTGCCGTTCCGCCCGCCGGGCCAGATGCCGGGTGAGCCGGGCCTGCGCGGCGACCCGGGAACGGGCCGGGTCGGCGTCGCGCAGGTGCAGGCGGGCGTTCGCGGCGAGCAGCGGACGGACCTCGTACCGGTCGCCGGGGGCGCCGACCACGAACGCGGCGGCGGCCAACTGGTCCAGCAGCCCGGTGATCCGCTCGGGGTGCCGGCGGGCCAGCGCGGCGATGGTCGGCCGGTCCACCGGGGCCGGCGCCAGCGACATCAGGCGGTAGAGCCGGCGGGCCTCGCGGGTCAATGCCCGGTAGGCGGTGTCCCGTTCGGTGACGAGCTGGGCCGCCGGCGAGACGGCGACCCGCTGGTGCGGCGGGGTGCGCACCGCCCGGCGCAGCGCGTCCAGGACGTCGACGTGCCGCCAGCCGTGCTGGGCCGTGCGGTAGCCGAGCGCGCGGACGGTGCGCGGCTGCCGGCCGCACAGGTCGACGATCTCGCGTACGGCCGGATCGGTACGCGGGTCGGCGCGGCGGACCCGGGCGGCCGGGGCGGCGCCGCCAGCGGCGGCGAACAGTTCGACCGCCTCGTCCGGGCCGGGCTCGGCGATCCAGTGCTCCACCACCCCGTTCAACCCGCTGAGCGCGGGACCGCCGGCCAGCAGCAGCCGGCAGGTGCGCGCGGTCGGCGGTAGCAGCGCGCGGACCTGCTCGGGCCGGTCGACGTTGTCCAGGACCAGCAGGATGTTGCGACCGTCGATCTTGCGGCGGATCGCGGCGGCCGCGGCCGCGAGGGCGTCCGGCCGACCGGATACCGGCGGCGCGCTGCCCAGGACCCCCGCCAACGCGGTGAGCACCTGCCGGGGAGACCGGCGTCGACCGCCCCGGCGCAGGTCGAAGTGGTACTGCCCGTCCGGGAAGTCCGCCCGGCACAGGTTCGCCGCCTCGATGGCGCAGGCCGACGTGCCCACCGCCCGCCGGCCCAGCACCGCCACGGCGTGCTCGCGCGCGAGCAGGTCCAGCACCGCCCGCACGTGCTCGTCGCGGCCGGTGAACCCCGCCGTGTACGGCAGGGTCGGCACATCCTCGACCGGCGTGCTGACCACCTCGGTGGGCTCCGGACCGGTCTTCCGCCCGGCCCGGCGCTGATGCGCGTACACCGCGAAGCCAATCGCGCCGACGAGGCCGATCACGATGCTCGCCGGGCCGAGCAGCTCGGCGGCCGGGCCGAGCGCGCTGCTCACCAGCTCGGAGAGCAGGTTGATGCCCACGTTGCCGAGCACGCCGCCGAGGAGCGAGACGACGGCGGCGAGCAGCGGCCACCTCGGCCCTCGACCGGGCGCGCCGGTGGGGCGGGTCACCGTACGCCCCCGGAGACCAGGCCGGCGACGAGTTGCCGCCGGGCGAGCACCATGAGCGCCACCGGCAGCACCGAGGCGAGCACCGAACCGGCTGCCAGGACCCCGCTGTTGGACACGAAGCCGCGGCTCTGCCCGGCCAGGAACAACCCGAGCGGAGTGGCCTCCGGGCTGCTGAACAGCAGGCCCACCGCCAGGTCGTTCCAGACCTGGACGAACTCCAGCACGGACACGGCGACCACGGCGGGCAGGTTGTGCCGGGCCAGTCGACGAAGCGTGCCCCACCACCGCCGGCCGCCGAGGCGAGCGCCGCGCACCTGGTCGGCCGGCAGGTCAGCGAACGCGTTGCGCAGCACCAGCACCGCGAACGGCACCCCCAGCGCCACGTGCACCAGCGCCAACCCGCGTGCGGTGCCGGAGGAGAGCACCAGGCCGAGCACCTCGTTGACCGGCCCGGCGATCACCTGCACCGGGACGACGGTGGCGGCCATCAGCAGCAGGCCGGTCGCCTGCGCGGCCGGCCCGGTCAGCCACGCCAGCGGGTACGCGGCCAGCAGCCCGACGACGAGAACCGTCGCGGTGACGACGGTGGCCAGCAGCAGGGTGAAGCCGAGCGCCCGCCACAGCTCGTCGCCGCCGAGCAGGGCCTCGTAGGAGCCCGCGCCGGGCGGGGCCGACCACCAGCCCTGCGCGGCGGCGTCGACCTGCCCGTGCGCGGAGGTCGCCAGCAGCACCACCAGTGGAAAGAGCCAGGCCACCGCGGCGGCGGCGGCGAGCACCCGGAACAGCCGGCGCGGCGGCCGCGTCGGCGCCGCGTCGGGCGTCGCCTCGACCCGCGGCGGCGGCCACGCCTGGCGGACGAAGAACGCCGCCACCAGCATTCCGGCGGCCACCGCCGCCAGCCAGACGACGCCGAGCGCGGCGCCCTGCCCGGTGGTGGTGCCGCCCGAGGTCTGCCAGACCCGCAGGGCGAGCACCGCCGCGTCGTCGCGGACGGACCCGGGCGTCATCACCAGGATCAGGTCGAAGGTGCGGCTCGTGCCGAGCGCCACCAGGGCGAAAACCACCGCGACGGTACGCAACAACAGCGGCCGCCACTGCGCGTCCCACAGGACGTGTCGCCGGCCGCCACCGTAGGCGCGTACCGCGTCGGCCAGGCTCGGCGGTACGCGGTCCAGCGCGGCCCGGAAGACCAGCACGGCCAGCCCCACCCACGCCCAGACGAACGCCGACATCAACGCCACCGTCACCAGGCCCGGCCCGAGCAGTTGCGGGGCGTCCTCGGTGGAGCGGCCGGTCACCCGCGCGGCGAGCAGGGTCACCAGGCCACGGGTCGGGTCGGGGTCGTACATGAGCCGGAAGGTCACGCCGGTGACGACCAGCGGCAACGCCACCGGCACCAGCAGGATCAGCCGGACCAGGCCACCCTCCTGTGAGCGGCGCGACACGACGGCGAACAGGTAGCCCAACGCCGTCACCACGGCCGGCACCAGCACCGCCCACAGCACCGTACGGCCGACCACCGCGCCGGTGTGCGGCGCGGCGAGGGCGGCCCGGAAGTGCTCCGCGCCGACCCAGCGACCGTCGGTGGTAACGCTGGCGTGCAGCGTGCGCAGCACCGGCCACAGCACCAGCGCCCCGAGCAGCAGCGCGGCCGGCAGCAGCAGGGCGGAGGTCGCACCGGCCGCCGGGTAGGCCCGGCCCCGGCGCGGCGGGCCGACGTCGTCGAGCACCGCCAGCTCGCCGAGCACCCGGGTCTCGCTCACCGGTCACCGCCCGCCTCGCGGGCCGCCGCGGCGAGCTGCCCGGTGGCGTCGTCGATCGCGCGGCGGGCCGGCACGCCGCCGGTGACGTCGGCGAAGAAGTCCTGCATGATGCGCCAGATGCCGACGCCGTCGGAGCCGGTGAACGCCCCCGGCAACTGGTCGGAGAGGTCGAAGTGCAGGGTGTCCGGGCCGCGCATCTCGCGGGCCAGTTGCCGGCGGACCGGGTCGGCGTACTCGGTCAGCGCGATGGTGGTGTTCGGCGACAGGTAGCCGCCGGCCCGCAGCCAGGGACCGAACGAGTCGGCCCGGGTCAACCACTCGACCAGCTCCAGTCCGCCCCGGTCGTGGTCGAAGGCCACCGCGACGTCGCCGCCGACGATCAGCGCGCCGCTGCCCGCCCCGGCGCTCGGGAAGCGGAAGGTGACCGGCTCCTCGGCGCCGCTGCGGAACCGGCCCACCACCTCGGCGGTGAAGTCGGCCTCGAAGACCATCACCGCCCGCCGTGAGCGGACCACCTGGATCACCGACTCCTCGTACTGGGTGAGCAGGGCACGTTTGCCGCCGCCGGGGAACGCGCCGTCGATGCTCCACAGCTCGGCGAGCCGGTCCAGGGTGTCGCGCACCGCCCGGCCCTGCCAGTCACCCTCGGACGCGGCGAGGGCGTCGTAGGCGGTGGGCGCGAGGTCGGCCAGCACGTTCTCGAACCAGTCGGTGAGGACCCAGCCGTCCGCCGCGCCGATGGCCAGGGGCGCCGGACCGCCGTCGCGGGCGAGCGCGCCGAGGCGGCGGGTCAGCGAGACCAGTGCGTCCCAGCTCGTCGGCGGCTCGGGCAGCATCGAGGGCAGATGCCACACCAGGGACTTGTGCGCCGCCTTGACCCACAGGCCGTAGCGCTGCCCCTTGGCTATCAGCAGGTCGCCGAGGCCGATCGGCACCGCGTACTCGGTCGACGGTCGCACCGGGCGCAGCCAGCCCCGCGCGGCGTACTCGGTGACCAGGCCGGGACGCGACAGGATCGCCACGTCCGGCGAGGTGCCCGCGAGGTGCCGGGCGCGCAGGAACGCGTCGATGTCGTTGCCGGCGCTGACCACCCGCACCGGAGCGGGGTACGCGGCCACGACCTCGCGGAAGCGGTCCAGCTCGCCGCCGCTCCAGACCACCGCCACCTGTATCGAGCGGGTGCCGCCGCCGCACCCGGCCGCCGTGGCCGCCGCGCCGACGGCGGCGGCGCGCAGCAGGGTACGGCGGCTGAGGCCACCGGCCGACGTCACCGGGGGACCTCGTCGGGCTCGGTGACCAGGTGGTGCCGCGTCGGGATGTCGGCCAGGGTGGACGGATCGGCGGTGCAGACGAGCGTGGCGACCCCCGGCGTCTCCGACGGGGCGAGGCGGGGCAGCAGGTCGCCGAGGCGGCTGCCGCCGGCGGGGTCGACGGGCAGGTCGACGACGAGCACCTCGGGTAGGCAGACGGCGGCGCGGGCCAGCGCGACCCGGAACCGCTGCGCGTCGGAGAGCACGTGCGGGAGCAGGTCGAGCGTCGGCGCCAATTCCAGCCGCTCCACCACCGTCGCCGTCCAGTCGTCCGCCATCTCGTGCACCCGTTCGCGTTTGCGTTGGCCGTACTCGATGTTGCGCCGCACGGTGAGCTGCGGCAGCAGCGCGCCGCCCGCCGGCACGTAGCCGATCTGCCGGCGTGGTGGCGGCAGGGACGTGACGTCCCGCGCGCCCACCATGATCCGACCGGTGACCGGGGCGGCCAGGCCGGCCAGCACCCGGGCCACGGCCGTGCCGACCCGGGGCGGCGCGACCAGCGCGGCCGTCTCGCCGGCCGCGACGTCGAGGGTGACCGGCCCGGTGCCGGGGACGGCGACCAGCGCGCGTAGTCGTAGCGTTGCCCTCACCTCCGGTGACCGCTGGCGACCGTCCCAGGGTGGCACACGTGGCCGACAGTCGATGTCCCGCCGATCTTCCATTGTGGAAGGCGACGGCACCTACCGGGGGCCGTAGAGGGCTGCCAGGCCGGCGGCCGTGGCGGCCAGGAGCTCGCGCAGCGCGACCGGGGTCAGCACCTCCACGTCGGCGCCGAGGCGCAGCAGATCGCCGTGGGCGTGGGTCAACGACTCGATCGGCAGCACGGCGGTCACCCAGCCCTGGGCGTCGGCGGGACCGGCACTGGCGTCCACGGCGGCCACCACCGGATCACTGCCGATCTCCCGCAGCCGCTGCCGGCCGTCGGGGGACAGGCGTACGGCGGCCTCGTCCTGGTGCAGTCGGGCGCGGAACCGCACCACGTGCTCGCGCCACCAGGCCGGCAGGTCGAAGTCGGCCGGCCGGTCGAACTCCTCGTCCAGCGAGGTCAGCGCGAGGATCTGGTTGACCCGGTAGGTCGCCGGCTCGGACCGGCCCGGTTGCGTGGCCACCACGTACCATCGGCCGCCCTTGAGCACCAGGCCGTACGGCTCCAGCACCCGGGTCACCTCCCCCCGCCAACTGCGGTACCGCACCCGCACGCGCTGCTGCCGCCAGACGGCCTCGGCGGTGCGGGCCAGCTCGGGGGAGGCGTCGCCGTCCGCGTACCAACCGGGTGTATCCAGGTGGAAGCGTTGCTGGAGCTGGGTGGCCCGGTCGCGCAACGGCGTGGGCAGCGCCTCGTTCAGCTTGAGTCGCAGCGCCGCCACCACGTCGCCGTAGCCCAACTCGTCGGCGGGGCCGGGCAGCCCGGCGAGGAAGAGCCGCTCGGCCTCCTCGGCGGTCAGGCCGGTCAGCCGGGTCCGCCAGCCGTCGACGAGCTGGTAACCGCCGGCGTGCCCGGCCTCGGCGTAGAGCGGGATGCCGGCGGCGTGCAGCGACTCCACGTCGCGGTAGATGGTGCGTGGGGAGACGGACAGCCGCTCGGCGAGTTGCGCGGCGGTCAGCCGGCCGTGCGACTGGAGCAGCAGCAGGACGGAAATGAGTCGACTGGCCCGCACTTCACTGACACTAGCTGTCAGCGAAGTGGTCCTACCGTCCCGGCATGGCATTCGACGACAAGGATCTACGAACGCTGGAGCCGATCGTGGTGGACGGTTGGCAGCTCAAGCGTTACCACATCGACCAGCCGGGGCAGCCGATCGAACCGGCGGTGGAGAAGGCCGCCTACGACGTCCTGCCAGCGCTGCTGGCCCGCGCGGTGCGCGACGGCACGCCGGCCGCCGGGTGGGTGGTGCTGCACCGGGGCGCGGACACCGGCGCCTACCTGTTGGCGTACACCTGGGTGTGGGACAACGCGTTGCAGGCGCACATCGCGGTGGCCGGTCAGCCGGTGCTGGACTGCCCGGACGACGACCCGACCCACTTCGTCGAGTTGGGTCGGCGCGAGGTCGGCTGCGTCTGGGAGTTGGCGGTGCTGGAGCACGAGCGGGCCGCCTGGGTCCGGCACCTGCTGGCCCCGGAGAGCCCCGACCTGGCCGGCTATCTGGGCGACTCGCGGGCGGAAGGGCCGGTGGGCCACTGATGGGCGACTTCGACTTCTACGTGGGCACCTGGAACGTGGTCAACCGGCGGCTCCGCGAACGGCTCACCGGCTGCGACGAGTGGGACGAGTTCCCCGGCGTGTCGGTGGCGCGCAGCTTCTTCGGCGGGGGCGGCAACTTCGACGAGATAACCTTCCCGACCAGGGGTTTCTCCGGTGCCACGATCAGGATCTTCGACCCGGCCAGCGAGCAGTGGTCGATCTACTGGATGAACAGCGGTCGCGGCGAGTTGGAGCAGCCGCCGATGGTCGGTCGTTTCGTCGACGGGGTGGGCCGCTTCTACGCCGACGACCAGCACGAGGGGCGTCCGGTCCGGTGCCGGTTCATCTGGTCCGGGATCACCGCGACGACGGCCCGCTGGGAGCAGGCGTTCTCGGTCGACGGCGAACGCACCTGGGAGACGAACTGGATCATGGAATCGACGCGAGCGTCCATGGACTAGCCTGCGGGCCGTGCGCAGATGGCGGCGGATGGATCCGTGGGGCCTCACCCAGGCGGTCACCGGGCTCATGGTGGTGGTCGGATCGGTGGTGGGCCTGGCGATGCTGGCGGGCGTCGGGTCGGCGCTGCTGCGCGGAGACCTCGACCCGCGCGACGATGTCGGCGTGTTCACCGTGTTCCCCTTCCTCGGGTTGTGGTTGACGGGCGTCACCCGCATGTACCTGACCGGGATCTACGTCAACGACGAGGGCGTACGGCTGCGGCACATCTCGCGTACCCGGACGTTCCCATGGTCGGAGGTGACCGGGTTCGAGGCGCGTCCCGCGCTGTTCCTCGGCGGGCCCACCGTGCGCCTCGCGTGCTGGGTGCGGACGACCGGCGGCGCGTTCGAGTCGTCGGTGCAGCGGCGGTCCCGCAAGGGCGGGTGGCGCAAGAACAGCGGACCGGTCCTCGCTCCGGACGACTTCGAGGGGATGCTCGCTCGGCTCGACGCCGAGCGGGCGTCCCGCCGCTCCGGCCCGCAGGCGGTCCGGCGCTAGTTAACGGTCGTTCGGTCGCGGTGTTAGGGTCCGACCACCGCCCCGGATGGAGGAAACGATGCCCTCCGACCACGTTGACGTGCTCATCGTCGGCGCCGGCCTGTCCGGCGTCGGCGCGGCCTGCCACCTGCGCCGCGACTGCCCCGACAAGACGTACGCGGTGCTGGAGGCGCGCGACGCGGTCGGCGGCACCTGGGACCTGTTCCGCTACCCGGGCGTCCGGTCCGACTCGGACATGTTCACCCTCGGCTACGCGTTCCGGCCATGGACCGACGCGCGGTCGATCGCCGACGGCGCGAGCATCCTCGAGTACGTGCGCGAAACGGCCCGGGAGTACGACGTGCAGCGGCACATCCGCTTCTCCCACCGGGTGACGCGCGCCGAGTGGGACAGCGACGCCGCCCGCTGGACGGTGTACGCCGAGCGCACCGACACCACCGAGACCGTGGTGCTGACCTGCTCGTTCCTGTTCGCCTGCACCGGCTACTACCGGTACGACGAGGGCTATACGCCCGCCCTGCCGGGCGTCGACGCGTACGCCGGGCGGTTGGTGCACCCGCAGCACTGGCCGGACGACCTCGACCACGCCGGCAAGCGGGTGGTGGTGATCGGCAGCGGCGCGACCGCCGTGACGTTGGTGCCGGCCCTGGCGCGGCGGGCCGCCCACGTGACGATGCTGCAACGCTCACCGTCGTACCTCATCGCCCTGGCCGCACGCGACCGGCTGGCCGACGCCCTGCGGCGTCGGCTGCCGGCGGGCGTGGCGTATCCGGTGGTGCGGTGGAAGAACGTGCTGCTGTCCACGGCCACGTTCCAGCTCAGCCGGCGCGCGCCGGGGCTGGTGAGACGGCTGCTGCGGCGGGCCGCGACGCGCCTGCTGCCGGTCGGGTACGACGTCGACCGGCACTTCTCGCCCCGGTACGACCCGTGGGACCAGCGCCTCTGCGTGGTGCCCGACGGCGATCTCTTCACCGCCGTGGCGGAGGGTCGGGCGTCGGTGGTGACCGACAACATCGACACGTTCACCGCCGACGGCCTCCGATTGGCCTCGGGCGACGAGGTGAGCGCCGACATCGTGGTCACCGCGACCGGGCTCAATCTGCTCGCCCTCGGCGGCCTGACGCTGCGCGTCGACGGTGTCGACGTCGACCTGCCCGACACCGTCGCCTACAAGGGCATGATGCTCTCCGGGGTGCCGAACTTCGCGCTGACCATCGGTTACACCAACGCGTCGTGGACCCTCAAGGCCGACCTGGTCGCCGGCTACGTCTGCCGGCTGCTGCGCCACCTGGACCGGACCGGCCAACACGTCGTGACCCCGCTGCCGCCGCCCGGCGATGAGCGGGCGCCGCTGATCGACCTGCGCTCCTCGTACGTGCTGCGCGGTGTCGCGGCCCTGCCCCGGCAGGGCGCGCGGACGCCGTGGCGGCTGCACCAGAACTACGTCCGCGACGTGCTGCTGATGCGGCACGGCCGGCTCGCCGACGAGGGTGTGCGGTTCTCCCGCCGCGCCCGCCAGGGAAGGAGCACCGATCGTGCGGAGGTTTGAGTTCGCCGGCGCGACGGCAGTGGTGACCGGCGCGGCCAGCGGCATCGGCGCGGCGCTGGCGCACGGCCTGGCCCGTCGCGGCTGTGACCTGGTGCTCCTGGACCGGGACGCCGAGCGGCTGGACGCGGTCGTCGCCGCCATCGGCGTCGCGCACCCGGACCGGCGGGTGCACACCTACCGGGTGGACCTCGCCGACCCGGCGGCCACCGCGCGGGTGGCGGTCGAGATCGGCCAGCGTCATCCGCGGATCCGGCTGCTGGTGAACAACGCCGGCGTCGGCCTCGGCGGTCGGTTCGACCAGGTGACGTTCGACGAGTTCAGCTGGGTCATCGAGATCAACTTCCGGGCGGTGGCGCAGGTGACGCACGCGCTGCTGCCCGCGCTCAAGGCCGAACCGGGGGCGCACCTGGTCAACATCTCCAGCCTGTTCGGGCTGATCGCGCCGGCCGGGCAGGTCGCGTACGCGGCGAGCAAGTTCGCCGTCCGGGGCCTGACCGAGGCGCTGCGGCACGAGCTGGTCGACGACGGCATCGGCGTGACGTCGGTGCACCCGGGCGGGATCCGGACCCGGATCACCGAGAACGCCCGCGTCGGCAGCGGCGTGCCGGCCCAGGAGTACGCCGCCGGTCGGGCGCAGTTCGAGAAGCTGCTCACCATCGCCCCTGAGCGGGCCGCCGAGGTGATCCTGCGGGGCGTCGAGCGACGGCGGGGCCGGGTGCTCATCGGCTGGTCGGCGAAGGTGCCCGACCTGTTGGCCCGGATCATGCCGGCGTCGTACCACCGGGTGCTGATGGTCGGCCTGAACCGGGGCGTGGCGCGGCCCGCGCCGGTCCCGCCGCCGGTCGCCGACCCCACCTGATCAGGGCGGGCTGCCGCCGCGCTTCTCCTCCTGGGCCAGCACCGCCTCCCGGTGCTCGGGCTCGTCGCGGCGGGCCAGCTCGGCGGCGAGTCGCGGGTCGGCCACCAACCGCTCCCGGTTGCGGTGCAGGAAGCTCTCGAAACCCCCGGTGTACGGGCAGGCCAACTCGCCGAGCGCCCGCTCCGGCGCGTACCGGCAGCCGGCGCAGTAGTCGCTGATCTCGTCGATGTCGGTGCCGTCCACCGCGTACGGGCGGGTGTCCACCCTGGCCAGGTCGGCGTACTGGCTCATGCCGATCACGGTCGCGTTCATCACCCAGTCGGTGCCGTCGACGAAGCAGCGCTGGAACCAGTCCGCCACCTCGGCGGGACGCCAGCCGCGCTGCAACGCGTAGTTGCCCAGCACCAGCAGCCGGGGGCTCTGGTGCGTCCAGGCCCGGTCCCGGACGGCGGCGAGCACGTCGGCCAGACAGCGCGCCTCCACCGCGTCGGCGTCCAGGTCGGCGAACCACTGCGGCATCGGCTCGGTCGCGGCCAGCCAGTTCGCGCCCCGGAACCGCGGCTCGTGGTACCAGTACAACTGCCAGAGGAACTCCCGCCAACCGAGCAGCCCGCGGATGAACGGCTCCACCGCCGTACGGGGGGCGGCGCCGGACCGCCACGCCTGCTCGGCGGCGCGCACGGCCGGCTCGGGGTGCAGCAGCCCCAGGTTGAACGACGAGGAGAGCGTCGAGTGCGCGAACAGCGGGTCGTCGGCGCTCATCACGTCGGCGTAGCGGCCGAACCCGGGCAGCCGGTACGCGAGGAAGTGCGCCAACCGGGCCTGCGCCTCGTCGTGCGTGGCCGGGTACCGCCGGGGGCCGTCCCGACCGACGAACCGGACCCCGTCGGCCGCCCACCCGTCGAGGTCGCGGCGGACCTGCGCGTCGATGTCGTCCTCGACGATGGGCGGTGGTGGCGGCGGGGTGGCGGGCACGGCGGCGGCCTCACCGCGCGGGCGGCGCGGCGTCGGAGCCGAGGCGGCGATCCGGGAGGGCCCGCTGAGCACCTCGTGCCGGCGACGGGCCTGCCGGTAGTAGTCGGCCATCCGCAGCGGGCCGCGCCGGGTGCGGTCCGCCCAGGCCGCGAAGTCGGACTGGCTGGTGATGAAACCGCGCGGCGGCAGCACGGTCAGGCCGGGCACCGAACGGGCGAACGCCAGCGCGGCCCGGGAGTGCGGGTGGCACACCTCCACCGGCTCGGTGACCTGCGTCAGTGCCTCGCGGAACGTGTCGGTGCGCAGCAGTAGCGCCCGGTCGCCCAGCTCGGCGGCGCGGTGGCGCAGGGCGGAGAGGATCAGGTGCGCCTTCTGCCGGTGCATCGGGCGGCGGCGGAACAGCTCCCGGATCTCCACCAGGAGGACCGGTTGATCGGGGTCGTCGAGGAAATGTGGCCCGAGTTGGTCGGCCAGCAACCATCGGCGGCGTAACATCCCGCAATTCTGCCCATTTTCGGGCCGTCCCGCGCGCCGGCAGGCCGGATGATCGATGTCTGATCCAGATCGATGTCAGGCCGTACGGCTCGTGACGGCCCCGGCGTCACGTTCGCGCAGCACCACCGTCAGGGCCACGAGGGCGACCAGCAGCAGCGCGAGCACCGGCACCGGGGCCGGTCCGAGCGGCACGAGCAGCGCCACCGCGGCGACGACCGGATAGGCGACCACCACCGCGCCGTGCTGTTGGCGGCGGACGTGCAGCACCCAGACGGTGAGCAGGAAGACGGCCAGCGGTACGGCCACCGCGTACGCGGCGGTCGTTCCGGACACGTGCGCGAGGTGCCGCTCGTGGTCCACCACCACGGGCAGGCCGGCGCCGACGGCGGCGATCGCGGCGAAGACGAGGTAGTGGCCGTAGCCCCAGACCAGGGAGTACGGCAGCCGGTCCGGCGCCTCGACCGGGCGGTCGAAGTAGAGCCACCAGAGCGCGTACACGATGACCGCGCCGGCCGCCGCGAGCGCCCAGAGACCGTGGTCGCCCGCGTCCAGCCCGGTCTGGATCGCCAGGGAGATCGCCAGCACCGCCTCGCCGAGCACGATCAGCGTGAACAGTCCATACCGCTCGCCGATGTGCCCGGGGTGCCACGGGGTCATGCCCGGCCGCTCGGCCACCGCCGGAACGAGCAGGTCGGCGAGCGCCAGCAGCAGGAACGTGACGATGCCCCAGTCGTCCGGCAGCGCCAGCCGCAGCAGCCAGCCGAGCTGCACGATGGTCACGCCGATCGCGTACCTGCGCGCCGCGGCCCGGTGCGTCGGATCTCCGGCGGCGGCCCGGCTCCACTGCACGACGGCGGCCAGCCGCATGACCACGTACCCGTAGGTGATGACGGTGAAGTCGCCCTCGGCGAACGCGCGCGGCACCCCGGCCGCCAGGATCAACGCCCCGGTGATCTGCACCAGCGTGGTGATCCGGTAGACGTCGTCGTCGGTGTCGTACGCCGAGGCGAACCAGGTGAAGTTCATCCACGACCACCAGATCGCGAAGAACACCATCAGGTAGCTGCGCAGCGCGTGGTCGAGGTGCCCTTCGGCGACGTCGTGGTGCAGGGCGGACGCCGCCTGCGCCACGGCCACCACGAAACACAGGTCGAAGAAGAGTTCCAGTGGAGTGGCCGCGCGGTGCGGCTCGTCCCGGCGGCGGGGCCGCATGGGCCGGTAGAACGGCCGCACCGAACGACTGTGGGTCACCGCAGCTCCTCAGGCCGACCGTCGGGGTCGGGCACACGATAACGGGTGCCGGCGGCGCGGTTACGCCTGATCAGCCGCGCCGACGGCGGTGGGTCAGCCCCTCCAGCACGAGCGTCAGGCCGGCGCCGACCAGCCACACGTCCTTGGCCAGCCCGGCACCCTGCTGCGTCGGTCGGATGCTGCCCTGCCGGCGCATCCCCGGCGTCTTCAGGTAGAGCTGCACGAGACCCGCGCCGAACGCGGTCAGGCCGAGCCCCACCAGGGGCGTCGGCACGAACGGCGCGAGCAGCGCCGCCCCGAGGGCGATCTCCGAGTACGACAGCAGCTTGGCGAACCGGGGTGGGTCCAGTTGGCCGAGCTGCGGCATTGCCGCCACCGCCATCCCGTGCATGGCCTGCGCGGCCTCGCCCTCCAGATTGCGCTTGCCGAGACCCGAGTCGAGGAAGTACGCGCCGATGCTGGCCCGCAGCGGCAGGTGCGCGATTTTCATGATCACTCCCGGTGGCCGTGGTCCGAATCGTGGCCCGCGTACCCCGCGTGACCCGCGATAACCCGCCCCCTGGCCGACTGGGCCGGCCGTGGTGATCGCGGTAGGTTCGCCCGGGGCCCACCGCCGAGCCCGCTTCACCGCCCGGCCCCGGGTCCCGCCACCGACCACCACCAGGAGGCGCAGTGAGCCAGGAAGTCCGGGGAGTCATCTCCCGCAGCAAGGGCGCACCGGTCGAGGTCACCACCATCGTGGTGCCCGACCCCGGCCCCGGTGAGGCGATCGTCCGGGTCCAGTCCTGCGGCGTCTGCCACACCGACCTGCACTACCGCGAGGGCGGCATCAACGACGACTACCCGTTCCTGCTCGGCCACGAGGCGGCCGGCATCGTCGAACAGGTGGGGGAGGGCGTCACCGACGTGGCCCCGGGCGACTTCGTGGTGCTTAACTGGCGGGCGGTCTGCGGCGACTGCCGGGCCTGCCGTCGCGGCCGACCCTGGTACTGCTTCAACACGCACAACGCGAAGCAGCGGATGACCCTCACCGACGGCACGGAACTCACCCCGGCGCTGGGCATCGGCGCGTTCGCCGAGAAGACGCTGGTGCACGCCGGGCAGTGCACGAAGGTGGATCCGGCGGCGCGGCCGGCCGCGGTGGGCCTGCTCGGCTGCGGTGTGATGGCCGGCCTCGGCGCGGCCCTGAACACCGGCAACGTGACCCGCGGCGACTCGGTCGCGGTGATCGGCTGCGGTGGCGTCGGGGACGCGGCGGTGGCCGGCGCGGCCCTCGCCGGCGCCACGACGATCGTGGCCGTGGACACCGACAGTCGCAAGCTGGACTGGGCGAGGAAGTTCGGCGCCACGCACACCGTGAACGCCTCCGACACCGATCCGGTCGAGGCGATCCGCGCCGCCACCGGCGGTTTCGGCGCGGACGTGGTCATCGACGCGGTGGGCCGACCGGAGACCTGGAAGCAGGCGTTCTACGCCCGGGACCTCGCCGGCACCGTCGTGCTGGTCGGCGTACCGACCCCGCAGATGCGGATCGAGCTGCCACTGCTGGACGTCTTCGGGCGCGGCGGCGCGCTCAAGTCCAGCTGGTACGGCGACTGCCTGCCCAGCCGGGACTTCCCGATGCTCACCGAGCTGTACCGGCAGGGCCGCCTCGACCTGGACGCCTTCGTCACCGAGGAGATCGCCCTCGACCAGGTCGAGAACGCGTTCGAGCGGATGCACCACGGCGACGTGCTGCGTTCGGTGGTGGTGTTCTGATGACCGTCCGGGTCGACCACGCGGTCACCGCCGGCACGTTCTCGCTCGACGGGCAGACCTTCGAGGTGGACAACAACGTGTGGGTGATCGGCGACGACGACGAGTGCGTCGTCCTCGACGCGCCGCACGACGTGGCCGCGATCCTCGCGCTGGTGGGCGAGCGCCGGGTGCGGGCCATCCTCGCCACCCACGCGCACGACGACCACGTACGGGTCGCCCCCGAACTGGCCGAGGCCACCGGCGCGCCGATCCTGCTGCACGCCGACGACCGGGTGCTCTGGGACCTGGTCCACCCCCACCTGCCGCCGCACGGCGAACTGCACGACGGGCAGATCGTCAAGGTGGCCGGCACCGCCCTGGAGGTGCTGCACACCCCGGGGCACAGTCCCGGCGCGTGCAGCTTCCACGCCCCGGGCCTGGGCGCGGTGTTCACCGGCGACACCCTGTTCCAGGGCGGACCGGGCGCGACCGGGCGGTCGTACAGCGACTTCGACACCATCGTCGAGTCGATCCGTACCCGGCTGTTGACCCTGCCACCGGACACGGTCGTGCACACCGGCCACGGCGACGACACCACCATCGGCGCGGAGGCCCCGCACCTGCCGGAGTGACTGGCCCGGGGCACTGACCCGAGCGGCCGGCGGACGCCTCAGCGTTCGTCGGCCGCGCCCAGCACCGGTTTCACGTCCAGCACCGGGGTGCCGTCGAGGGCTTCCAGGTCGGCGACCTCGACGCGCAGCCCGTCCACCGCCAGCACCCGGACCCGGTGCAGCCCGATCGGGTTGGGCCGGTGCGGGGAGCGGGTGCTGAACACGCCGGTCACCGGGCGGGTCTCGTCACCACGCGGACGCACCGCCAGGACGTCGCGCCGGGCCCGGTCCAACCAGGTCAGCACCAGCAGCTCCGCGCCGACGTCCAGGTCGCGCAGGGCGGGCTCGACCTGCGGCTCGAACACTAGCGAGGCCGGTGGCGAGCCCTCGTCGCCCTGCCGCGGCGCGGTCGCCGCGTCGGTCAGCGGCGAGGCGACCCGGCCGACCGGACGCAGCAGGTACGCGTCGACCATCGTTGCTCCCTTCGGGACAGTGCCCCGCCAGCCTAGGGCGTTACGATCCGCCGCATGGTCGCCGAGCAGCCCGTACCCGTCGTCCGTCAGCTGCGCCTCGTCGTGGAGGCGGCCGACCACGAGGCCGCCGTGGCGTTCTTCCGGGACGCGCTCGGCCTGCCCGTGGAGGCCGAGTTCACCAGCGACGGGGACGCGCGGGTGGTGATCCTGGACGCCGGCCGGGCCACGTTGGAGATCGCCAACCCAGCGCAGAAGCGCCTGATCGACGAGGTCGAGGTGGGCCGTCAGGTCGCCCCGCGCCTCCGGGTGGCCTTCGAGGTGGACGACGCCGCCGCGACCACGGCCCGGCTGGTCGCCGCCGGTGCGAGGGAGGTCGCGCCGCCGACGCTGACGCCGTGGCGCTCGCTCAACGCGCGCCTCGACGCCCCCGCCGACCTGCACATCACCGTCTTCCAGGAGCTGGACACGGAGCCGGACACGGAGCCGGACACGCCGTGACGGCGACGTCCGAGCGGGACGGGCCGCACGCCGGGGCCCTGACGCCGGCGCAGGCGTCCGCCCTCGCGTACGTGCGGTCGTCGGCGGTGACCGAGCGTCCTGCGGCGCTCGCCACGATCGCCCGCCACCTCGCCGCCGCCGCTGTCGACGAGCCGGCTCAGCGGTTGCTCGCCGCCGTCGAGCGCGGCCGGATCACCGTCAACTTCCACCCGGATCGGTTGTGCGCCGACGGGCGTGCCGTCGCGACCGCGCTGGCCGAGGACGGGGTGTACCGCAGTCAGTTCGTCACGGGGATCTCCGCCGGTGGCCTCACCGCGTACCCCGGTGGCGACCGGGACCGTTGGGAGCGGCGGATGTTCGGCGGCGCGTACCAACAGACCGGGGTGACCCCGGCGGACCGCCCGATCTACGGTGGGTTGAACCTGCTCGACCACGCCGACGGCGCCTGCCCCCGCTTCGGCTCCTGCCATCTGCGGCTGCGTCCGGCGGTGCTGGCGCGGGCGACCTTCTGCCTCGGCGACAGCTACCTCGGCCCCGGTGTGGTGGGGACGGCGGACGCCTTCGAGGCGGTCCTCGCCGGGCTCCTGGCCGAGGTGGCCCGTACCGGCGTGTGCCTCGGCCGCGCCGAGACGGACGTCGCCGCCCTGGCGCGGACGCTGCTCGACGGCCCGCGCACGCCGGGAACCGTCGGTCGGGCGCTCGACGACTACGTGGAGGCCCAGGTCCACGGCGCTCTCGACCTCGCGTCCGACGTCGAGGAGCTGGTTGCGGACCCGTCCTTCGTCGGCACCGCCACCGGCGAGCAGTTGGAATCTCTCGCGCGTCGGTACGGTTTCCCGCTGCGCTGGCACCCCGGCTTCGTGCTGCCCGTCGGCGAGGTCGACGCCGAGTTCCGGGGTCCCGCCATCCCGGTGCTCGCGGCCCGCCTGCACCGGGAGTTCGGCCAACCGGACGCGCCGGTGGACGCGGCGCTGATCGGCCGGGGCGCCGTGTCGCTGGTGACCGAGCCCCAGCGGTGGGCCGACCGGGGTCCGGTGGCCGACACCCTTGCGCACCTCAAACAGCTCTGGCACGTGCTCGTCCGGTTCGGCGTGGCCCATCCGGGCTGACCCGTCTGCGTCGATAGTCCGAATCCGCCCACCCGTCACCCGGGTCCGGCCGGCCATCCGAATTCCCCGGTGTGACCGGGTCCCAGCTCGGGGGTGACTCCGGCATTTCCGGAATGACCGACTCGTCAACCCGGTTGTGTCCCCCGTACCGCCGGAGCCCAAACCCCTTTCCCGCGGTCCCTCCCGAGGGGCGTTCACCCCGGAGCGCTCCGCACGATCGAAAGGAACCATCGTGAAGCCCGACTTCACTCGATGGCTCCCCGCCATCGCCAAGGATTCGTACCGCAAGACCGCGCTCGGCGTGGTGGGTGTGGCCGCCCTCGGTGGTCTGGCGCTCGCGCCGACCGCGACCGCCGCCCCGGTCACCTCCGGGCCGCACCAGGGCGCCGTCGCCGCCATCGACCTCGCCACCGGCAAGGCCGCCACCGGCGCTGCGCACCAGGAGCAGCCCGTCGAATCCGGCCTGACCACCGGCTCCGCCACCGGCAAGCCGCCGACCGGCAAGCCGAGCCGCGACGAGCTGATCCCGCACGGCATCGAAGGCGCGCAGTCGCGCATCCCGCTCGACAAGGCGCAGCTCGACAACGCCCGGTCGATCGTCGACGCGGCCAAGAAGACCGGCGTCGGCGACCGTGGCGCGGTGATCGGCGTCGCCACCTCGTTGCAGGAGTCGAAGCTCTACAACCTCGGCCACCTCGGCGCGTCCAACGACCACGACTCGCAGGGCCTGTTCCAGCAGCGTCCGTCGTCCGGTTGGGGTTCGCCCGAGCAGATCACCGACCCGGAGTACGCCGCCACGGCGTTCTTCGACGCGCTCAAGAACGTGGGCGGTTGGCAGGACCTGCCGCTAACCACCGCCGCGCAGACCGTGCAGGTCTCCGCGTTCCCGTACGCGTACGCGCAGTGGGAGGAGCAGGCGGCGGACCTCGTCCAGCAGCTCTGGTGACAGCATCCTGAACACACCGGCCGGCTCCCGTCACGGGGGCCGGCCGGTCTCGTCTTTCGTCAGCAGGGGGCGTAGAGGCGGCGGGTGCCATCCCCGGCGGCGTACACCGCCCGGTCGCTGAACCGGCAGCCGTAGTCGGGTCGGGCCACCACCGCCGGATCGGTCACGGTGTCGCCGGCCGGGCGCTTGCCGGTGCGTACCCAGGACACCAGGTCGTCCCAGGCGGCCCCGGCCTCGGCCGGGCTGAACTCGCAGTGCTGCGCGGCCCGGATGGCCCGCTGCACCACCAGCCGGCTACGACCGTGCCGTGCCACGTCGGTGGCGTACGCCTGCTCCATGCTGAACGGTACGAACAGGTCACCGAGGTCGTGCAGGCTGACCACCGGCGCGCTGGGACGGCCGGCGATGCGCGGCACCTCCGTCAGCGTCGGCAGCAGCCGCTGCCGGACGTTCTCCGGCGCGACCCGCCGCACGGTCGAGTTCAGGTCGACCGGACTGTTCGGGCGGTAGCGGGTGAGCAGGTTCGTGGCGAGTTGTCCGGGCCGCTGGGCGGGGGAGTCGCCGCCCTCGGTCACCATGATCGAGAAGAGGAAGTCCTTCCACACCGCGAACGCGGCGTCAGCGCCGGGACGCGGCCCGCCCGAACGGTCCACCGTCACGGCCCGCAACTGCTTGCCCCGCTCGGTGGTCGTGTCCGGGCCGGTCGGCGTGAGCCCCGCGAGGCCCAGCGTCGCCTGGATGCGCGGCACCGCGTTGTTCAGGTAGTCGGTCGGCGTGGGGTAGGCCGGCACTCCGGCGAGCGCCTGCGCGACCAGGTTGTAGTCCAGGTAGAAGTCGAGCAGCCTCTGGTCGCCGAGCACCCCGCACATGGGCAGGGCGCCGTCGTAGTAGCCGGGATACTGCTCCAGCGAGCGACCGATGACGTACCCGCCCATGGACACCCCGGCGAGATACGTGCGGTGCGGCCGACGCACCGTCCGGGCGAAGTGGTCCGCGAGATCCTTCGTGCCCAGCACCCCGGAGCGGATGTCGAAGCCGTTGCGGTCGTACGACGACGACGCCCACGCGTACCCCTGGGACAGCAACCGTTGGCGCAGCTCGAAACCCGGCGGCTCCGGCGAGAGAACCGTGCCCTGACCCCGGTAGCCGTGCGCCCACAGCACCAGGTCGCCGTTCCACCGGGCGGGAACCTCGATGATGTACGCGGCGTGCCGGTGCACGCCCTGACGTACCGTCGTCGGTTTACCCGCCACCGTCAGCGGCGTCAGCGGCGGGTTCTGGAAGGTGTAGCCGGGCAGCGGCTGGTCGCCGTCGGAGCCGCGGTCCGCTGCGACGCCTGCTGCGGCGGCGGTGGGTGCGGGGCCGATCAGCCCGACGGCCAGGGTCAGTGTCGCGGTGGCGGCGACCAGGCGGCGCAGGGTGCGAACGGGTACGGACAGCATCGATGCTCCCCATCGGACGGATGTCGCCTGCGGGGGCGACCAGGCGGGACGGTTGCCTACCGGCCGGTAGCGTCCTGAACCTAGGACCGCCTTCGACCGGAGTCAATGGCTACGCTGACCGACCGGTCAGGCCCCGAGGGAGCCCGGTGGCGCTGGGCCTCGACGGCGTGGGTGCCGATCGTCGGCCGGTCCGGTCCGATGCGGTTGACTGTCGTCGTGGACGACTCGATCTGGGCGGCGGCCCGGGCTGCGCGGGGCTGGCTGGACACCGCGAACGGCACCGGGGAGACGGAACTGACCTGCCGAATCCTCAAGCTGACCGAGGAGGCGGGCGAGGCGTCCGCCGCCTGGATCGGCCTGCTCGGGCAGAATCCGCGCAAGGGTGTCACCCACACGCGCGAGGACGTGGCAGCCGAACTGGCCGACGTGGTGTTCACCGCGTTGGTGGCGATCGAGAGCCTGGGACTCGACGCGCGAACCGTTCTGGACTCGTGTGCGAACAAGGTCCGATCTCGCCTGGGCGAGTGAGGCAGCCCGCCGCCGGCCCCCCGGCGGTCGTGCGGTGTCGTGATCGACACGAGTTCGCCGATATCGGGGCATCGACCGGTCCGGGATGCCCCGAGTTCGGCGATCCGGAGTCGATCACCCAGGCCGACCACCGCGCGGGCGGTATGTCCGGTTGTGGGGCCGCTGTGGTGACCCGCTGCACCCGTGGGCCGGAATCGTGGCGGGCCGGGGGTCGTTACACCCTCCGACGATCGCAGGACCACGGCCGAGCCCCCCGCCCCGGGGGAGCCAAGCCCCCGGGAATGGCCCCGGACCGCAGGTCGTTACACCCGGTCCCGGCGCGACGAGCCCTCGCGGATCGTCGGCCCCCGGGGAATGGCCCCGGCCCCCGGGTCGTTACACCCGGACCGGCCGCCACGAGCCCCCCCCGCTCGCAGGCCGCCCCCCAGTCTTTGAGCGCCCGGACGAGGTGCTGACACCCCCGTCACCGATCCCCCGCACTGGTGACGGGTGGGTGTTTCCTACCCCCGAAGGAGCAACCCCCATGAACACGATCTTCCGCAAGAGCATGCTGTCCATCGCTGGTCTCGCGTTCGCCGGTGGCGTCTTCGCCGGCCCCATCGCCGCCCACGCCGCCACCCCGGCCGTGGACGCCAAGCCCGCCGCGGTGCAGACCACCGCACCCAAGCCGCAGGGCGACCAGTCGCACATCGACCTCAACGGCGAGCAGACCGCCAACGCCAAGGCCATCATCGCCGCCACCAAGAAGGCCGGCCTGCCCGAACGGGCCGCGGTCATCTCCATCGCCACCAGCCTGCAGGAGTCCAAGCTGGAAAACCTGGGCCACCTCGGCGACGCCAACGACCACGACTCCCTCGGCCTGTTCCAGCAGCGCCCGACCAGCGGTTGGGGCACCCCCGAGCAGATCACCAACCCCGAGTACTCCACCACCGCGTTCCTCAAGGGCCTGCGCCAGGTCGACGGCTGGCAGGACATGCCCCTGACCGACGCCGCCCAGACCGTCCAGGTCTCCGCCTACCCCGACGCCTACGCCCAGTGGGAGCAGCAGGCCACCGACCTGGTCGCCCACAACTGGAACAGCTAAGACACACAGATGGCCGGCACCCGACAACGGGTGCCGGCCATCGCCGCATTTCCAGACCTCGGCGGCGTCGGGGTGGGCCTACCGTCGGTGGCGTGATGCCTGTGGGTCATCAAGATGACGCACAGGCATCACGCTTGTTGGGGCGGTGTCGGGTGGCGGCGTCGCGGCGTGGGGTGGGGCCGGGGTGGGCCTACCGCCGGCGGCGTGATGCCCGCGGGTCATCACGATGGCCCAAGCTGTCCCGGTGGACGCCGTCGGTGGCCAGCGGGCTGCGGATCCCGCGTGGCGACGTAGCGCAGTGGCGTTGTCAGCGCGCGGTGATCCGATCGACGATCGCGTCCGTACCCTCCGGCGGGGACCGGCGGAGGGACAGGGCATGGCCGTGGTGGGTGACGGCAGCGAGCATCAGGCGGCACGCCGAACAGGTCGGCAATTCGCGCAGACGATGGCGGCGGCTCGGACGGCTGCGGCGCACCTGCCGGCCGACGACCCGGCGACGAGCCAACCGGGGTCCGAGCCGGCCAGCCGGGACCGGGAGACCAGCACAGCGGAACCGCCGCCCGAGACAGAGCCTCGCCCAGCGTCCGACGCAGGCTCACCTGCGGGCCGGGACGTTGCGCCGCATTCGAGGCAGGACACGGAGGTAGGGCCACCGGAGGCGGAGGTCGCGTCGGGACGCTGGTCCGTCGGTGCCCGCCTGCTGCTGACCGCCGCTGCCGTCGTGCTGGTGCTCGGCGTCATGGCCGTCGCGGTGATCGTGAGTGACCCCTACCGCCTCGGTCAGACCTACAGTGACACGGGTCCGCAGGACACGAGGCAGGACGCCGCGGCGGCATCCGACCAGACGATGACCGCGTCGTTGGCGGGCCGGCAGAAGGCCACCTTCGTACTCGTCGACGGGTTGACGTCGTTCGACCTGCGGGTGACGGACCTGGGTGACGACCTCTACCGGATCAGCAGCCCGTCCGGCACGGGTGTGGCTGCCCGGCCGGTGCTCGACGGGGAGACGGTCCGGCTCGGCGTGGTGGCCGCCGGCGCGTCCGATGGACGGGCCGTACGGGTGTTGCTCAGCGAGCGGGTCGCCTGGCGTCTGCGCCTGGAGGGTGGGGTCAGTGAGCAGGTGCTGGATCTGACGCGGGCGCGTCTGCGGGGAGTGGACCTTGTCGGCGGCTCCGCTCGTACCGATCTCATCCTGCCGCCCGTGGATCGCGGCGTCATGACGGTGCGGTTGACCGGCGGGACCAGCCGGCTCTCCGTCCGGGTGCCGGGCACGCCGCCGGTGCGGGTGCGCGCGGGCTCGGGCGCCGGCTCGGTGGTGGTCCGCGACCAGCGGTGGAACGGGGTCGCCGCCGGGGATCTGGTGAGCACGCCGGGATGGGACCGCTCGTCCAACCGGATCTTTCTGGACCTGGTCGCGGGCGTCAACGCGGTGACGGTGGCCGAGGCCCGGTGACGGCGGGCCGGCTTCAGCGGCCGGGGTGACGCCGGGTGGATCGAGCGCGGGTCCGAGCGCCCGCGCGGTTGAGTTGGGGGTCACCCCGAACCGGAAGCGCCGCTGTCGGTGGAGCGCGCGAGCGTACAGTCGGGCGGTGGAGCGTACCGAATCGATGCTGGCGCAGACCCGACCGCCCGGCGTGGCCGACGTCGATCCCGGCAGCGTGCTGCTGCCCGGCCACGACGTGCCGCTCGGTCGGTACACGACGGTGCGGCGTCTGCTGCCGCAGCGGCCCCGACGGATGGTCGGCGCGTGGTGCTTCGTGGACCATTTCGGCCCGGATGATGTGGCGCAGCGACCGGGCATGGAGGTTCCGCCGCACCCGCACACTGGGCTGCAGACGGTGACGTGGCTGCTCGACGGCGAGATCATCCACCGGGACAGCCTGGGCAACGTCCAGGCGATCCGACCCGGCCAGTTGAACGTGATGACCTCCGGGCACGGCATCGCCCACTCGGAGCGGTCGCCGGCCACGCACCCGCCGGTGATGCACGGTGTGCAGCTCTGGGTGGCGCTGCCGGACCCGGCGCGGGCCGGCGCGGCCGACTTCGCCCACCACGCCGACCTGCCGCGCTGGCGCGACGGTGAGGTCGACGCGACGCTGCTGGTGGGCGAGTTCGCCGGGCAGCGGTCGCCGGCGGTGGTGCACACCCCGCTGGTGGGCGTGCAGCTCGAGCTGGGCGGGTCCGCGCCGACGACGCTCCCGTTGCGACCCGACTTCGAGTACGCCGTGTTGGCGATGTCCGGCGCGGCCGAGGCCGCCGGGGTGGGCTTCGAGCCGGGGGCGCTGCTCTATCTGGGTACGGGTCGGCGTGAGCTGACCGTGCGCGGCGGGGCGGGGGCGCGGCTGTTGCTGCTGGGCGGTACGCCGTTCGAGGAGCCGCTGGTCATGTGGTGGAACTTCGTGGGCCGTTCGCACGAGGAGATCGCCGAGGCTCGGGACGACTGGATGGCGGGGCGGCGTTTCGGGGTGGTGGCCGACGACGCGGCGTCGCCGCTGCCCGCGCCCGCGCTGCCCACCACCCGGCTCAAGGCCCGCGACCGTACCGGCGGCCTGCACGGCTGACCCGACCCGCTCTGCGGAACGGCCGACCGAGGGCTGACGTGCGTTGGCCCACAGTTCGGCAAAAACTGACCGTACGGAGGATGTTCTGTCGTATGGTTGTACCCGGCAGTGCTGACCGCTCGGTTCGGGCGGGCATCCACCGCCTGGTGGCCGCGACCGGTTCGGACGTGGTCCACCGCCTGGGCAGGTTTGCGTGGCGCCCCCGGTCGCGGTTCGTGGCCAAGGGGCGCCCGCCTGTCCCGGCGAGGCTCCCGCCCGTGACGCAGCCGGGCCTCAGCTCTCAATGCGCCAGCCCCGCCAGCAGGTTCACCGTGACGGCGATGACGAACGCGCCGAACAGGTACGACACCATCGAGTGCCGCAGCACCGTCCGGCGCATCTCGTTGCTGGTCAGGTTGGTGTCGGAGACCTGGAACGTCGCCCCGACGGTGAACGCCACGTAGGCGAAGTCCGAGTACCGGGGCGGTTCACTCTGGTTGAAGTTCACCCCGCCGTCCGGGCCCGTGTAGTAGATCCGCGCGTAGCGGGCGGCGAAGACGGTGTGCACGACCAGCCAGGACAGCACCACGCTGAGGACCCCGAGCGCGCCGTACAGGTCGCGGCGTACTCCGGGTGGCGCGGCGTGCGCGCTGGCCAGGACCAGCCCGACGGCCAGCAGGCTGGCGAGGCAGGCGATCAGCAGGACCACGTCCCGGGTGGCCCGGTTGGGGTCCTCGTGCACGGCGAGCTGCGCGGTGCGCGGCGCGTCCATCGGCCAGAGCTTGCGCCAGACCAGCGTCAGCCAGCTCAGCGCGGCGGCGTCCCAGCCGGCCAGCGGGGACAGCGCGGGCGACAGCGCCAGGGCGAAGACGCCGCCCACGAGGACGCCGACGGCCGCCACGATGGCGAGCTGCGTCGCCGCGGGGGTGTGCCCGTCCGGCGGGCGCGACAGCGGACCGGTGCCGGTCATCGGCGACGCCGGCTCGCCACGACGGACGACCCCACCGCGTGGTCAGAGGCCGCGCAGGTGCTGCGACACCCGGTTGTGCTTCTTGTCCCGGGCCTGCGTGGCGCGTTGCGCCGGGCCGACCTCGGGGGCCGCCTCGATGCCGGCCGAGCGGGCCACCTCGGTGCCGTTGGCGTAGTCGACCGGCGGCAGGGCGCGCAGCGCCTTGAGCACGTCCGGCGGGGCGCCTTCGCGTTCGGCCTCGCGGACCACGTCGTCCTTCTCGGCCGGGTAGTCCAGGCTCGACAGGTACTGCAGGACGTCCGCGTAGCTCGCCATGTCTGGGGCTCCCTCGGGGCATGGATTGGTCGCGTCCGGCGGCGGTTACCCGTCCGCCGTCGGGTCACGCCCGGGTCGGTCCGGGAAATCCGGCGTCGTTTCCACCGGGGCGCGGCGGGTACCCGCAGGCGCCGCAGACACAGTTCGAGGGAGTACGCGATGAACTACGACACCTTCGTCGACCAGGTTTCCCAACGCACCCGTACGTCGTCGGAGCAGGCCGTCGAGCTGACCCGGGCGGTGCTGGAGACGTTCGCCGAGCGGCTGACCGGTGGCGAGGTGCTGGACCTGGCTGCCCAGTTGCCGCAGCCGCTGCAACTGGTGCTCAAGCCGAGCCCGAGCACCGAGCAGGCGGACCGCTTCGGGGCGGCCGAGTTCGTGGCGCGCGTGGCGTTGCGGGCGCGGGTCGAGGAGCCGGCGGCGCGGGACGCCGTCCGGGCGGTGTTCACCACGCTGCGCGAGGCGATCACGGGCGGCGAGTTCGACGACGTGGCGACGCAGTTGCCGCGCGACTACCGGGACCTCGTCGAGCAGGCGATGGCCCCCGGCGCGACGCTGCGCCGCGCCTGACGGCGGGCGGAGAAGCAGGCGCACACAGCGGTTGGCCAGGGCAACCATCGACGTCCGGCTTGGCGTGTCGATCCGGCCTGGCCTAACCTGGTCGTGGCGAGGGGAGTACTTCCCACGAACCATTCCGGTCAGTACGGCACGCCCGGCGTGCCTCGGGTGGTTGCCCATCTGGTGATGGGTGAAGGAGACCTCGAACATGACACGGTGTTCGAGGAGACCCCATGACCGAATTGTCCCCCTTGGCGGCGGCGAGTGACCTGACGTCGATCGGTACGCCCACCCTCTGGGCGGTGACGATCGCCGGCGTACTGCTCCTGCTGGTGCTGGACTTCCTGGTGACGCGCAAGCCGCACGAGGTGTCCATGCGCGAGGCGATCGGCTGGTCGGCCTTCTACATCGCCCTGCCGCTGGCCTTCGGCGGCTGGCTCTGGGCCCGCTACGGCTCCCAGCAGGGCGTCGAATACCTGACCGGTTACCTCGTCGAGAAGTCGCTCTCGGTCGACAACCTCTTCGTCTTCATGCTGCTGCTGGCCGCGTTCGCGGTGCCGGCCGTGCTGGCCCAGCGGGTGCTGCTCTACGGCATCGCGGGCGCCCTGGTGCTGCGGGCGGTCTTCATCGCCCTCGGCGCGGCGGCGTTGCAGACCCTCGACTTCGCGTTCCTGCTCTTCGCGATCATCCTCATCGCCACCGCGGTGAAGCTCCTGCGCGACGCCCTCTCCGGGCACGAGCAGGAGGTCGACATCAACACGATGCGCTCGGTCAAGCTGCTGCGCAAGGTCATGCCGGTGGTCGACGACTACCACGGCACCCGGATGACCGTCCGGGAGGGCGCCCGGCGGGCGCTCACCCCGTTCGCCCTGGTGGTGGTCGCGGTGCTGGCCACCGACATCGTTTTCGCCGTCGACTCGGTGCCGGCGGTCTACGGGATCACCGAGGACCCGTACCTGGTCTTCGCCACCAACGCCTTCGCCCTGCTCGGCCTCCGGGCGCTCTACTTCGTCCTGCACGCGGCGCTGAGCCGGCTGGTGCACCTCAGCTACGGTCTGGCGATCATCCTGGCGTTCATCGGGCTCAAGCTGGGTCTGCACTGGGCCCACGGCATCTGGGAGAGCGTGCCGCAGATCCCGACCCTGGCCTCGCTCGGCGTGATCATCGGCGTGCTGGTGGTGGTCACCCTGACCAGCCTGCGCGCCACCCGGGGCGGCACGCCCGCCGAGCGCGAGGTCGTGACCGAACGGCACTGACCGCGCCGCGCCGGGCCCACGAGGGGGTACGCGGGAAAGCTCCCGCCCCGGCCGGCCCGGGTGGTACGACTGTGCAATGGGAATCGTGTCACCGGGCTTCCAGGGTCGGCCCCGATCACAGGAGCCGGCCCTGCCGCCCGGTCAGTACCTGACCGAGGATTTCCCGGTGCTCTCGGCCGGCCCGACACCCCGGGTCTCCCTGGACACCTGGGAGTTCGTCATCGCCGCCGAGAACGGCACCGAGTACCGGTGGTCGTGGCAGGAGTTGATGGCGCTTCCGCAGGAGACGCCGACCGTCGACATCCACTGCGTCACCCACTGGTCGAAGCTCGGCACCTCCTGGACGGGCGTCTCCCTGGACACCCTGCTCGACGGTGTGGACACTGGCGCGCACTTCGCGCTCGCGCACTCCTACGGCGGCTACACCACCAACCTGCCCCTGGACGACCTGCGCGGCGGCCGGGCGTGGGTGGCGCACACCTTCGACGGCGCACCGCTGCCGGCCGAGCACGGCGGGCCGGCCCGGCTGCTCGTGCCGCACCTGTACTTCTGGAAGTCCGCCAAGTGGGTGCGCGGCATCCGGCTCAAGACGATGGATGAGCCGGGTTTCTGGGAGACCGCCGGGTACCACGACTACGGCGACCCGTGGCGCGAGCAGCGGTACCAGGGTGACTGAGCGGGCCGTGGCGACGGGCACCCCGGCCCGCGCGCCGATCAAGTGGCAGGTGGCCCGGCTGGTGGAGCGCCGGGTGGAGACGGCGTCCGCGCAGACGCTGGTCCTGGAGGTGCCCGACTGGCCGGGGCACCTGCCCGGCCAGCACGTCGACGTGCGCCTGACCGCCCCGGACGGCTACCAGGCCGCCCGGTCGTACTCGATCGCCGGGCCGGTCGTGGACGGGCCCGGCGGCCCGCGCATCGAGGTGACCGTCCAGCGGGTCCACGACGGCGAGGTGTCCCCGTACCTCATCGATGTCTTCGCCGCCGGCGACCCGGTGGAGATCCGCGGACCGCTCGGTGGCTGGTTCATCTGGCGTCCGGAGCAGACCGATCCGGTGCAGCTCGTGGCCGGCGGCTCCGGGGTCGTCCCGCTGATGGCGATGATCCGGGCGCGGCGGGAGGTCGGCAGCAAGGTGCCGTTCCGGCTGATCTACTCGGTCCGCACGCCCCAGGACGTGATCTACGCCGACGAGCTGCGCCGCCGGGGCCGCGACGACTTCGGCCTGGACGTGGCGTACGTCTACACGCGCGAGGCCCCCGACGGGTGGCGCGGCGAGCCGCACCGGGTCGGCCTGGCCGACGTCAACACCCACGGCTGGCCGCCGGATCTGCAACCGCTCACCTACGTCTGCGGTCCGACCGGGTTCGTGGAGGCCGTGGCCGACCTGCTGGTGGGGCTGGGCCATCAGTCGCGGCGGATCAGGACCGAACGCTTCGGCCCCACCGGCTGAGAGCGCGCCCGCCGCTCACCGTCTTGTCGAGGAGATCCGATGACCAACATGTCCTACCTGGACGGCAACATGCTCGACGGTCCGCTGCGCGAGCTGTTCGCCGTCGACCTGAGCACCGCGATGGGCCGCTGTGAGAACTGCGGGATGACCGGATCGATGGCCAGCCTGCACGTCTACTCGCACGCCCCGGGTCTGGTCGGCCGTTGCCCGTCCTGCGAGTCGGTGATGGTGCGGCTGGTGCGCGGGCCGGACCGGGCCTGGCTGGACATGCGCGGCGTCACCTACCTCCAGGTGCCGATGCCGATGGAGCAGACGCTGCCCGAGCCGCTCTGACGGGGCGGCTCAGCGGGGTGAGCGCGGGAAAGTGGATAAATACTTGATTTTCCATAGTCTTGAATTTATCGATGCTTTCTTGCCCGGTTTCCCGGTATGCGGTCGGATGTCCGGCAACTGTTAAGACAGTTGTCTATTCATCCACCCGTACTGAGGAGAGCCCCATGCGCTGTCGACGCGTACTCCTGGCGGTGGTCATCGCGCTCGCCGCCGGCGCGGTGACCACCACTGCACCCCCGAGCGCCCAGGCTGCCCCGGCCACCTTCACCCATCCCGGTGTGCTGGTCAGCCGGCCGCAGCTCGACTTCGTCAAGGCGAAGGTGCAGGCCGGCGAGCAGCCGTGGCGCAACGCCTACAACCAGATGATGGGCAGCCGATACGCCTCGCTGTCCCGGGTCCCCGCACCGCGCGCGACCGTCGAGTGCGGTCAGACCTCCAACCCGAACTACGGCTGCACCGACGAGCGTGAGGACGCCATCGCCGCGTACACCGACGCGCTGGCCTGGTACATCACCGGCAACTCGGCGTACGCGCAGAAGTCGATCGCCCTGATGGACGCCTGGTCGGCAACCATCCAGCGGCACACCAACGCCAACGCCCCGTTGCAGACCGGCTGGGCCGGCTCGGTCTGGCCGCGCGCCGCCGAGATCATCCGGTACACCTACGGCAACTGGCCCAACCAGGCGCGGTTCGCGACCATGCTGCGCACCGTCTACCTGCCCGTGGTCATCGCCGGTGACTCCCGCACCAGCAACTGGGACCTGACCCTCGCCGAGGCGGCCATCGGCATCTCGATCTTCCTGGAGGACCGCACGTCGTACGACCGGGCGCTCGCCCGGTTCCGGGCCGCCGCCGCCGCGTCCATCTACATCGCCGCGGACGGGGTCCGACCCCTGTACCCGCCGGCCACCAGCGTCGACACCCCCGCCGAACTCGTCTCCCGCTGGCACGGCCAGGCCACCTACACCGACGGGCACGCGCAGGAGACCTGCCGCGACTGGGTCCACACCGGCTACAGCCTCTCCGCCATCTCGCACGTCGCCGAAACCACCCGCATCCAGGGCGGCGACCTCTACCCGGAGCTCCAGGACCGGCTGCGCCACGCGCTCGGCTTCCACACCAAGTACGAGAACGGCACCGCCGTGCCGTCGAGCGTGTGCGGCGGCTCGGTCGTCCTCGGCCTCGGCCCGATCACCGAGGTCGGCTTCAACGCGCTGCACAACCGGATGGGTATCGGCATGGCCAACACCCAGAGTTACACCGAGCGTAAGCGTCCCCAGGGCACGAACAACCTCTTCGTGGCCTGGGAGACCCTGACCCACGCCAACAACCCGGCGTAGCCGGCGGTTCAGGCCGCGGTTTCAGCCCTTGATCGACTCCGTTTCGCTGAACTGGGGGTGTCGAAGTGCCCCGGACACCCCTATATCAGCGAAACGGAGTCGATCAGGGTGCCTCTCGTGCCGGGGTCACGCGGCAGACTGGCCGGGTGGGCACCGATCGTTGGCGCGGCGTTCCGGCGCGGGTCCGGCTGGTCGTGGCGGCGGCTGTGCTGGTCTTCGCGTACGGCGGCGTCGTGCACGTACTCCAGCTGCTCGTCCCCGGTCTCCGGCCGCAACTCGCGCTGCCCGGCTGGCTCGCGGTCTACTTCGCGTCCCTGACCCTGTGGGATCCGTTGGCGGCGCTGCTGCTGGCGGCCCGCCGTCCGGCGGGGCTCGCGCTGGGCTGCGCCGTGCTGGCGACGGACGCCGCCGCCAACGGGTACGCCAACTACGTGCTCGACCCGGCCGGTGGCATCACCCCGGGCCGGATCGGGCAGGCCGTCATCACCGTTCTCGCCCTCGCGTTCGTCGCGCTCACCCCGTGGCTGGCCCGCTGGTTCAGTCCGGCGCGATGAGCGGACGGCGGTACGGGGTCCAGCCGACGAACCGCGCGAACAGGGCCTGCGGCGCGGGCGCGTCGTCGGGATTGAGCCGGTAGAGGTCCCGGATCGCGTCGTGCAGTTGCCCGCACAGGTAGATCGACAGGCCGATCAGGTCGTGTTCGTGTTCGGCCTTGAGCACCAGCCGGGCGGTCGGACAGGGCCACGGGCCACCGCATGCGCGGCAGCACCACATCGGACGCAGCGGCGTGTGCGGCGGTGTGCCGGTCGGCACGGGCGGTGAGGTCACCATGGAACACGCTCCTTCACAGGTGGGGGAGGGGCCGCCGCGGTACAGGGGTTCGCGGCGGCCCCTCGTTCGGTTCCGCCCGTCAGTGGGCCGGGCCGGGCGGTTCCGCTACGTGACAGTCTGCTGACCGGGCCGCTACTGTCGGAAGGCGCGCGAGTCCCACCAGCGCCGATGTACGTGTCAGACGCCCCCGGTGTGCAGAGGTGTGCAGTGGATCGTTTGCCCATGTTGGAGCTGTTCGCCGGCGAGCTGCGTCGGCTGCGGACGGTCGCCGGTCTGTCCCAGGAGGCGCTGAGCGAACGGATCAACTACTCGGCGTCGCTCGTCGCGGCCGTCGAGCAGTGCCGGCGTCCGCCCCGGCTGGAGTTCACCGAGCGCAGCGACCGCGTGCTGGACGCCGACGGCCTGCTGCTGCGCATCCGCGAGACGATGATCCGCGAGTCGGTGATGCCGTGGTTCCGCGAGTGGGTGACGATCGAGCAGGAGGCGACCGCGCTGCGCTCGTTCCAGCCGCTGGTGCTGCCGGGGCTGCTGCAAACCGAGGGCTATGCGCGGGCGCTGCACCAGGGTGCCAGCCCTTTGCTGGGTGATGAGATGGAGCAGCAGGTCGCTGCCCGGATGCAGCGTCAGGGGATTCTCTCTCGCGAGAAGCCGCCCCTGTTCGTCGCCGTGCTCGACGACACCGTCCTGGAACGGCCCGTGGGCGGACCGGCGGTGATGCGCGAGCAGCTACAGCACCTGATTGAGGTCGGTCGGCGGCCACGGGTGCACCTGCACCTCGTACCGCGCAGTGTGGGCGCCTATCCCGGCCTCAACGGGGCTTTCGTGATCGCCACGCCCGCCGACGGGGAGGACGTGGCCTACCTGGACAATCCTCTACAGGGGACGGTGGTCGAGCGCACCGCCGACGTACTATCGCTGCGGCAGTCGTGGGAATCGGTACGGGCCGAGGCGTTGTCGCACCGGCAGACCCTCGACGTGATCACGGAGGCGGCAGCGGCATGGACCTGACCGGCGCGATCTGGCGCAAGAGCACCCGCAGCAGCGGCAATTCCGGCGACTGCATCGAGGTCGCGGCCAACCTGCCGGGCGTGGTGGGTATCCGCGACAGCAAGGACCCGAGCGGCCCGGCGCTGGTCGTCACCCCGGCGGCCTGGCGGGCCTTCGTCACGTTCGTCACGCGCCACTGAGCGGATCGGCGAGCGCCGACCGGATCAGCCTCTCGACCAGCCGTGGCGTGACCGGCTCCAGGGCAAACACCTCGGCCACCCGCTCGGGATCCGTGGTGATGATCGGTCCATAGTTGAGCCACGGGTCGTCGAAGGCAACCCGCTCCTCCAGCCGGACGTCCTGGCCGCCGTCGACGTTCCACACCCGGACCACGACGTGGCGCGGATCGGCCTGGCTGACCGTCCATTGATAGTCGACGTCGTCGACGCGGATTGTCCGCTTCCGGGTCCTGGCCACGGTGCGAGGTTAGGCGGCGGGCGGGCGCGGCGGTAGCGGGATTCGCGCCGGACGAGGGGCTTCGGCGAATACTCGGATGCGGACCGGCGTGCCCATCCGTACGCTTCCGCTCCACGGCGGGCCGCGCCCATTCGGATCGGAGATGAGCAGACCGATGACCTCTCACCTGTTCGCGATCAGCTTCGACGCGCTCGAACCTCTGCCGCTGGCGCGGTTCTGGTCCGGCATTCTCGGCTGGGAGATCGTCGACGATCCGCGCGAGGGTGTGGGGCTCGTGCCCACCGACGACACCGGGTTCCGACTCCGCTTCGCACCGACCGAGCAGCCGAAGGTCGTCCAGAACCTCATGCACTTCGACCTGACGAGCACCTCGCCGCAGGATCAGGAGCGGACGGTCGCCAGGGCGATCGAGTTGGGTGGGCGGCACCTCGACATCGGTCAGGGCCCGGACGTCGACCACGTGGTGCTGGCCGACCCGGAGGGCAACGAGTTCGACGTGATCCCGCCGGGCAACAACTTCCTCGCCGGCTGCGGGTTCGTCGGCGCGCTGGCCTGCGACGGCACGCCGGAGGTCGGCTATTTCTGGGCCGAGGCGCTCGGTTGGCCGCTGGTCTGGGACCAGGACCAGGAGACCGCCATCCAGTCCCCGCGCGGCGGCACGAAGATCACCTGGGGTGGGCCGCCCTACATGTCGCGTGCGGGCGAGGGTCGGGTGCGCCTCGACCTCGCGCCACCCGTCGACGGTGACCAGCAGGCGGAGGTGGACCGTCTGCTCGCCCTCGGCGCGAGCCGGATCGGCACCGATCAGGCCGGTCGGGTCGTGTTGGCTGATCCCGACGGCAACGAGTTCTCCGTGCTGACCCCCCGCTAGCCGGTTGGACAACTGTCCCGCCGGTGGGTCAGAGTGGTCCGTCGTGAGATACCTGCGCAGCGGTGGTCCCGCCGCGATCCGGAGACCCCGGCCGACCGACGTCGACGAGTTCGTGGCGGCCGTGCGGCGGAGTCGGGACCTGCACCATCCGTGGCTGGCCGCGCCGGAAACGCCCGAGGAGTACGACCGTTACCTCGCCCGGATCCGCCGCCGGGACAGCGCCGGATACCTGATCTGCGACCGGGCCAGCGGAGCGATCGCCGGCTACGTGAACATCAGCGGCATCGTGCTCGGCGCGCTGCGCGGCGGGTACCTGGGGTACGCGGCGTTCGAGCCGTACAGCGGGACCGGGCACGCCTCGGCGGGCATCGCCCTGGTCATCGACCACGCGTTCACCAGCGTCGGGCTGCACCGCCTGGAGGCGAACATCCAGCCCGGCAACGAGCCGTCCCGGCGGGTCGCCCGCAAGCTCGGCTTCCGCCTGGAGGGCTTCTCCCCGGACTACCTCTTCATCGACGGCGCGTGGCGCGACCACGAACGCTGGGCCATAACCGCCCCACCCCCCTAACCCCCACCCAACCCCCCACCCCCACCCCCACCCCCACCCCCCCACCCGCGTGATCAAGAGGTTTGCGTCACGACACGCCGAGGCGATGACGCAAACCTCTTGATCAACAGGGCCTGACCCCGGTGGGGACCGGGAGAACTCCGGTGGAGGTGGACCTGCCGCCGGGACTGACGTTTGTCCTGGGCTGCGACGGGAAACGGCCGGCAATGACGAAACCTCGTGTGGTGATCGTGGGGGCCGGGTTCGCCGGTTACCACGCGGCGAAGACGTTGAGCCGGATCGCCCGGGACCGGGCCGAGATCGTGGTGCTGAACTCCACCGACTACTTCCTGTACCTGCCGCTGCTGCCCGAGGTGGCCGCCGGGGTGGTCGAGCCGTCGCGCATCGCCGTGCCGCTGACCGGAACCCTCAAGGGTGTACGGGTGGTGATCGGCGAGGCGGACCACGTCGACCTGCAGAACCGCTGGGTCGGCTTCACCCAGCCCGAGGGGGAGAAGAACCGCCTGGCGTACGACCGGCTGGTTCTCGCCGTGGGCAGCGTCAACAAGCTGCTGCCGATCCCGGGCGTCACCGAGTACGCGCACGGCTTCCGCGGCCTGCCCGAGGCCGTCTACCTGCACGACCACATCGTGCGCCAGGTGGAGTTGGCCGAGCAGGCCGAGGACCCGGCCGAGCAGCGGGCCCGCTCCACCTTCGTGGTGGTCGGCGCGGGGTACACCGGCACCGAGGTCGCCGCGCACGGCCAACTGTTCACCGACGCCCTGCACGCCCAGCGACCCCGGCTCACCGTCCGGCCCCGCTGGATGCTGCTCGACGTCGCCCCCCGCGTGCTGCCTGAGCTGGACAAGAGAATGTCCGACACGTCGCACAAGGTGCTCAACAAGCGCGGCGTGGACGTGCGGATGGGCACCTCGGTGGCCGAGGCGACCTGCGACGGGGTCAAGCTCACCGACGGCGAGTACGTCCCCACCTGCACGCTGGTGTGGTGCGTGGGCGTACGCCCCGACCCGTTCGTCAACGAGTTGGGCCTGCGCACCGAGCGGGGCCGACTGGTCACCGACGAGTACCTCAACGTTCCCGGCTATCCGGAGGTCTTCGCCTGCGGTGACGCGGCCGCCGTGCCCGACCTGGTCAACCCGGGGCAGATCTGCGGCATGACGGCGCAGCACGCGGAGCGGCAGGGCAAGCGGGTGGCGCACAACATCGCCGCGTCGTACGGGTTCGGCACGCGCCGGCCGTACAAGCACCACGACCTGGGCTGGGTGGTCGACCTGGGTGGCAAGGACGCCGCCGCGAACCCGCTGCACGTCAACCTGGCCGGGCTGCCCGCCAAGGCGGTCACCCGGGCGTACCACCTGATGGCGATGCCGGGTAACCGCACCCGCGTGGGTGCCGACTGGGTGCTCGACGCCGCGCTCACCCGCTCGGCGGTGCAGTTGGGGCTGGTCCCGGCGAACGCGGTGCCGCTGGAGAGCACCTCACCCGAGGTCGCGACGCGGGGTCGGTGAGCGGGGCGGGTTTGCCCGTCGCGGGCCGTACTCGCGCAGCAGGATCTGGACGATGCCGGCGGCGGGGATGGCCAGCAGCGCGCCGAGCAACCCGGCCAACTCCGCCGCGAGCAGCAGGCTCAACAGCACGGTCAGCGGGTTGAGCCGGACCGCGCGGGCGAGGATGAGCGGCTGCAGCAGGTGGTTCTCCACCTGCTGGTAGACGACGAAGAAGACGAGCACGACGACGCCGGCGGTGGGGGAGTGCAGGAACCCCGCCCCGGCGGCGAGCACCGCGCCGATCGTCGCGCCCACCAGCGGTATCAGGTCGGCCACCGCGACGAGCAGCGCGATCACCCCGGCGAACGGCACCCCCGTGAGGCTCAACACCAGGAACGTCAACCCGCCACAGATCACGCTGATCAGCAGGTTGCCGGTGAGGTAGCCGGTGACCGTCCGGGACACCTCCCGGCCGACGCGGCGCAACCGCTCGCCCTGACCGTCCCCGGCCACCGCGAGCACGCCGCGGGTGATCCGCGGCGATTCCAACACCATGAGGTACGCCAGCACGACGACCGTGACCAGCCCCGCGACCCCCTCCGCCACGCCACGCAGCACCCCGACGGCGGGTTGCCGCAGCCGGGCACCGGCATTCCGCAGCTCGTCCGCGTGCGCGCTGGCGTAGCGCCGTACCCCGGTGCGTTCCAGGAACTCACCCAGCGGACCGCGCCCGGCGCGCGCGTCGCGCAGCAGCTCGGGCCCCCGCTCGGCGAACCGGCCCACCTCGTCCAGCAGCGGCACCAGGATCACCGTGGCCAGGACCGCCAGCACGACGAACGCGGCGAGGAAGACGAGCAGCGTGGCCAGCGCCCGGCGGCGGACGAACCGGCGTTGCAGCCGGTCCACGGCCGGTTTGAGCGCGACCGCGAAGAAGGCGGCCACCACCGTCCAGACGAGCACCCGACGGGTCGCGTACACGAAGGCGAGCGCGAGCGCGGTGGCCAGCACCAGCCCGATCACGACCAGGGTCCGGCGGGCGGTGGCCCGATCTTCGGCGTTGCTCACCCGCCGGGCCTTCCCCGCCCAGACCGCAGGAAACCCGGCATCCCGGCCGGTTCGCCCTACCTCAGACGTCGGTGTCGAGAAGCGGGTGCGCGCCGGCCACGAAGGTGTCGAGGGCGGCGGCGTGCAGCAGCCCACCCACGATCGGGTCGCGCAGCGCGGCCACGGCGAGCCGACCGACCGGCAGCCCGCCGGGGCGGTGCGTCGCGGCGAGCACCAGGTTGCCGTAGCGCCGACCCCGCAGCATCCGGCGGTCGCCGAAGACGCAGACGTCCCCGAAGACCGCCCGCAGCGTCGCCACCTGCACCCGGGTGCCGACCAGCGGTGGCAGGTCCGTCACGTTGACCAGGTAGAGCCCGCCGGGCCGCAGGACACGGGCCACCTCGGCGGCGAACTCCACGGTGCGGACGTGTCCGGGCATCCGGGCAGCCTGGTAGATGTCGGCGATCACCAGGTCGTACCCGTCCGCCCCGGCGGCGGTGACCGCCTCCCGCGCGTCGCCGACCGCCACCCGCACCTCGGGTGGCAGCGGCGGCAACTCCCGCGCCACCAGGTCGACCACCGCCCGGTCCCGTTCCACGACCCGCTGCGCCGAGCCCGGCCGGGTGGCGGCCAGCCAGCGGGGCAGCGTCAACGCGCCGCCGCCGAGGTGCAACACGTCCAGGGGTACGCCCGCGGGGGCCGCCAGCTCCACGGCCGACGCGATCCGGCGGACGTACTCGAAGTGCAGGTGCCGGGGATCCTCGACATCCACGTACGACTGCTCGACGCCGGCGGAGAGCAGCGTCCGTCCGGTCCTGCGGACCGGATCGGCGACCAACTCCAGACGGTCGGCGGCGCGGTTCATGACGGCACGCTAACCGAGCGGCCGACGGGCCGGCGGCGCGGGAGCACCCGCGTCCGCCGGCCCGCGTACGCCGTAGCGGTGGTCAGCCGCCGGCCATCCCGGCGCCGACCTCGTCGATCGCGTCGTCGATCGCATGGGCCAGGTCCACGTCCAGCGCGCTCACCCCGTCCGCCTGATTGGTGCGGACGGTCAGCACAGCCGCCGTGTCGCCGGGACGCCCGATGCTCGGGCCACGGCCGGTCTCCTGGCGCAGCCGGTCGAGCCGGGCGAGCACCCGGTCGAGGTTGTCCGGCGGCAGCGCGACCACCCGGTACAGGGCGGTGGTGTCGCCGGCCCAGTACGGCAGGTCGTCCAGCGCCGCCTGGACCTGCTCCTCGTCCAGGGTGGGCGTGGTGGTGGAGGCCCCCACGATGCCGCCGCCGGCCGCTGGCGGGTTCAGCAGCTCCCGCAGGCCGTCGGGGACGTGCAGGGACTCGATCAGGTCGCCGTCCTGGTCGGCGAGCGCGGCCATCGTCGCCTCCGCCTGGTAGCGGGCCTGCTCCGGCGTACGCCCGCTGATCCGGCCCACCTCGGCCAGGAAGCCGGGCAGATCGCGGTGCCGCTCGATGCCGTCCACGGGCACCACGTCGTGCAGCGAGTTCGGCACGGCGGCGAGCAGTCGTTGCCGCTCCGCCGTGTCGAGCGCGAAGGCCAGCACCAGCACGGTCGCCTCGGCGCCCACCTTCGCCGTCCGGAAGTCCACCCCGGACCGACGTCGGACATCCTCGACCAGATCCCGGTATCCCAGACTTGTCACACCGGCCGCGCCACCGGGAGGCGGCTGCGGTCGCGGATTGTCCGGGGTACCCCTCGACGGCGGGGCCGGTCCACCACGCGTGGTGTCCGCCTTGTGCCGTCCGGCCGGCGGCGGGCCGGCCCGTCTGCTCTGGTCCAGGCTGGTGAGCTGTTTGGAGGCGCTCAGGCTCGCGCCGTACTCGCTGGGCTGGCCGCCCTGTTCGCGGGCCTGCCGGGCCAACGCCCGGCGGCGCTGGTTGTCGCCCTCCATCTGCTTGCGCATCGTGACGCCCCTTCCGCTGGGGATCGATCCTGCGACGGTCGCGTTCCCGTCGTCCCGGGAGCCGAAACGGACGCTGCCGGCCGAGTAGGGCTGAGCGTCGGCCGGGCTTCATCCGCCCGGGGTGAGGGGCGCTCACCCGTGCGGCCCGCAGGATCGGGGCAGGAGGCAGTTCTTCCGAGGTACGCGGAAGGAAGGTCGTCATGAAACGGATCGTCGAGATCGTTCCCGCTCGACCCGGCTGGTACGCCCGCTGGCAGCTCACGCCCGACGCCACCCGGTGCTACCCGGTGAGCCTGTGGGCGCTGCTGGAGGAGGCCGACGGAACCGGCCGGGAAGTGGTCGGAATGGACTGCATCGGCCAGTGGCCGGGTGCGGACGACAACGAGGCGGGTGGGGAGTTTGTCCGCTACCTGTACCAGACGCCCGACTCGGGGGAACCCGACGACATCGAACCTCCGTCGACCGTCGAACTGCGCGACGGCGGGCCCCGACTCCAGCCGATGACCGCGCCCTAGGCATTTCTCCGGCCCCCGGCCCCAGGTCCCAGGGTCGGGGGCCCCCTCGCGCGTGGGGTGGTCGCTCGGTGCGGCCGTCAGCCGGTGGCGCGCAGCTCGTCGTCGCCCTGCACGGCCAGCAGCTCGGTGAGGCCGGTGCGATCCAGCAACTGCTGGATCTGCGGGCTGACCCCGGTGAGCCGGATCGCGCCGACGCTCCGACGCGCGATCAGCAGGGCGCTGAGCCCGGACGAGTCGCAGAGGCCGACGCCGCTCAGGTCGATCGTCACCTGCGGCTCGCCGTGCAGGCCGGCCGCGGCGGCCACCAGCTCCGGCGCGGTGTCGTAGTCGAGCTCGCCGGTCAGCCGTAGCCGGACGTGACCGGCGTCGGGCCGGCTCACCTCGATGGTCAACAGCTGGTGGGGCATTGCACCATGTTCCCAGTCCGCACGCGGAACGCAAACCCGGGGGCTGCGCGTCGCCGGATCACGCCGTGGCGGCGGACGCCTCGGCGTCGGGGCCGCCCTCCGGACGAGCGATGGGCACCGGCCGACCGAGGAGCGTCGCCACCCCGGTGATGTCCAGGATCGTCGCCAGGAAGCGCGGGACCGAGCGCAGCCGCAGCCCGGCGCCGACCGCCTGGCCCTCCCGCCAGGCGTGCACGATCACGGCGAGACCGGTGCTGTCGATGAAGGTCAGATCGGCGAAGTCCAGCACGATCGCGCGTGGCGCGTCGGCGAGGATCCGGTCGATCTCGGCGTGCAGAGGGGCCGAGGTCGCGTACGCCAGCTCGCCGCCGACGCGGATCAGGGGCACGTCGGGGTCGGACCGGTCGACGGCGACGCTCAGTGGCTTCGCGTCGGCCCTACGCCCTTCCGACAGCACGATCAGGCCCCTTCCCCCGGGCCGGCACTCCGACCGGCGCGAGGGGATCGTAACAACCGTCGAGCGGGGCCGCTCGCTACCGGAACCGGGGCCCGACCTGCTGTCGGATGCCGGTCACGGCGCACCGGCGTAGGGTGGGTGGACAGTGCACGTTCGGGTGGACGACAAGGAGTGAGGCTCAGCTGGTGACTGCTTCCGACGTCAGGGACTGGGACCCGGGCGACGGACGGATCTCCACGCCGAGTACCACACGGGCCCCGGCGTGGTCCGCCGACGCACCGTCCTGGCCCGCGCCCGCGCTGCCGCCGTTGGCCCCCGACCGTGACCAGGCCACTCCGGACTGGTCCGAGGTCGTCGAACACTTCCGCGAGGGCCTGGTGGTCTGCGACGCCGACGGTGTCGTCCGGCACGTGAGCCCGGTGGCCGAGCGGCTGTTGCCCGAGGTGGTACCCGGTGAACCGCTGGCCGCGTCCGGCGTGCCGGGGTTGGGCGAGGGCGTGCCCGGGAACTTCACCCACCACGACCGTCGGCTCACCGCCCGCCGGATGCCGCTGTCCGCCGGCCGCTGCTGCTGGTACGTCGAGGACGTCACCGAGAGCGTCAGCCGCGCCGACGCGTTGCTCGCCGAGCGGGCCCGGTCGGCCTTCCTGGCCGTGGTGGGCGACAAGCTGGGCAACCCGCTGCACCCCGACCGGGCCGCCGCCGCGGTCGTTAGACTCGCCGTGCCGACCCTGGCCGAGGTGGCGGTGCTGGTGCTCGCGCCCCGCGCGGGGCGGGTCCGCTGGTGGCGGGCCACCCGGGTCGACGACGAGGCCCCGATGGTCGACGGCGGCGTCCTGACCGGCGTCACCCTCCCCGCGGCCATCGCCGACGGGCTGACCGGTGTCGAGCCGCACACGGTCGACTGGCTGGTGGAGCAGGCGGTCGACGCCGGCTGGCTGCCCGGCCTCACGGGCGTCGACAGCACCGCCCGGGTCGTCCCGCTGCCCGGCCGCGACACCCCCGTCGGGGTGCTGTTGGTCGCCCGGCGCTCCAGCCGCTGGTACGACGAGGACGACGTCGAGTTGATCCGGGCGTTCGCGGCCCGCGCCGGCGCGGCGTTGACCACCGCCCAGCTCTACCGCGACCAGGCGGAGGTCGCCGACACCCTGCAGGCCAGCCTGCTGCCGGTCGAGCCGACCGAGACCGCCGGCGTGCAGTGGGGCACCGCGTACCGTCCGGCGCAGGCGGGACTGCGCATCGGCGGCGACTTCTACGGCTCGCACCGGCTCGCCGACGGCGGTTCCGTCTTCTTCCTCGGCGACGTCTCCGGCAAGGGCGTCGAGGCGGCCGTGTTCACCGGTCAGCTCCGCCAGTGCCTGCAGGCGCTGCACCGGGTGGAGTCCCACCCGGGCCGGCTGCTGCGGCTGCTCAACGACGCCCTGTTCGAGACGACCCAGGCCAACGGCCAGGGCCGCTTCGCCACCATCGTGCTGGGCGTGGCCCGTCCGCAGCGCGACGGAGGCGTCACCCTCACGATGGCCGGGGGCGGGCACCTGCCGCCGCTGGTGCTGCGCGGCTCGGGCGAGGTTGAGGTGGTGCCGCTGCGCGGCATGCTGATCGGGGTGGTGCCCGACCCGCGCGTCGGCGAGGTGACCGTACGCCTGGCGCCGGGCGAGACCTGCCTGCTCTACAGCGACGGTGTCACCGAGGCCCGTGGGGGTCGTCGCGGCGACGAGCAGTTCGGCGCGGAGCGGCTGGTGACGGCCGTGACGGATTGCCAGCGCATGCCGGCGCCGGCCCTGGCCGAGCGCGTCGAGCAGGTCACCTGTGACTGGCTGGGGCACGGCGACCACGACGACATCGCCGTCCTGGCGCTGCGCGCGGTCAGCCCCGGTCGTGGCGCGCGGCACCTGCACGCCGTTCCCCCGCCGACGACCGCCGACGAGCAGAGGATGAGCCCCGCGTGACCGCCCCCGCCGCGACAACGGAACCGACCGACGCCTACCCCGGCTATCTGGCCTGCCTCGCCGACGCCGACGAGTACGCCGCGATCGACGTGGCGATCGGCCTGCTGGAGGCGGGCGTGCCGCCGGAGCGGGTGCTGCTCGACCTGGTCGCGCCGGCACAGGCCGAGGTGGGTGAGCGGTGGGCCCGCAACGAGTGGAGCGTGGCGCAGGAGCACGCGGCCACCCACATCAGCGAGCGGGTGGTGGCCGCCGTGGCGGCGCACGCCAAACCGCGTGCGACCGGCGGTCATGTCGTGGTGGCCTGCATGGACGGCGAGTGGCACGCCCTGCCGCCCCGGCTGGTGGCCGAGGTGCTGCGGCTCCGCGGTTGGCAGGTGACCTTCCTGGGCGCCAGCGTGCCGGCGGCGCACCTCGTGTCGTACCTGCACCGGCACGACGCGCAGGCGGTCGCGCTGGCCTGCGCGCTGCCGATGCGGCTGCCGCACGCCCACCGGATGATCGAGGCGTGCCGGCGTTCGGACGTGCCGGTCGTGGTCGGCGGGCGGGGCTTCGGCGCGGACGGCCGGTGGGCGGCCCGGCTCGGCGCGGCCTGGGCGCCGAACGCGCCGGCGGCGGCCGAGTTGATCGCCGACGAGCGGGCGCTACGGCGGGCGCCGGCGGCGCGACTCGCGCACCTGGCCGACGACGAGTACGCGAGTCTGGTCCGCCGCCGTGGCGATCTGATCGACAGCGCGCTGACCGATCTGCGGGCGAAGGCGCCGGCGACGCGCGAGTACACGGCCACCCAGCTCGACTCGACGGTGAGCGACCTGGGTCACATCCTGGACTCGCTGGCCGCCGCGTTGTACGTCGACGACGCCTCGCTGTTCACCGAATTCGTCGACTGGCTCGCGGAGATCCTGACGAGCCGGCGGGTGCCGGCCAGCGCCGTCGAACTCACCCTGGAGCACTTCGCCGCCGAGCTGCGGGACTACCCCCGGGCAGCGCACGCGCTGGCCCTGGGGCGTGCCGGGCTGGCCGCCGCGTCCCGTTCCGCCGGCTGACCCGGGTCGGCCAGACGATCACCACGCGCTGCGGAGCGTCGTACCCCCCTGCGTATACTTGCCGCACTGCAAACGTCCCACCCGCCGGTGGAGCGAGCGAGGGGGAGACGGTGACGTTCAGTGTCAGCGACGCCGAGCGCGAGGGCGGTGTCGCCTGCCTGCGGCTCGCCGGTGAGCTGGACCTGAGCACCGCCGACGAGCTGGCCGCCGCCATCGACCGGCTCACCGCCGCCGGTGAGCGCCGGGTGCTGCTCGACCTCACCGACCTGACCTTCTGCGACTCCACCGGGATGGCGGTGTTCGTCCGGGGCGACAACCAGGCCGCGGCCGACGGGGGCTGGCTGAGGATCACCGGCGCCGCCGGTCGGGTCGAGCGCGTGTTGCGGATCACCGGTCTGGCCGACGTGCTCCGCTACGTTCCCGACACGGCTGACCCGGCGTCCCACAGCGCCCTCTGATGGGCTAGATTTCCCCGCCAGCATGGTGACCGTCCGGTTTCCATTCTCCGCCGACACCCGAGGCAGGTAGTGATGGGCGACAGCCCGCAGCCGGTACGCATCCTGGTGGTCGACGACGATCCCGGCGACGTGCTGATGATCGAGGAGGCGTTGGCCGACTCCGACGTCGAGAAGATCATCGACGTGGTGAGCGACGGCGAGGAGGCGATGGAGTTCCTCCGGGCCGAGGGTCGCCACTCCGGGGCCCGCCGGCCGGACGTGATCCTGCTCGACCTCAACATGCCGCGGATGGACGGGCGTCAGGTGCTCGGGGCGGTCAAGCAGGACGAGGATCTGCGGACCATTCCGATCGTGGTGCTGACCACCTCGAACGCGGACACCGACATCGTCGGCAGCTACACGTTGCAGGCCAACGCGTACGTCACCAAGCCGATCGACCTGGACGACTTCAACGACGTGGTGCGCCGGATCGACGAGTTCTTCGGCCGCGTGGTCGTGCTGCCCAAGCGCCCCTGATCCGCCCGTCCCGCGCATGCTGAACAATTTTCCCGAACCGCCTCGGTGGATGTCGTCGCGCCCGAGGATCCAGGTGGGGAAGTAACAGCGGCTGCCTGGGGGCGACAGTATGAGGTTCTCCGTCGTGAAGACCGGCTACGACCAGCGACAGGTGGATTCCTGCCTGGATGAGCTGGGGATCAGGTTGTCCCGGCTCGCGGCGCGGGCGGAGGGCGCGGCCGGGGCGACCCGGGAGTGGGACGAGATCCGCCAGGAGGCGACCTGGCTCAGCGGGCTGCTCCAGCGACTGGACCTGGGCGACGCCGCCGCCACCCGCCGGGCCGGCGACGCGGTGCGTCAGGAGGCGGACGAGATCCTGGCGCAGGCCCGTCGCGCGCTGGACGAGGCCCGCGAGGAGGCCCGTCGGGTCCGGGAGCAGGCGTACGCGGATGCCGTGCAGGCCCGGCGTGACTTCGAAGAGGCGCTGCACGCGCGCCGCCGTCGCGAGGCCCTGGCGGACGAGATCCTCGTCGGCGTGACGGTCGAGCCGGTGCCGGCCGACACGCCCACGGCGGCGGCCGGCACCCGCTGAGACGGCCTCAGGCGAGCAGCGCGGCCGCCACGGTGGTGGCCCGGTCCTCGTGCGGGGCGTACGCGTCGGGGTACGCCGAGACCTGCACGGCCTGGGCGGCGGCGGTGAGGCTCATGTCCTGCCAGCCGGGGATCTCGGCGAGGGCGGTGTAGAAGGCCTGGGCGGCGTACGACGGGCGCATCAGCTCGGCGACCGTGCCCCACCCGCTGCTGGGCCGCTGCTGGAACAGCCCGACCGAGTCGTGGTCGGAGCCGCTGCCCTGGTGCGGGTACTCGCTCGACTCCGGCAGCACGTCGCTGGCCAGGTTGTAGAGGTTGCTCTCCTGCATCGCGGTGGCGAGCGCCACGACCAGGGCGCGACGCGGCATCTTCAGCCCCACGCCGACGTCCACGATGATCTTCGCGTTGTCCATCTGCTGCTGGTCGAGCCCGGCGACCGGGCGCGGCCGGCGGGGCTTGACCGGCTTCTTCGGCGCCTTGCGGGTGACGGTGGGCGTCGGGGTCGGCGCGGCCGTCGGGTTGGGCAGGACCCGGGCCGGGGCGAGGTCGCGGTCCAGCGACCGGGAGGCGCGCTCGTCGGCGATGGCGGCACGGTCGGCCAGCGCGTCGGCGATCGGCCGGACGGGCTGCGGGGCTTCCTGCCCGTCGCGGGCGGCGGCGAACGCGCCCAGGCCGAGGCAGCAGGTGACGCCGGTGGCCAGGGCGACCCGGACCGGGGTGGAGCCGAGCAGGGCGCGGCGCGGCGGCGGTTCGGGGGCCCGGTGACGGCCGATCGTCCGTTCGGTTGATGCGGCGTCCCTCGTGCGGGTGGTCGAGGGCGCGTCGGTCAGCTTCTGGGCGGTGGGGTCGTCGGGATGCACCCGCCGAGGCTAGATAGTCGGTCGCCCGCTGCCATCGGCCCTAACAGTGGCATGCGCCACAATTTGCCCGAATCGTGGGCGTGGCAATGGGCGAAAGCCGGTTATGTCGGCACAACTTCGCCGATCAGACGAGACGGGTATTTCCGATTCGCCAGGTGAAGGTGGTCATCGCGCCCCACCGAGAGGTGATGTTCTGCGGGGCTCCGGTCATCCCCCTGTCGGGTGATGCGGGGGTCCACCGAACGCCTGACCACGATGCGTGTCGGTGGCGGATGGGTCATCGCGGTCCGGCGGTAGCACTCCGATGAGCGTGATGACTCTCAGGCATCAAGATGCTCCAGAGTCATCAGGCTCATCAGGGAGAGTGCCACCCGCCGCTGATGCCGTCCGGCCGACAAGGGCCCGCCCTCAGTGCCGACCGTTCTCGGCCGGGGTGACGGTCAACCGGTGCCGCGTGTTGTCGCTGCTGGAGAAGGGCCAGAGCCGATCGGCGTACTCGACCAGGTCGGCCAACTGCGCCCGGCTCAGACCGGCCGACGAGATCGAGGCGTGCACGTCGGCCCGGTACCGGCCGTCGTCGTCGCGCCCCAGCTTCGCCTCGGCGCGCACCTGGACCGTGTGCGCCTCGTCGGTGATCTCCCCGGCCGCCTCCACGGCGGCGTGGTGCAGGCAGGAGGCGAAGGCCGCCGCCAACAACTGCTCCGGTCTCAGGCCGGTGCAGTGCGCCGCCAGCGGCGACGCGAGCGGCGTGGAGAGCCCGCCGTCATCGGTTCGGACGTGGCCACCCTCGGCGGTGGCGGTGGCCTCATGCAGCCAGGAACTCGGACTCGGCATCGCGTTCCTCCCGTCGCTCACCCGCCCGGCTACCCGGCCGAGGGCGGACGAAACGCTCAGCTCAGCTCCCGTCGACGACCGACAGCGCCTCGGTGGGCTGCGCCGCCGCCCGCTCGGTCCACGGCGACGGCGACGGCGACAGCGACCGCTGCGTGGGGATCGCCATCGGTACGTACACCCGGGCGTCCACGACCTCGGCCAGCAGCAGCGCCGCGACCAGGCTGGTCGGACGCCCGGCGGGATCGTCGTCCAGGCAGCAGCGGCACAACTCGGACACCTCGGGCGGGAGCCCGTCCACCTCCGGCAGCGGCTCGGGCGGCCGGGACCGGCGCGCGGCCAGCAGTTCGGCCGGGGTCTGGGCCCGGTACGGGAGACGACCGGTGAGGCAGTAGTAGAGCAGCACGCCGAGGGCGTACATGTCGGCGGCCGGCGTCGCGGGGGCGCCGTCGAGCTGTTCCGGCGCCAGGTACGCCGGGGTGCCGAGCAGTATGCCGTCGGGCATCGGGTCGGCCGTGCCGGTCGGGGTGGCGATGCCGAAGTCGAGGACCTTCACCCCCGCCGGGGTGAGCATGACGTTGGCCGGCTTGACGTCGCGGTGCACGATGCCGCTCGCGTGCGCGGCGGACAGCGCGGCGGCGACCTCCGCGCAGACCCGCACGGAGATGCGCCAGTCCAGCGGGCCCGCCCGCAGGTGCGCCGCGAGGGTCTCGCCCTCGGCCAGCTCCATGACGATGTAGGGGACCCGGCGGCCGGGAAGCGTCGAGGAGGTGCCGAAGTCGTGCACGCTCGCGACGTTCGGGTGCACCAACCGGGCCGCCGAGCGGGCCTCCGTGCGGATCCGGTCCACCGTGTCGTGGTGGCCGTCCGGGCCGGGCGCGATCAGCTTCACGGCGACCGGTCGGTCCAGCACCCGATCGTGGGCCCGCCACACCTCGGACATCCCGCCGACGCCGATGCGCTGTTCGAGCTGGTACCGCCCGTCCAGCGTCCGCATCGACAACTCCTCATTCTCGTCCCGCCCGGCGGCGGGGCCTGGGAATCGCGGTACCCGGGGGCCGAGCTGGGCAAACCGCGTCGGCCGCCGATCACGCCGTACCTCGGCCGGGGTCACCGCCGGGTGCGGTAGCTTGCGACCCAGGGCCGTACGCACCGAGCGTGCCGGCATCGTCACGCAAGGGAGCGCCGCGATGGGCGAGGTCACCGTACGCTTCGTCGGCGGTCCCGCGGACGGGCTGGTCCGCGCGGTACCGGCCGAGCCGGACGGCGCCCCTCCGCAGCGGTGGATCATGCGGCATCCGGGCGGCACCGGCCCGACACAGCCCGGCCCCGACCACCTCTACGAGCGCGACCAGCCCGACGGCCACGGCGGGTGGAGCATGCGCTTCGTCCGGACCGACGCGTACGGGGTGTCCGAGTGACCGCGGTCGGAGGCTGAGCGGTGGCTCGGCGGCCCGGCCGCACAGCTGGCACACAGGCGGCGCAGAGGCGCGACACAGCGGAGGTGTCCACGATGGGGGGCATGGTCATCCAGGGGCAGACCGTGCCGGGCCGGATCGAGTTGCGCCGCCCGGACGGTGAACCGGTCCGCGTGCTGGTGGTGGACGACGAGGCGACGCTGACCGATCTGCTGTCGATGGCGCTGCGCTACGAGGGTTGGCAGGTGCGCAGCGCCGGCAACGGCATGGCGGCGTTGAGCGCCGCCCGGCAGTTCCAGCCGGACGCCGTCGTCCTCGACGTCATGCTGCCCGACCTCGACGGCTTCCAGGTGCTGCGTCGGCTGCGCGAGCACGCCCCGACCGTGCCGGTGCTCTTTCTGACCGCCCGGGACGCCGTCGAGGAGCGCATCGCCGGGCTGACCGTGGGCGGCGACGACTACGTGACCAAGCCGTTCAGCCTGGAGGAGGTGATCGCCCGGCTCCGCGCGCTGCTGCGCCGCTCGGGCTTCGCGGTCGCCGCCCACGAGGAGGCGCTGCTGACCGTCGGCGACCTCAGCCTCGACGAGGACAGTCATGAGGTCCGCCGTGCCGGCCAGCTCGTCACGCTGACCGCGACCGAGTTCGAGCTGCTGCGCTACCTGATGCGCAACCCGCGCCGGGTGCTCAGCAAGGCGCAGATCCTCGACCGGGTGTGGAACTACGACTTCGGCGGCCAGGCCAACGTGGTGGAGCTGTACATCTCGTACCTGCGCAAGAAGATCGACGCGGGGCGACCGCCGATGATCCACACGCTGCGCGGCGCGGGCTATGTCCTCAAACCCGCTGACTAGGGCACTCGTCCGGCTGCGGCGCTGGTGGGCTGGCCGGTCGCTGCGGACCCGGCTGGTGCTCGCCCTGGTCGCGCTGCTCGCCCTGGTCAGCGTCGCCATCGGCGGGCTCACCACGCTGGCCCTGCGGCACGTGCTGGTCGCCCAGGTCGACACCCAGTTGACGATGGGGGACCGGCCGCGCGACCTGCCGCCGTGGTTCCGCCCGGGTGGCGACCCCGGGCGGCCCGCTGTGCGGCCGGGCGTTGCCGCACCGTCCCCGCCGGAGCCTCCGCGCGGCTTCCCGCCGGGCTCGCTCGCCGTGCGCCGCGCCGACGGCGTCACCACGGCGACGCGGAGCACCGCGAGCGGCAGCCTCGCCGACGTTCCCGCCGCCGACGCCGCACGGCTGGTCGCGCTGCCCACCGACGGCCGGCCCCGCACCATCACCCTCGACGAGGGGGACGTCCGGGCGGTGGCCCGGCAACTGCCCAACGGGGTCGTGGTCGCCGTGGGCATTCCGCTCAGCGGTGTGCGGGACACCGTCTGGGCGCTGGTCGCCGCGCAGGCCGGGGTCGTCGGCCTCGGACTGCTCCTGGCCGGTGGCGCGGGCGCGCTGATCGTGCGGGCCACGCTGCGACCGCTGAACCGGGTGGCCGCCACCGCCGCCCGGGTCACCGAGCTGCCGCTGGACCGGGGCGAGGTGGCGCTCGCCGTCCGGGTGCCGGCCGCCGACACCGACCCGCGTACCGAGGTCGGCCAGGTCGGCGCGGCGTTGAACCGGATGCTGGGCCACGTCGCCGACGCGCTGGCCGCGCGGCAGGCCAGCGAGACCCGGGTACGCCAGTTCGTCGCCGACGCCAGCCACGAGCTGCGCACCCCGCTCGCGGCGATCCGTGGGTACGCCGAGGTGGCCCGGCGGGGCCGCGACGAGGTCCCCGCCGACGTGGCGCACGCCCTGCGCCGCGTCGAGTCCGAGAGCGCCCGGATGACCAGCCTCGTCGACGACCTGCTGCTGCTGGCCCGGCTTGACGCCGGCCGGCCGCTCGCGGCGGACCCGGTCGACCTGTCCGCCCTCGTGGTCGACGCGGTCAGCGACGCGCACGTCGCCGGCCCCGAGCACCACTGGCGGCTCGACCTGCCCGAGGTCGTCATCCGCGTGCCCGGCGACGCCGCCCGCCTGCACCAGGTGGTGGCGAACCTGCTGGCCAACGCCCGCGTGCACACCCCGCCCGGCACGACGGTCACCACCACCCTCGCCGTCGAGGCGGACGCCGCCGTCCTCACCGTCGCCGACGACGGGCCGGGGGTGCCGGCCCAGCTGCGACCGGAGATGTTCGAGCGGTTCGCCCGGGGTGACAGTTCCCGGTCCCGGGCGCACGGCAGCACCGGTCTCGGCCTGGCGATCGTGGCGGCCGTCGTCGACGCGCACCACGGCACGGTCGGCGTCGACAGCCGTCCGGGCCGGACGGTGTTCGCCGTCCGCCTGCCGGATCCCACAGCTGACGCATAGGCGGCGCACGGGGTCCCGCCAGTTCGGCCGCCAAGGCTGGCGGCATGGACCGAACAGACACCCTGTCGACGACGCCCGGCGACCCGGTCGGGCCGCCGCACCCGAGCACGCGCCCCGAGGAACACCCGCCTCCGGCGGGCCGTGCGGCGACCTGGACCCGGCCCGCTCTGCTGGCCCTGCTTTTGGGCACCGGTCTGCTCTACCTCTGGGGCCTGGGCGCCTCCGGCTGGGCCAACTCGTTCTACGCGGCCGCCGCGCAGGCCGGCTCGGTGAGCGGCAAGGCGTTCTTCTACGGCTCGTCCGACGCGGCCAACTCGATCACGGTGGACAAGACGCCCGCCTCGCTCTGGCTGATGGCCCTGTCGGTGCGGATCTTCGGGTTGAACAGCTGGGCGATGCTCGTCCCGCAGGCGCTGTGCGGGGTCGCCTCCGTCGGCGTGCTCTACGCGAGCGTGAAGCGCTGGTATGGGCCGGTTGCCGGCCTGATCGCCGGAGCGGTCCTCGCCGTCACCCCGGTGGCGACGCTCATGTTCCGCTTCAACAACCCCGACGCCCTGCTCGTGCTCCTGCTGCTCGGCGGCGCGTACGCCACCGTGCGCGCGTTGGAGACGGCCAGTACCCGGTGGATCGTGCTGGCCGGCGCGCTGGTCGGGTTCGGCTTCCTGACCAAGATGCTCCAGGCTTTCCTGCTGGTGCCGGTCTTCGCCGGCGTCTACCTGCTGGCCGCCCCGACCGGGCTGTGGCGGCGGGTGCGGCAACTCCTGCTCGCCGGCCTCGCGGTGGTGGTGTCCGCCGGCTGGTGGGTGGCCGTCGTCGAACTCGTCCCGGCCAGCGCGCGTCCGTACGTCGGCGGGTCGCAGGGCAACAGCATCCTGGAGCTGACCCTCGGCTACAACGGTCTCGGCCGGATCACCGGCGACGAGGTGGGCAGCGTCGGCGGCGGCGCCGGACGGATGGGCGGTGGGGGTGGACCGTTCTCGGGGCGGACGGGCCTGCTGCGGATGTTCGACGGCGAGGTCGGCGGTCAGATTTCCTGGCTGCTGCCGGCCGCGTTGATCCTGCTGGTCGCGGGCCTGGTGGTGGCCGGTCGGGCCGCGCGTACCGACCGCACCCGGGCCGGTCTGCTGCTGTGGGGTGGCTGGCTGCTGGTTACCGGACTGATCTTCAGCTTCATGTCCGGGATCTTCCACGCCTACTACACCGTGGCGCTCGCGCCGGCCGTCGGCGCGCTGGTCGGCATCGGCGTCACCCTGCTCTGGCGGCAGCGCCGACCACGGCCCACCCCGGCCGCCGACGCGGACGAGGAACCGGTGCTGGTGCCCCGGTGGCAGCGGTGGCGTCCGCTGGCCGCCACGGCGACCCTCGCCGCCACCCTCGCGGTCACCGTCTGGTGGGCGTGGGTGCTGCTCGGGCGCAGCCCCGACTGGTACCCGTGGCTGCGTGCCGTCGTGCTGGTCGCCGGCCTGCTCGGCGCGGCCCTTCTCCTGTTGACCGTTCGACTGCCCCGGTGGCTGGGGGCCGTGGCGCTGGGCGTCGGCGCGGCGGCGGCCCTCGCGGGACCGGCGGCGTACGCGGCACAGACCGCCGCGACCCCGCACACCGGCTCGATCCCGAGCGCCGGCCCCGCGGTGGCGGGCGGATTCGGCCGCGGTGGCTTCCCCGGCGGACGACCGCCGGGCGGCATGGCGTTCCCCGGCCGCGGGCAGTTCCCCGGCGACGGCCGCAACGGCGCGTCGGTGCCGGGCGGCGAGAACCGCAACGGCAACCAGGACGGCGGGCGGTTCCCGGGCCTTCCGGGCGTAGGGCAGATGCCCGGTGCTCGCGGCGGCGGCATGGGAGGGCTGCTCGACGCCCGCGAGCCCAGCGCCGCGATGCGCGAGTTGCTCGAGCGGGACAGCGACGACTACACCTGGGTGGCGGCCACCATCGGTTCCAACAACGCCTCCGGTTATCAGTTGGCCACCGGCGACCCGGTGATGCCGATCGGCGGGTTCAACGGCAGCGACCCGTCACCGACCCTCGCCCAGTTCCAGCGCTACGTCGCCGACCACAAGATCCACTACTTCATGGGCGGTGGTGGCTTCCGTGCCAACGGTGGCAGCTCGGCCTCGCAGGAGATCTCCACCTGGGTCGAGGAGACCTTCACGGCGCAGACCGTGGACGGGGTCACCGTCTACGACCTGAGCACCGGCGCGGACGCGTCGTGACCGCGCTCGGCAGCCCGCGTCCCGCCGTCCGGACCCGGTCCACCACCACCGGGGCGGTGCTGGACGTGGTGATCCCCGTCCACAACGAGGAGATCGACCTCGGGCCGTGCGTACGCCGGCTGCACGCCCACCTCACCGAGCACTTCCCGTACCCGTTCCAGATCACCGTCGCCGACAACGCCAGCGTGGACGGCACCCTGACGGTCGCCGAGGGACTCCGCGCCGAACTGCCGGGCGTCGAGGTGCTGCACCTGGACGCCAAGGGGCGGGGGCGAGCGCTGTCCGCCGCGTGGTCGGCCTCGTCCGCGCCGGTGCTGGCGTACATGGACGTGGACCTGTCCACCGATCTCGCGGCGCTGCTGCCGCTGGTCGCGCCGCTCATCTCCGGCCACTCCGACCTGGCGATCGGCACCCGGCTGGCGCGTACGTCCCGGGTGGTTCGCGGCGCCAGACGGGAGGTCATCTCCCGGGCCTACAACCTGCTGCTGCGCGGCGCGCTGTTCGCGCGGTTCTCCGACGCGCAGTGCGGGTTCAAGGCGATCCGCGCGGACGTGGCCGGTGAGCTGCTGCCCCTCGTGCGGGACACCGGGTGGTTCTTCGACACCGAGCTGCTGGTGCTGGCGCAGCGGGCCGGGCTGCGCATCCACGAGGTGCCGGTGGACTGGGTCGACGACCCGGACAGTCGCGTCGACATCGTCGCCACCGCCCTGGCCGACCTGCGGGGGATGGGTCGACTCGGGCGGTCCCTGGTGACCGGCGCGCTGCCCCTGGCCGAGCTACGTGCCCAGCTCGGTCGGGCACCGCTGGCCGCGCCACCGGCACAGGTGCCGGTCGGGCTTCCCGGGCAGCTGGTCCGGTTCGCCGCCGTCGGGGTGGCCAGCACGCTGGCGTACCTGCTGCTGTTCGTGACCACCCGGGGCGCCCTCGGCGCGCAGCCGGCGAACCTGCTGGCGCTGTTTCTGACGGCGGTGGCGAACACGGCCGCGAACCGACGGCTGACGTTCGGGATCACCGGTAGCCGGAATGCCGGTCGGCACCACGCGCAGGGGCTGCTGGCGTTCGGCCTCGGCCTGGCGTTGACCAGTGGCGCGCTGGCGGCGCTGCACGCGCTCGTCGCCGTGCCCGCCCGGTCGGTGGAACTGGCCGTGCTGGTGGTCGCGAACCTGGTCGCCACCGTGCTGCGCTTCGTGCTGCTGCGCCTGGGCATGCACCACCGGCGCAGCTAGGTCAGCATCTGCGCGAGGACCTCGACGACGCGCCTGGTGTGCCGCCCGTCGGGGTCCTCGTCGGGGTTCAGGTCGGTCACGCTCATCCCGAGCAGCCGGTCGGCGCGCGCCAGCGGCGTGACCAGTGCGACGAGGTCCGCCCACCGTGGCCCGTCCGGCTCCGGGTAGGTCACCGCCGGCAGGTCGCGCGGATCCACCACGTCCAGGTCGAGGTGCAGCCAGGCCGGCCCGTCGCCGCCGCCGGCCAGGCCCGCCCCGATCGCCCCGGCACCCAGGCGCAGCAGGTCGGCGGCGGGCACCTGGTGGATCGCCGGGTCGATCCGGGCCGCCTCGACACGGCTGTCCTCGTCGGTGGGCGGTCGGTGGCCGAGCAGGTGGACCCGGGCGGGGTCGAGCAGCGCGTCGTCGACGCCGATCGCGGCGGCGGGGCCGTGCCCGGTGACCACCGACAGGTCCATGTCGGCGGCCTCGCCGGTCGGCGACGTCGCGCCGTCGAGGAAGTCGGGATGCGCGTCGACGAACCACAGCTCGGTCGTGCGGGGCAGCGCGCGGCAGATGCCGGGCAGGATCGCGCAGTCGCCGCCGAGCACCAGCGGTCGGTGACCGTCCGCGATCAGCCCACCGATCCGCGCGCTGATCGCGGCGCCGGCCCGGACCAGGCCGGCGGCGTCGATCACCCCGCTCGCCGGCTCCCGGTTCGGGTCCCGCAACCGGGCCTCGTCGATCTGCCCGTCGTCGTCGGCGGCCAGGGCGTCCAGCAGGCCGGCCCGACGCAGGGCGGCCGGCGCCCGTTCCTCGCCGCGCCGAGCGCCGGAGGAGTCCAGTGGCGCGTCCACGACCATCCAGCGCACGCTTCGCAGCCTACCGACGCAGGCCGCTTCCTGTGGCCGGGCTGGGAGTCCTCGGATGTGGGCGCGGTGGCGCGGACGAGCAGCGTACGGTGATGGACAAGTCCGGCTTACTGGGTCAAAAGCCTCATTGCTGCCGCCCCGGGACGCCGGTGTCGAGACGGGCGAGGGGAAGGAGCGGTCGGTGATCCATCTGGCCTACCTGGACGCGGGATCGGGCAGCCTGATCGTGCAGGCCGTCGTCGGCGGGGTGGCCGGCGTCGCGGTCGCCGCCAAGCTCTACTGGCGGCGGCTGGTCGACCGGTTCCGCCGGCAGCCCACCGACCAGCGGTAACGGTCGCGGCGACCATGACGAGCACACCCACCGGGGTACGCCCCGAGCCCGCCTCCTTCCGCGACCCCGCCAACCGGGTCTTCCACGTCGGCGACGAGGTGCTGCGCGGGCTCGACGCCCAGGCCGCCGCGCACTGGCGCACCCTCGCGGCCAGCCCGTTCTTTCCCACGCTCGTCTCGGCGGGCAAGGTCTGCGCCACCGAGGACGCCCCGGCCACGCTGGCGCCCGCGGGCACCGAATGGGCGGCGGTGCTGCGCCACGAACGCATCCCGTTCGTCTCGCACCCGTACGAGTGGTCCTTCGCCATGCTGCGCGACGCCGCGCTGCTGCACCTGGAGATCCTGCGTACCGCCCTCGCCGAGGGGTTCACCACCAAGGACGGCTCCGCCTACAACCTCCAGTGGCGCGGCGCGAAACCCGTCTTCATCGACATCGGCTCCTTCACGCCGGTCCGCGACGGCGAACCGTGGGCCGGCTACCGCCAGTTCTGCCAGACCCTGCTCTACCCGCTGCTGCTCACCGCGCACCTGGGCGTGGACTTCCAACCCTGGCTACGCGCCCAGGTCGACGGCATCGAGGCCGAGCAGTTGCGTCCCCTCTTCGGCGGAACCCGTCGGCTGCGCCCCGGCGTCCTGACCCACCTGCACCTGCACGGCGCGATGCAGCAACGCAACGCCGCCGCCAGCACCACCGACGTCAAGGCCCAGCTCCGGGCCGCCGGCTATACGCGCCAGTTGCAGGCGGCCACCGTACGCGGCATCGAGAAGCTGGTCCGCCGCCTGGCGCACCGCCCCTCCGGCAGCCACTGGTCGGACTACCAGCGCACCTGCGGCTACTCGGCCCGCGACCGGGTCGCCAAGGAGCAGTTCGTGGTCGCCGCCGTGGCCGCCGCCGGCCGCCCGCGCCTGGTCCTCGACCTCGGTGCCAACGACGGCCGGTACTCCCGACTGGCCGCCGGGCACGCCGACTACGTGGTCGCCGTCGAGCAGGACCCGGCGGTGGTCGACGAGCTGTACCGGGCGCTGCGCTCCGAGGGGCAGCAACGGATCCTGCCGCTGGTGGTCGACCTGGCCGACCCGTCCCCGGGCGGCGGCTGGCGCGGCGTCGAGCGCGCCGGCTTCGCCCAGCGGGCGTCGGCGGACGTGGTGCTCGCCCTGGCTCTCGCGCACCACCTGGCGATCGGCCGCAACGTGCCGCTGCCGGAGGTCGTCGACTGGCTGGCCGGGCTGACCGCGCCCGGCGGGGCCGTGGTGGTGGAGTTCGTCCACCCGGACGACCCGATGGCCGCCCGGCTGCTGGCCAACAAGCCCGACGGACTCTTCCCCGACTACCGGCGGGACACCTTCGAACGGCTCCTCGCCGCCCGGGGCCGGATCACCGACCGGCTGGAACTGCCCTCGGGCACCCGCACGCTCTACCGGACGGTGATGGGTGGCTGACCCGCCCGTCGAGACCCCACCCGAACGCGGGCGGTGGGAGCGGGGGTGGCGCGGGGAGCTGGGTCGGGTGCTGGAGATCGTCGCGCTGGTCGGGCTGGTCGTCACCCAGCCGCTGCTGGACGTGCTCGGCCGCAGTCCCGACTTCTTCCTCTTCCACCGCGCCGACACCGGCCAGATCCTGCTGCTGGTCGCGCTGGTGGCGCTCGTACCCACCCTGCCCGTGGCGGCGCTGGGCGCGCTCAGTCGACTGGCCGGCCGGACCGCCCGCGCGCTCACCCATACGCTGCTCGTCGGCCTGCTGGTCGCCGCCCTCGCCGTGCAGGTGGGCCGGCACGTGACGACGCTTCGGGGCGTACCCCTGCTGGCTCTTGCCGGTCTGGCCGGTGTGGCCGGCGCGGCGGCGCACCGGCGGTGGCGGGCCCCGGGCCGTGCGCTGCGACTGGCCGCCGCCGGGCCGCTGGCGTTCGTGGCGCTGTTCCTGTTCGTGTCGCCCACCTCGGCGGTCGTGCTGCCGCGGGGCGACGGCGGCGCGGTCGGCACCGCGCAGGGCGGGGCCGTGCACCCGCCGGTGGTCATGCTGATCCTCGACGAGCTGCCGCTGGTCAGCCTGCTCGGCGGCGACGGCCGGATCGACGCGGCCCGGTTCCCGCACTTCGCCGAACTGGCCGGGGCGTCGACCTGGTACCGCAACGCCACCGGGGTCAGCGGCTGGACGCCCAACGCGCTGCCGGCGATGCTCACCGGTCGCTACCCGGCGCGGTCGGTCGCGCCGCACTACTCGCAGTACCCGGACAACCTCTTCACCGCCTTCGGCGGTCTGTACGACATCCAGGCCGAGGAGAGCATCACCCGGCTCTGCCCGCCCAGCCGCTGCGAACAGCCGGTCGCCCCCGAACAGGGCCTCGGCGTGCTGGTGAAGGAGACCGGCAAGCTGCTCGGCCGGATCGCCGGGCCGACGGAGAGCGCGGTCGACCCGGAGGACTCGTACCGGGAGCGGACGCGGGCCGAGGCCGGCCTGGACGCCGCCGAGCCGGTACCGGCCGACCCCAAGTTCCGCTGGGACAGCCTCGACGACAATCAGCCCGCCCGGTTCACCAGCTTCCTCGCCGGCCTGAAGCCGCGGCCCCGGCCCACCCTGCACTTCCTGCACTTGCTGATGCCGCACTCCCCGTGGGCGTACCTGCCGTCCGGCGCGCGCTACGACGCACCCGAGGATCTGCCCAACGACGGCGCCGGCTGGATCGACCTGGCCCGTCAGCGCCACCTCGCCCAACTCGGCTACACCGACCGGCTGATCGGCGAGACGCTGCGCACGCTGCGTGCCAGCGGCCTCTACGACCAGGCCCTCGTCGTCGTCACCGCCGACCACGGGGTGAGCTTCCGGCCGGGCGCGCAGGGCCGGGGGATGGACGCCATCAGGGCCGCCGCCGGCGAGGTCGCCTGGGTGCCGATGTTCGTCAAGGAACCACGGCAGCAGACCGGCCGGGTGGACGATCGCAACTGGGAACATGTCGACCTGCTGCCCACCGTCGCCGACGAGGCCGGCATCCGCCTGCCCTGGCGGGTCGACGGCCGCTCCGCCCGCCAGAGCCCGCGCGCCGACGCCACGAAACACTTCTACGACACCCCCGGGGAGGCGGTCACCTTCCCCGGCGGGGTGCCCACCCCACCGCCGCTGCCGACACCGCACCGGCTGGTCGGCACCGAGGTACGCGCCGGCCCCAGCGGCGGCAGCGCCCGCGTCGCCGACCTGGCCGCGTTCCGGGCCACCGATCCGGACACCGGCACCCTCCCGGCGCTCGTCTGGGGTGACGTGCCGGACGCCATCCCGGACGGCACGCTGCTGGCCGTCGCCGTCAACGGCAGGATCGGCGCGGTCGTCCCGGTGGTGCCGACCGACCCGGGCGGGCGTCGGTTCGCCGCGCTGCTCACCGACGACCGGCTGTTCCACGCCGGCACCAACCAGCTCGACGTCTATCAGGTCACGACCACGGGTACGCTGCGCCGCCTGGCGCTGTCCTGAAAACCGGCTGTCCGGCGGACTGCCGCGGACGGGTCGTTTGCGGCTTTCGTGGGCTTCCCGCCTGCCGGGATTGCGGGTTTCCCGGCCTGCTGGTCGGGAATCGGGTGACGCATACCTCACCGCCGAACCACGGCGGGCAGTGTCCCCCGAGCCGCAATTACGGTAGAAGCGAAGGCAATTCAACGTAGATCTGCCGGCGAAGCGAGGAACCACATGACGGAAGTCAAGCTCGACCACCCCGGCGGGCAGCTGTCGATGCCGGTGCATTCCGCGGTCGAGGGCCCCGCTGGCATCGGGGTGAGCAAGCTGTTGAAGGAAACCGGGATGACGACGTACGACCCCGGTTTCGTCAACACCGCGGCTGCCTCATCCGCGATCACCTACATCGACGGCGACGCGGGGATCCTGCGTTACCGGGGGTACCCGATCGAGCAGCTGGCCGAGAAGTCCTCCTTCCTGGAGGTCTCGTACCTGCTCATCTACGGTGAGCTGCCCACCGAGCAGCAGCTGACCGAGTTCACCGAGTGGATCCGGCGGCACTCGCTGCTGCACGAGGAGATGCGTCGGTTCTTCGACGGCTTCCCCCGGGACGCCCACCCGATGGCGGTGCTGTCGTCCGCCGTGAGCGCGCTGTCGACCTTCTACCAGGACAGCCTGGACCCGTTCGACTCCGAGCACGTGGAGATCTCCACGGTCCGGCTCATGGCGAAGGTCCCCACCATCGCCTCGTACGCGTACAAGAAGTCCATCGGGCAGCCGCTGCTGTACCCGGACAACTCCCTCGGGTACGTGGACAACCTGCTGCGCATGACGTTCGGCGTGCCGGCGGAGCCGTACGAGGTCGACCCGGTCATGTCGAAGGTGCTGGACATGCTCTTCGTCCTGCACGCCGACCACGAGCAGAACTGCTCCACGTCGACCGTCCGGCTGGTCGGCTCCAGCAACGCCAACCTGTTCGCCTCGGTGTCGGCGGGCGTGAACGCGTTGTTCGGCCCGCTGCACGGCGGCGCGAACCAGGCGGTGCTGGAGATGCTCCAGCAGATCCACGCCGGTGACGGCGACGTCCGGTCCTTCGTCCGCAAGGTCAAGGACAAGCAGGACGGCGTCAAGCTGATGGGCTTCGGCCACCGGGTCTACAAGAACTACGACCCGCGGGCGGCGATCGTCAAGAAGGCCGCGCAGGACGTGCTGGGCCGGATGGCCAAGCCGGACCCGCTGCTGGACATCGCCATGGAGCTGGAGGAGATCGCCCTCGCCGACGACTTCTTCGTCTCCCGGCGGCTCTACCCGAACGTGGACTTCTACACCGGCCTGATCTACAAGGCCATGGGCTTCCCCACCAAGATGTTCACGGTGCTCTTCGCGCTCGGCCGGCTCCCCGGCTGGATCGCCCAGTGGCGCGAGATGATCAGCGACCCGGAGACCAAGATCGGCCGTCCGCGGCAGGTCTACGTCGGCGCCGCCGAGCGGGACTACGTCCCGTTCAACGAGCGCTGACCTCCGCTCCTGGCACGACCGCAGGCCGTCGACCCGATTAGGGGTCGGCGGCCTGCGTCGTTCCCAGGGTCCTGCCATGCGGTGGTCCGTGACGCTTCTGCGCGGTTGCCCGCGGTCGTCCCGGCGGTACCCCGGGTCTGTTGTTCGCCTCCTGTCGAGCTGCCCCGGATATGGGGCGCGGAGTGGTGGGTTCACCCCCCCCCGATCCCGGTCGTGCCGGCGGGCCGGTTCGCGGGCGTCGGCCCGGCGGACGGCGCACCGCTGCCCGGACCCGGCCGCACCGCCCCTTGTTGAGCGACCTCGACGGTCGGTCGCGCCACGTGTCGATCAAGGCGGCGTCCAGGTCCGTGGACCTGCCGGTCACAGTCACCCGGGGCTTCGGGCTCGCGGCAGGCAGCCGCCCGCAGCGGGGCAGGCAGCCGCCCGCAGCGGGGCAGGGCAGCCGCCCGCAGCGGGGCAGGGCAGCCGCCCCATTTCTGGGGCAGCTCGACAGGGGACGCACCAGAGACCTGGGGTCGAGACCCGAGGTGCACGGCCGGGCTCAGAAGGCGGCGATGTCGCGGGCTCGTTCGCTGCGGCTGAGCGCGCCGATCAGCGCGGACTGACCGTGCCGGCGGACGGCCAGCCGGACCAGCAGGTCGCGTACGGGGTCGAAGACCTCCGGCGGGAAGACCGGCGTGGGCACGCCGACGCTGACCGCCAGGTCGTCCGAGTGCACGACGATCTCCAACTGGCGGGTGAGCAGGAAGTCGGCGCGGCGCAGCGACCAGCCCTGCCACGGGATAGGCACCACGTCGACGGCGGCTCCCCGGGTCAGCAGGTCACCGACCTGCGCGAGGGCCTCGCCGGAGCGGGCGTGCAGGTCGTCCGGTCCACGGACCGCGTCAGCCTCGTCCGGGCCCTCGGCGACCGCGTCCTGGTCCGGCGTGCCCTCAGTGACCCAGGAGGCCCGTTCGTAGTGGTCGTCGGCCGAGTCGAGCGTGGGCAGCTCGGCGGGTGTCGGCAGCAATTCCGCCGCACGGATCGCCTGCCGTCCGAGGTGGCACGCCAGACCACCCACGGACAGGTGCGGCAGGGCGCTCGGGCGCGACCACCGCGCGGCCACCTCGGGGTGCCGGATCAGGTCCAGCGCGATCGAAACGGCGACCGGGAAGGCCGAATCCAGGGAGTCGACAGGATGAGACATCCGCACAGTCTGGCAGCCCCGCCCGACCACCGCCGGGCGGCGACGCCCGACCGCCGCCCGGCGATCGACTCGCCTTGCCGGAAGTCGGGGTGTCCCAGGACGTCGGACACCCCGACTTCACGAAACCCGGGTCGATCACCCGAGCGGGGTCTCAGCGGAGGCCGGCGGCGGCCAGCAGGTTGCCGTCGGGCAGCGCCGGAAGCGCCCGGCCCTGCGACATGCGCTGTTCGGCGCGCTCGGTCGTGAACGCGGCGTCGTTGGCGATGGCGGCGCCGTAGCTGGCGGCGGTGCGCTGGGCGATGGCGGTCCAGCCGTACTGCTCGGTGACCATCCGACGGGCTCGGCGGGCCATGGCGCGGGCGAGCTCGCGGTCGGACAGCAGCGCGTCGACGGCGTCGGCGAGGCTGTCCGGGTCGTGCGGGCGGAACGTCATGCCGGTCGCTCCCGACTCGACGATCTCGGCGAGGCCACCGGTGGCGGCGACGGCCAGGGGCGCACCGGCGGCGGCCCCTTCGAGGGCGACCATGCCGAACGGCTCGTAGATGCTCGGCACGGCGAAGCAGTCGGACGCGGCCATCAGCGCCGGCAGGTCGGTGCCGCCGAGGAAGCCGGGCATGCTGACCATGCCGCCGAGGCCACGGCGGTGCACCTCGGCCTCCAGCTCGGCGCGGTACGGGCCGTCGCCGGCGATCACGGCGCGCAGCCCGGGGTGCCGCTCGCGCAGCCGGGGGAGGGCGGCGACCAGGTGCTGGACGCCCTTCTCGTACACCAGGCGGCCGGCGAAGGTGACCAGCGGGCCGTCGCCGGCGAACCGGGCGCGCGCCGCCGCCACGTCGCGTGCCGGCACCTTCCAGCGGTACGACTCGACGCCGTTGGCGACCACGTCGACCCGGCTGGCCGGTACGCCGAACAGGGCGTTGACCTCGTCGCGCATGTAGCCGGAGCAGACGATGACCCGGTTGGACTCGCCGCTGAGCCACTGCTCGACGCCGTGGATGGTGCGGTTCATCTCCTCGGGCAGCCAGCCCTGGTGCCGGCCCGCCTCGGTGGCGTGGATGGTGCTGACCAGCGGGATGTCCAGGTGGTCGCGCAACGTCATCGCGGTGTGCGCGACGAGCCAGTCGTGGGCGTGGATGACGTCGTACGCGCCGGCCTGGGTGGCGCGCAGGGCCGTGCGGGTGAGGGTGTGGTTGAACGCCATGGTCCAGGCGAGCAAGGAGCCGGTGGCCAGGGGGAACGTCACCGGGTCTTCGGGGGCGCGCAGGATGCGCACGCCGTCGGCGTACTCCTCCAGGGGTGCGCCCTCGGTGTGGCGGGTGACGACGGTGACCTCGTGCCCGGCGGCGGCCAGGGCCACGGACAGGGCGTGGACGTGGCGGCCGAGGCCGCCGACGAGCACCGGCGGGTACTCCCACGACAGCATGAGGATGCGACGGGTCTGCGGCGGTACACCGGGCCCGCGCTGCGCCGGCACGGCGGAGCCGGACTGCGCGGACGGACCGGGCGAGGTCGAAGGCTGGGGCCGGGAGGTCACGGTGGGTCGGTGGGTCCGGTCCTTGGTGGCAGCGAGCTGCTCATCGACCCGCAGGGTCGTCACATCTGTCTCCGTCCAGGCATGGAGGGGCGCGCCGGCGTCAGTGGCGGCGGAGAGGGTGGAAAAAGGGTGGCCGAGGGCCGACGGGCGCACGCGGGTGCGTGTCCCCCGACAAGCAAAGGCCATCGGACGCCGGTTCGCACCTCGAAATCGGCCATGGTGACGGAAGACACCTGAGGGTGTAGCGCGCATCAGACAGGTGGATTCCGGTCACCGCCTGAAAGGATGGATTGGCGCGCCCGGGGCGGGGGCACTACCCGCTTGCGCGCGGGCCGCTGAGCCGGCGCGCACATCACCATGGCTTGAGGGAGCGACATGCAGGTCTGGCCGGGCGAGCGGTATCCCCTGGGCGCCACCTACGACGGGATGGGCACCAACTTCGCCATCTTCTCCGAGGTGGCCGAGCGGATCGAGCTGTGCCTGTTCGACGAGTGGGACACCGGCGCGGAGCGCCGCGTGGAGTTGCGGGAGGTCGACGCGTACGTCTGGCACGCGTACCTGCCGGGCATCGAGCCGGGGCAGCGCTACGGCTACCGGGTGTACGGGCCGTACGAGCCGGCGAACGGGCTGCGCTGCAACCCGCACAAGCTGCTGCTCGACCCGTACGCCAAGGCCATCGACGGTGACGTCACGTGGGACCCGGCGGTGTACGACTACGAGCTGGGCGACCCGGAGACGATGAACGAGACCGACTCGGCGCCGTTCATGCCGAAGTCGGTGGTGGTGAACCCGTACTTCGACTGGGGCAACGACAAGCCCCCGCGCACGCCGTACCACCACTCGGTGATCTACGAGGCGCACGTGCGCGGGCTGACCATGCGGCACCCGGACATCCCCGAGGAGCTGCGCGGCACGTACGCGGGGATCGCCTCCCCGCCGATGATCGAGTATCTGACCCGGCTCGGGGTGACGGCGATCGAGCTGATGCCGGTGCACCAGTTCGTGCACGACCACCGGCTGCACGACCTGGGTCTGCGCAACTACTGGGGTTACAACACGATCGGTTTCTTCGCCCCGCACCACGGCTACTCGGCGCTGGGCCGCCTGGGGCAGCAGGTGCAGGAGTTCCGGGGCATGGTCAAGGCGCTGCACGCGGCGGGCATCGAGGTCATCCTCGACGTGGTCTACAACCACACCGCCGAGGGCAACCACCTCGGGCCGACGTTGAGCTTCAAGGGCGTGGACGCGCCGAGCTACTACCGGCTCAGCGAGGAGGACCGCCGGTACTTCGTCGACTACACGGGCACCGGTAACAGCCTGAACGTGCGCAGCCCGCACTCGCTGCAACTGATCATGGATTCGTTGCGGTACTGGGTGACCGAGATGCACGTCGACGGGTTCCGCTTCGACCTGGCGGCCACCCTGGCGCGCGAGTTCTACGAGGTGGACCGCCTGTCGACGTTCTTCGAGGTGGTGCAGCAGGACCCGGTGGTCAGCCAGGTGAAGTTGATCGCCGAGCCGTGGGACGTCGGCCCCGGCGGCTACCAGGTGGGCAACTTCCCGCCGCTGTGGACGGAGTGGAACGGCAAGTACCGCGACACCGTGCGGGACTTCTGGCGCGGCGAGCCGGCGACCCTGGCCGAGTTCGCGTCCCGGATCTCCGGCTCGGCCGACCTCTACCAGGACGACGGGCGGCGGCCCTTCCACAGCATCAACTTCGTGACCGTGCACGACGGGTTCACCCTCACCGACCTGGTGTCGTACAACGACAAGCACAACGAGGCCAACGGCGAGGAGAACCGGGACGGCGAGAGCCACAACCGGTCGTGGAACTGCGGCGTGGAGGGCGACACCGACGACGGGGCGGTGCTCGCGCTGCGGGCCAAGCAGCGGCGCAACTTCCTGGCCACGATCCTGCTGTCGCAGGGTGTGCCGATGATCGGCCACGGCGACGAGTTGGGCCGCACCCAGCACGGCAACAACAACGTGTACTGCCAGGACAGCGAGCTGGCCTGGGTCGACTGGGACAACGCCGACGAGCAGTTGCTGGACTTCGTCCGCACGCTCACCGACTTCCGCAAGCGCCACCAGGTGTTCCGCCGCCGCCGGTTCTTCACCGGCCTGCCGGTGGGCGGGCGTGGCACCGACGAGCCGCTGCCCGACCTGGCGTGGCACACCCCGGACGGGCGGGAGATGACCGGCGACGACTGGGGCAACGACTTCGGCCGCTCGGTGGCGCTGTTCGTCAACGGCGAGGGCATCCGCGAGCGCGGCCAGTACGGCCAGAAGCACCACGACGCCTCGTTCCTGCTGTGCTTCAACGCCCACGACGCGCCGCTGGACTTCACCATGCCCGGCAGCGAGTACGGGCAGAAGTGGGAACGGGTCATCAGCACGGCCGAACCGGAGCCGGGCGACGCCACGGTGATCAGCGCGGGCGGCACCATCCGGGTGCCGGACCGGTCCCTCGTCGTGTTGGAGAGGATGATCTGACATGCCGGCCACCCCTCCCAAGGCCACCTACCGCGTCCAGGTCCGCCCCGGGTTCGACCTGGACGCCACCGCCGCGATCGTCGACTACCTGGACGACCTCGGCGTCAGCCACCTCTACACCGCCCCGCTGCTGGCCGCCACGCCCGGCTCGCAGCACGGCTACGACGTCGTCGACCACCGGAGCGTCAACCCGGAGCTGGGCGGGGAGGCCGCCCGGCAGCGGCTGGTGCGCGCCCTGCGCGACAAGCGGCTCGGCCTGGTCGTCGACATCGTGCCGAATCACGCCGGGGTCGCCGTACCGCCGGCCAACCCGGCCTGGTGGGGCGTGCTGCGCCGGGGGCGCGACTCGTCGTACGCCGACTGGTTCGACATCGACTGGGACCGGGGCCGGCTGCTGCTGCCGGTCCTGGCCGACGACCCGGCCGCCCTGGACGACCTCAAGGTCGTCGACGGGGAGCTGCGCTACCACGAGCACCGCTTCCCGATCGCCGACGGCACGGGCGACGGCAGCGCCCGGGAGGTGCACGACCGGCAGCGCTACGAGTTGGTCTCCTGGCGGCGCGGGGACGCCGAGCTGACGTACCGCCGGTTCTTCGCCATCGCGGGCCTCGCGGGCCTGCGGGTGGAGGACCCGGCGGTGTTCGCGGCCGTGCATGAGCTGATCCTGCGCTGGGCGGCCGACGGCGAGGTCGACGGCATCCGCGTCGACCACCCGGACGGCCTGCGCGACCCCGCCGGCTACCTCGCGCGGCTGCGCGAGGCCGCGCCGGACGCCTGGCTGGTGGTGGAGAAGATCCTGGAGTACGGCGAGGAGCTGCCGGACTGGCCGGTGGACGGCACCACCGGGTACGACGCGCTCGCCGCCGTGAACGGCCTCTTCGTCGACACCGACGCCGAGGGCGACTTCACCGTGCTGGACACCCGGCTGACCGGGCAGCGCACCTCGTGGGAGGACCTGACCCACTCGACGAAGCTGGCTGCCGCCACCAACCTGCTCGCCGCCGAGCTGACCCGGCTCGCCGCGCTCGCGCCCGAGGTGCCGACCGAGCAGGCCCGCGCGGCGCTCGCCGAGCTGGCCGCGGTGTTCCCGGTCTACCGGGGCTATCCGCCGCAGGGCGCCCGGCACCTCGCCGCCGCCCGCTCCGAAGCCGGCCGCCGCCGACCCGACCTGACCGGCGCCCTGGACGCGATCACCCGCCGGCTGCGCGACCCCGACGACGAGCTGGCGAAGCGCTTCCCGCAGCTCACCGGCGCGGTGATGGCCAAGGGCGTGGAGGACACCGCCTTCTACCGGTGGACCCGCTTCGTGGCGCTCAACGAGGTCGGCGGCAGCCCCGCCCACTTCGGGGTGCCGCCGGCCGAGTTCCACCGCTACGCCGCCGCGCAGCAGGTCCGCTGGCCCGCCAGCATGACCACCCTCTCCACCCACGACACGAAGCGCGGCGAGGACGTGCGCGCCCGCCTCGCCGTGCTCAGCGAGCTTCCGGGTCGCTGGGCGGAGCAGGTCAAGACCTGGATGGAGTACGCGCCGCTGCCCGACCCGGCGTTCGCCCACCTGCTCTGGCAGACGGCCGTCGGCGCGTGGCCGATCGAGCGGGAGCGGCTGCACGCGTACGCCGAGAAGGCCGCCCGGGAGGCCGCGGCCTCGACCAGTTGGGCGGACCCCGACGCGGGCTTCGAGCAGGCCATGCACGCGGTCATCGACCGCATGTACGACGACCCGGCGCTGCACGACGAGCTGACCGAACTCGCCGCCGCGATCGCCCCGGCCGGCTGGTGCAACTCCCTCGGGCAGAAGCTGATCCAACTCACCATGCCCGGCGTCCCGGACACCTACCAGGGCACCGAGCTGTGGGACAACTCCCTGGTCGACCCGGACAATCGGCGGCCGGTCGACTTCGACGTACGCCGGGAGATGCTGGCACGGCTCGACGGCGGCTGGCGTCCCCCGGTCGACACCGACGGAGCGGCGAAGCTGCTCGTCGTGTCGCGGACGCTGCGCCTGCGGCGGGCGCACCCGGAGCTGTTCACCACCTACCGGCCGGTGCCGGCGCACGGCCCGGTCGGCCGGCACGTGGTGGCGTTCGACCGGGGTGGCGTGATCGCCGTCGCGACCCGGCTGCCGCTCGGCCTGGCACGGGCCGGTGGCTGGTGTGACACAGCCCTGTCGCTCGGCGTTAACGAAGTGAAGGACCTGTTCACCGGCCGGGTCTACAGTGGCGGGGAGGTCCCGTTGGACAATCTCCTCGCGGACTATCCCGTTGCTCTGCTGGCTCCTCCCACCGCTGCCGAGGAGGCCTCGTCATGACCACATTCTCCGTCTGGGCACCGGACGCCAGCCGGGTACGCCTACGCCTGGCCGGCGACACCGACCACGACATGCGCGCCGCCGCCGACGGCTGGTGGACCGTCGAGGTGCCCGGGGCCGGCCCCGACTACTCCTTTCTGCTGAACGACGACGAAACCGCGCTGCCCGACCCCCGCTCGCCGTGGCAGCCTGCGGGTGTGCACGGGCCGAGCCGCCGCTACGACCATCTCGCGTTCCAGTGGAGTGATTCCTCCTGGACGGGTCGCCAGCTCCCCGGCAGCGTCCTCTACGAGCTGCACATCGGCACCTTCACCCCCGAGGGCACCTTCGACGCGGCCATCGACCGCCTCGACCACCTCGTCGACCTCGGCGTCGACATGATCGAACTGCTCCCGGTCAACGCCTTCAACGGCGAACACAACTGGGGGTACGACGGTGTCTGCTGGTACGCCCCGCACGAGCCCTACGGCGGCCCCGACGGCCTGAAACGGTTCGTCGACGCCGCCCACTCTCGCGGGCTGGGGGTGATCCTCGACGTCGTCTACAACCATTTCGGGCCCTCCGGGGCCTACGCGCCGCGGTTCGGCCCCTACCTGGCCGAGCAGAGCAACAGTTGGGGCCGCTCGATCAACCTCGACGGCCCGCACTCGGACGAGGTACGCCGCTACATCACCGACAGCGTGCTCATGTGGCTGCGCGACTACCACGTCGACGGGCTGCGGCTCGACGCGGTGCACGCGCTGCCGGACACCCGGGCTGTCCCTCTGCTTGAGGAGTTGGCCGTCGAGGTCGAGTCGCTGTCGACGCACCTGGGCCGGCCGCTGTCGCTGATCGCGGAGTCCGACCTGAATGACCCCCGGCTCATCACGCCCCGGGAGGCGGGCGGGTTCGGCCTGCACGCCCAGTGGAACGACGACGCCCACCACGCGCTGCACACGCTGCTGACGGGGGAGCGGCAGGGCTACTACGGGGACTTCGGCTCCCTGGAGACCCTGTCCGACGTCCTCACCGGCGGGTTCTTCCACGCGGGCACCTGGTCCAGCTTCCGCAACCGCCATCACGGGCGGCCCCTCGACTCGCGGGTGCCGGGACACCGGCTGGTCGCCTATTTGCAGAACCACGACCAGATCGGCAACCGGGCCACCGGGGACCGGATCTCCGCGTCGTTGTCGTCCGCGCTCGTGCGGGTCGGGGCGATGCTGCTGTTGACGGCACCGTTCACTCCGATGCTGTTCATGGGGGAGGAGTGGGCCGCGTCCACGCCGTGGCAGTTCTTCACGTCGCATCCTGAGCCGGAGTTGGCTTCGGCAGTGCGGACCGGGCGGCGGCGGGAGTTCGCGTCGCACGGGTGGCCGGAGGGGGACGTGCCCGACCCGCAGGACCCGGAGACGTTTACTCGGTCGCGGTTGGACTGGGCCGAGCTGGACAAGCCCGAGCACGCGTCGATGCTGGCGTTCTACCAGCGGTTGATCGCGTTGCGGCGGTCGGTGGCTGACCTGTCGGATCCTCGGATGCACGCGGTGTCGGTGCAGCACGGGGACCAGTTCCTGCTGATGCGGCGGGGGGACACGTTGGTTGTCGCCAACTTCGCTGGGCGGGGGCAGGGAGTGTCGCTGCCTGGGGTGGCTCGGCGGGTGCTGCTGGCTACGGGCGAGGGCGTCACGGTGATGCGGGACCGGATCGAGTTGCCAGCGGAGACTGCGGCGATTGTGGCGTTGTGAGCACAGTTTATTGACCTTTCGGACGCGTGCGTCAGCGGTACGGGTATCGGTCGAGTCCATGTGGATTGCGTCTATGCGTGCGTCGTTCGATGGCCTTCTAGCGTAGGAACACGCTTCTTCGATTGTGATACGAATTAACGCGTGGTTAATATGAGTGGCAGCAGGCGCGATACCCGCTGCCACTCTGATTGACGGCGCGCGTGAGCCGGTCCTGAGATGGGGGAGTTCCGGCAACTGCCAACAACTAGGCGACCAGTCGCCGCAGTAACTGCGTGAGTTCGACTGGCACTTCTGTGGCATGCATAAGACCCGCGATCCTTACCCCATCGTGGCGCTTCTTGAACCTGACGCCGAATTCGCGACACACGGAGTCAAGGAGCTCATCACCTGGAACCAGGTCTAGTCTTCTTCCCTCCCACTGCCTACTGATCATTTTCTCTTCCTCTTTCAGCAAACTTTCCGTTTCTGCTGCTCGTGCACCCAACGTTTCTGCCTGGCGGCGAAGTTCCTCAGCCACTCGATCGGAAAAACTCTCGCCGGTGCTGTCGTCGAGGATGACTTCACGGTCAAAGAATACCGGCTGGCATGCTGCTCGAATGACCCTCTTTTCGATCGCAAGCTGTCGAAGCTTGTCGGCGCACTCTGTCAGCCTCTGGGTAACCAATTCTTCAGTCACATCGCTGAAATCTCTGCCCAGGAGCCGTCGCTTCTCTCGTATAAATTCGGTCAGTGGCCTGGGGATGGCTAGGTAGTTCTCCATCTCACGCCGCTGAAGAACGTGAACGTGGGCGGCGCCATCTAAGCGGGCGCGGAGTGCGGCAACATCGGTATCGCTCGATTCATCTCGATCCAGGATGAAAGACATACTCACTCGCCGTTTGGTAAGAAGGCCGATCGTCGAACGGCTAGCATAATGAGTAAAGTTTCGAGAACTTCCCATCACTACGAATCCTACGTTCGCTTGCCCAAGATTCACACCTACTCGGGGTGCCAACTCTCGAATCACTGCTTCATCCGAGGCGCCCTCTACGAATACCAATCGGTCGTACATGAAAAGCGAACTCAATCTAATGCCGAGTTCTTCCGGGACGGCAATTTCGGCTTGCTCATAATCGAGCAAGCTGACGGTCACCCACGGATCCCGCCTAGTAAGATACACATTACGCATATCGGAGGTGTCTAGAAAGTTTGTCGAGTGTGTTGTAACAAAGATCTGCGTGCGAGCGCTGGCCGCCTTCAAGTAGCGAAGCATGCTCACCTCTAAGGCGGGATGCAGGTGAACCTCAGGCTCCTCTACTAGCAGCAGGTCTGGAGAGCCGAGTTCGTTGTCTAGCACAAGGCGCAGGGCCTCTCGAATACCCGCCCCATTCATCTCAACTAAGATCTCATCTACATCCATTTCGGCTCGACTTTCTCCGTGCTCGCTCTCGAACGCGTCGATGCTAACTCCGAGCAAAGATTGGACCGTCTCCTGGATGTTGCGTAATACCTCAGGACCCTTGCGCCGTGTTTTCAGCGCAAGTAAGCGGTGCGCCTCTTCTCGACCAACCGGGTCGCGACGGTCACGAAGATGTAGAACCCTTAGTTTTGCTACGCGTTCCAAGATGGACAGTGCGTACTTTGGAATAACGGCAGCCTCGCCAGAGAATGTGCCAACCAAGTTTTGGAGTGGTTCGACCTCCGCTTGACGAGCGGCTTCTTCGGCAGATGCGGCTAGTGCCTCCAGGTTCCGACGAAACTCGACATATGAGTTTGATCGCCGTATGGCATCCTCCACCTCGAATCCCGATTGCGAGCCGCTAGTGAAGGAGTGCCTGAGATAGCGTCCACGACTAGTTCGGCCTCGTTCGTCCATCTCCCGCTTCATTAGTTGATATTCTTCCGAATCGAGCCGGGCGCCGATTGCCAGCAGTTCAGAAGCTTGGGAATTTGCACGCTCCCCGGTAAGTCGTCGTGATAGCAGTTCGAGCGCTGATTCGGAACTAACCGTAAACAGGGTCCGCGTCTGATCGCCGTCCGCGTTTATTGCTCCCACTAACGCAATTTCGGAAACGAATGCGAAGGGAATTTTATTCGGTATCGATGTTGCTTCGATCTTCAGCCGATCAGCTATGCCGACACCGCCTAGTTGTGCTGTCCAGGGAGGTTGGTCAACCTGGTGATGGGTGGTAGGCCGCCGGTGGCGGTGTGGGGTCGGTGGTGATTGTAGTGATGCAGGAAGGCC